>CAYUOW010000103.1:0-8796 GCA_964446455.1 uncultured Desulfocurvus sp.
GACCTCGAAGCTGATGTGCGCCTCCACCCCGGCGGTGCGGGCGTTCTGCCTGGCCGCGGCCACGGCCTCGGGGTCCAGGTCGCTGGCGATGATGCGGCCGGGCAGCTCCTTTCTCGAGCCTGCCTGGGCCTCGCGCCGCAGGGCGGCGTAGCTTTCCGCGTCAAAGCCCAGCAGGTGCTGGAAGGCGAAGCCGGAGCGCAGGAGCCCCGGCGCGCGGTTCAGCGCGATGAGTGCGGCCTCCACGGCCAGGGTGCCGCTGCCGCACATGGGGGACAGGAAATGCCGGGCTTCTTCGCGCTCGCCATAGCCCGTGGCCAGCACGATGCCCGCGGCCAAGGTCTCCTGCAGGGGGGCCTTGTGGGGCATCTTGCGGTAGCCGCGCCGGGCCAGGGGCGCGCCGGTGGTGTCGATGTAGACCGTGGCCGCGTCCTCGCGCCAGTGCAGGAACACGCAGGCCCCCACCGGGTCCGGGCCGGAATCCGGCCTGCGCCCCTTGCGCGAGGAAATGCGGTCCACGATGGCGTCCTTGGCCTTCTGGTTGGCGAAGCGGCTGTCGCGCACGTGCTCGTTCTGCACGCTGGAATCAACGGTCAGGTGCCCGTCGGCCGGGATGATGTCCTCCCAGGGCAGGCGGCCCAGCTCCGTGGCCAGGGCGTCCGGATCCTTGGCGCGCACCCGCGCGAGCTCCAGCAGCACGCGGTGGCCGGTGCGCAGGTGCAGGTTCAGGCGCATGCAGTCGCGCATGTCGCCCTCGGCCAGCACTCCGGCGGCCAGTTCGCGGCCCGGCAGGCCGAGGGCGGCCATCTCGCGCGCCAGGAAGGGCGGCAGGGCCTTGGGGCAGGTCACCAGGACCGGGCGTTTCTGGTCGAAGAGGGACATGGGGCGTCCTTTGTGTCTGAGGTGCTATAGGGCTTCGAAGGGGTTGGCCTGCGCCAGAAGCTCCGTCATGTCAAGGGCGGGCGTGGGCTTGCCGAACAGGTAGCCCTGGAACTCCGTGCAGCCCAGGGCCAGCAGGAAGTCGTGCTGGGCCTTGGTCTCCACCCCTTCGGCCACCACGCGCAGCTCCAGGCTCTGCGCCAGGGAGAGCACGGACTTGACGATGCTGGCGTCGTTCTCGTCCTCGGGCAGACCGTCGATGAACGAGCGGTCGATCTTGATGGCCTGCACCGGCAGCTTCTTGATGTAGGAGAGCGACGAGTACTCCTTGCCGAAGTCGTCGAGCACCACGGAGGAGCCCATCTCCGCCAGGGCCGAGAGGGTGTCCAGGACGTCGGGCCGGTTGTCCAGCAGCAGGTTCTCGGTGATCTCGAACTCCAGGGCCTCGGCCGGTGCGCCGGTCTCCTTCAGCACGGCGCGGATGCGGTCCTCCAGGCCGGCGTGCAGGAACTGCCGGGGCGAAAGGTTCACGGCCACCACGAAGTCCTTGCGCGGGCCCTTGCGCCACTCCACCACTTGGCGGCAGGCCTCGGTGAACACCAGGCGCGACAAGGGGATGATGAGGCCGGTGTTCTCGGCCACGGGGATGAAGTCCGCCGGTGAGACCAGGCTGCCGTCCTCGCGCCGCCAGCGCACCAGGGCCTCCGCGCCGGTGAGGCGGCTTTCCGGGCCGCTCACCTTGGGCTGGTAGAAGACCTCGATCCCGCCGGTGGACAGGGCGCGGCGCAGGCCCGCCTCCACCGCGAGGCGCTGCACCACCTGGTCGTTCAGCTCCTTGGTGAAGAAGGCGAAGGTGTTCCGGCCGCGCTCCTTGGCCTGGTACATGGCCAGGTCGGCGTTCTTCAGCAGCTCCTCCGGGGTCTCGCCATGGTCCGGGAACAGCGCCACGCCCACGGAGAGGCGCACGTGCAGGCTCATGCCATCCAGCGCAAAGGGCTGGGCAAAGGATTCCAGCACGTGCTCGGCCACCTGGGCGGCCTTTTCCCTTTCGCCGGGGCCGTCCACCACCAGCACGAACTCGTCGCCGCCCAGGCGGGCCACGGTGTCGCTGCGGCGCACGGCCGCCTCAAGCCTCGCGGCCACGAGCTTCAGCAGGCGGTCGCCCGCGGAGTGGCCCAGGGAGTCGTTGATGTCCTTGAAGCGGTCCAGGTCCATGAGCAGCACCGCGATCTGCTCGCCTTCGCGCCGGGCGGACTCGATGGCGCGCTCCACGCGGTCGTGCAGCAGCTGGCGGTTGGGCAGGCCGGTCAGGCTGTCGTGGAAGGCCTGATGGCGCAGCTGCTCCTCGGCCAGCTTGCGCTCGTTGATGTCCTCGATGGAGGCCACGCTGACGCCGGTGCCGGGGATCATGCCCACGGTGAGCAGGGCGATGCGCTCTTCGCCCCGGCGGTTGACGAAGCGGGCCTCGTAGTTGCGCGGGGCCAGCTCCGGCGCCTGGCGGCGCTTCACGTGGTGCTGCAGCATCCACTCCACGTCCTGCGGGGCGAAGAAGTCCGTCCAGCGGCGCAGACCTTCCACTTCCTCCCGGCTGTAGCCGGAGAGATTCTCAAACTCCTGGTTGGCCAGGCTGATGGTGGTGTCGGCCTCGATGAGAATGGTGGCCGTGCCGGTGTTCATGAACACCGCGCGGTAGGTCTCCTCCGAGCGCTTGAGGGCATCCTGGGCCTTTTGCAGCTCATCTACATCGATGAAGGTCTCAAGCAGCAGGGGCTTGCCGCTGTGCTCAATGATCGAGACGCTCTTGAGCACCGGCAGTTCCGAGCCGTCGGCCCGGACGATGGCGCACATCTTCTGCTCGCCGCTCAAGCCGAGGTCGGTGATCGGGCACCTTCCCTGTTCGTTCGGGCAGATGAAGCCGTGGCAGAGCTTGCCCACGATCTCGTCGCGGCTGCGGCCTGCGCTGGCCGCGCCAAAGGCGTTGACCTCGCGGATCAGGTGCGTCTCCGGGTCCACCAGGATCACGCCGGCCTGGATGGACTCCAGTATCTGCTGCAGGTAGCTTTCCTGTTCCTGGGTCATGGCGCACTGGGTGGATAGGTTCTGGCGCGAGCGCTCCAGCTCGGCCAGGGTGCCGTTGATGCGCTTGGCCAGGGCGGACAGCTCGTCGTTGCCGGGCATATCGACCCGGTCCAAGGGAGGCTCTGTCTGGCAGTTCTCGCCCGTCTCCTCGGGGTTGGCCGCCTTGGTCCCGATGGCTTCCACCTGTCCCTTCAGCAGCTCCAGCCGCCGCAGTACGCGCTGCTCCAGGAACAGCATCAGCAGCACGAAGCTTACCAGGATGCCCAGCACCATCCACATGTGCGTGAGGTTCAGGGCCCGGTCGCCCTGGTTCATTATCTCGCGCGTGTCGCGCAGCACCAGGCGCAGGGCCGGGTCGCCCCAGAGGTCCGGCAGGATCAGCACTGCGGCGTACAGGTCGTCGGTGACCGGCCCCGCGGCCATTCCTCCGGTAAGATCGTGCGCAAGGGCGGCGATGTCCTCGCCAAGGGGCGCGTCGGCGCGTTCCAGGGAAAGCGGCAGGCGCACGCGCTCTGCTATGGCCGTGCTTTCCCGTGCGGTGAGCGGGCGCAGCATGACCAGGGTGCCGATGGCCGGACCCGCGCCGTCGCTGTTGGTGATGGGGCAGCTGGCCGTGAGCATGAGTCCCTGCGGCAGCAGCATCAGGCCCTTGACGCGGTCTTCCACGTTCCGCGCCTCCAGCAGGGTGGAGCCGGGCACGAGCCGCTCCATGAGCCCCTGCGGCAGCGGGGCCTTGATGCCCTTGATGGGATCGAAGCCCTGGGCCAGCACCACCTTTCCGCCCTTGTCCAGAAAAACGATGGCCGCCAGACGCAGGGAGGCCAGGGTGCGGTCGTTCAGGTTGGATTCGATGAAGTCCTTGGACTTGCCGCGCATGAAGCGCGCGGAGTCGTCCCATACGGCCCAGTCCACGATGATCTCGTCGAGGCTCGCCAGCTCCTGGTCCACGGCGTTGCGCGCGCGCTCTATGTTGCGCACGGCGTGCGCATCCTCCAGCTCATCGAAGGTTGTGTCGATGATCAGGTGCGTGGCCAGGGAGATGATGGCGAGGAGCGCCAATGTGCCGAGGCAGATGGAAAGCGTTGTCGCCTTGCGGAGCGTCATGGGGCCTCAATGTATCGGTGATGGTGATTGGCGCATTTGGTCCGTTAATGCCAATCTATACACCAATTCCGACCCGCTTGGTACCTCTGGGCACTACGAATATCGTCTTTGGCATGAATTTGCCATTTTTGTCCTGGCGCTTCCGGTCAGCCCCTGCGGGGGTCGGGGGTGCGCAGGCGGCTCTTCTGCACCGGGGCGTTCACGGGGTAGATGGGGTTGGCCCGGGTCCACCAGCCGGGCACAGCCTGGGCCGAGAACTCCACCCGAGTGACGAACTTGCTGCCCTTGTACGCCAGGTCAAAGGGGCTGATGACCCGCGCGGGCGCGCCGCGGGCATCCGTCAGGGGAGCTCCGTCCAGGTCGAGAGCCAGAAACGCGCCCATGGCCGGATTCAGCAGATCGGCCAGGGGCAGGCTCTCCACGTAGTGCGTCAGGCCTCCGACCGGGTCGGTCTCGCCCAGGGAGTGGAACACGGCGTAGCGGGCCTGGGGCTTCACCCGCACGCGGGAGAACAGGTCGCGGAAGGTCACGCCGCCCCAGGGGGCGTCCTCCACGCTCCAGCCCTCCACGCAGTGGAAGTCCACCGTGCGGCGCACCTGCGGCAGGGCGCGCAGTTCCGCGTAGGAGAGCCGCGTCGGGGCCTCCACCAGCCCGTCCATGGTCAACTGGTAGGGCTCGTGGCGGCCGTTCTTCCACACCAGCTCTCCCCGGGCGGGATCGAAGCGGAAGGTGTTCTTTTCCACGGTGCGGGTGGGGAAGCGCGAGGCGATGGCTGCGCGCGCCCCTTCGGGCAACAGGCCCCACAGGGTGGCCCCGGCCGTTACGGCGGCGGCGGCGAGGAACTTGAGCATGGTGCGCCTGGTGGGCGCGGCGGGTGTTGGGTCAGGGGCGGTCATGGCGGCCTCCTTTTCGGCATATATTCCTGATAAGACCTCTTGGCGTGTTTGTGAAGCGCCTGCTTGCAAACGCGGGCCCGGGCGGCTACCTTCGCGCCAACGCCATATCCGGAGGCTTTCATGCGCATCACGTCCTACTCCCTGGGCCCCCTTGAAACCAACTGCTACCTGCTGGACCACGAGGGCCTGGCCCTGGCCGTTGATCCGGGCGGCGACCCGGCAGAGGTGCTCGACTTCCTGCGCGCGGAGAAGCTTGAACTCAAGCACATCCTGCTGACGCACCTGCACTTCGACCACATCTACGGCTGTGCGCGGCTTGCCGAGGCCACGGGCGCCCCTGTGCTGGCCCCGGCGGGCGATGCCTATCTGATGGACCTGGAGCTCGGACAAGGCGGAGTGTACGGCTTTCCCGTGGTGGAGCCCTTCGCCAGCCAGCCCGCACCCCTGGGCCAGACGGAATTCATCGGCCTCACGTGCCGCTGCCTGCCCACGCCCGGCCATACGCCCGGCAGCATCAGCTATTACTTTCCCCAGGCGGGCGCGGCTTTTGTGGGCGACCTGATCTTCTACCGCTCCGTGGGGCGCACGGACTTTCCCGGCGGCAGTAGCGCGCAGCTCAAGGAATCCGTGCAGCAGCACATCTTCACCCTGCCGGACGACACGGTGCTGTACTCCGGCCACGGGCTGGAGACCAGCGTGGCCGATGAGCGCACGCACAATCCCTTCTTTCTGCACGACATGTTCTAGGCCGCCCTTCGGCCCCCTTCGGGGGTTCAACGGGGGATAGCCTTCGCTGGCGTCGAAGTGACGGTGGAGAGTTTCATGCCGGGCGCTGCTCGACGCCTCGTGAGGGGGAGTCTCGCGTTGCGGGCCTAGCCCACGCGCGGCAGTTCGTCCCAATTGGTGGTGTAGCGCGGGGAGCGCCGATGCTGGCGCATGTGCCAGGGGCGGTCCGGCGCGGAGGACAGGGCCAGGCGCAGCGCGCCCCGGCCGTGGCGGCGGTTCACGGCGTCGATGACCGCCGTGAGCGCCCGGCGGCGCTGGCGTTCCTCCGGCGGAAGATCCAGCAGCGAGCGTTGCCTGCCGTTCGCGGGCGTAAGCCCCAAAAGCACCACTCCGGTCTTCTGGTAGGCGAAGCCCTCGCGGAAGGCTTCGTCCAGCCCGCGCAGGGCCGCGGCCACGATGTCCGGGGTGAAGTCCGTGGCTCCGGGCAGGCTCACGGTGGCCTGGCCCTGGTGCTGGGGCAGCTCCTCCCTGTGGCGCGGCGTGAGGGTGAAGACCTGCACGGCCTGGGCCTCCAGCCCGCTTGCGCGCAGCTTTTCCGCCGCGCGCACGGCAAACGCGCACACGGCCTCGCGCAGGTGTTCCTTCTCGCGCACCAGCTCGCCGAAGGAGCGCGAGCAGAGCACGCTGCGGCGCGGAGCCGGGCAACTCGCCACGGACAGGCACGAGATTCCCTTCAGCTCCAGCTGGGTCTGCAGGCCCACGATGGTCATCTCCTTGCGCACCCATTCCTGCGGCAGGCGCGTGAAATCAAGCGCCGTGCGCACGCCCCGCGAAAGCAGCCGCTTGGCGTGCCGGGGGCCGATGCCCCACACGTCGCCCGCCTGCGCCGCGGCCAGCAGCTTTTCCGGATCCTCGCAGGCGCAGAGGTCGAACACCCCGCCGAATGCCGGGTCCTTCTTGGCCTGCCCGGCCGCCAGCTTGGCCAGGGTCTTGGTGCGCGCCAGGCCGATGGACACCGGGATGCCCGTGTGCCGGACCACGCGCTCGCGGATGGCGCGGCACAAGGGTTCCGCGTCGGCCACGCCGGAAAGGTCCAGGAAAGCCTCGTCGATGGAGTAGACCTCCACGCGCGGGGCCATGTCCTCCAGCACGCTCATGACGCGGGCGGAAAGATCGCCGTACAGGGCGTAGTTGCTGGAGAACACCGCCACGCCATGCTTGCGGAACACGTGCTCCCACTGGAAGGCGGGCGCGGCCATGGGGATGCCCAGGGCCTTGGCCTCGGCCGAGCGCGAGATGACGCAGCCGTCGTTGTTCGAGAGCACCACGATGGGCGTGCGCCTGAGCTCTGGCCGGAACAGGCGCTCGCAGGAGGCGTAGAAGTTGTTGCAGTCCACCAGGGCGTAAAGCGGCATGGCTGGCCCAGGCTAAAGCTTATGGATGACGTGGCTGACCACGCCCCAGATCTCGAAGTCCTCGCGGCTGGTGACGTCGAAGCTCGGGTAGTCCGGGTTGGCGGGGGAGAGCAGCAGGCGCTCGCCCTTGCGTTCCAGGCGCTTCACGGTCAGCTCCCCGCCGATGGCCGCCATGACCACCTTGCCCGCGCTCGGCTCCACCGCGCGGTCCACGATGAGCAGGTCGCCGTCGTGGATGCCGGCGCCGAGCATGGAGTCGCCCACGGCGCGCACGAAGAACGTGGCCGCCGGGTGGCTGATCAAGTGCTCGTTCAGGTCCAGGCGCTTGTCGATGAAGTCGTCCGCCGGGGAGGGAAAGCCCGCCTGCACGCCCGCAAGCAGCAGGGGAAGCTTCAGCTTCGTCGCGGCCTCGGGCTCCACGACGCCCAGGATTTCCAGGCCGCCCAGGCTTCGTATGGCTTTGGTGCGCAGTGTCATGGGAGCACGCTACGGGAGGGCCGGGGACGGGTCAAGGCTCTGGTGGCAGTCATGAAAAATCCCCGGAACCGTGCGGCGCCGGGGATTCGAAGTTCAAAATCTCTTTCGGCGATAACCACTGCTTCAGCTAATCCAAGTGCTATCGTTACGGCTACGCTTTGTGCGTTAGCTTTGGTTGCATGTTTGAACCAAGCTGTGGAGAATTCTGTTCGTAAGCTGTTCCTGGACTGTTCCTAACCTCGGCTACTCGCCCAGGTAGGCCGCGCGGATGGCCGGATTGGCGAGAAGCGCCTGGGCGTCGTCCTCCATGACCACGTTGCCGGTTTCCAGCACATAGCCCCGGCTGGAACTCTTGAGCGCCAGGTTGGCGTTCTGCTCCACCAGCACCACGGTCACGCCGTCCACCTCGTTGATCTCGCGGATGATGCGGAAGATCTGCTGCACGATGAGCGGGGCCAGGCCCAGGCTGGGCTCGTCGAGGAGCAGCAGCTTGGGGCGGCTCATGAGCGCGCGGCCCATGGCCAGCATCTGCTGCTCGCCGCCGGAAAGGGTGCCGCCGTGCTGCTTGCGGCGCTCCAGCAGGATGGGGAACATCTGGAACACGCGGTTCTTGTCGTGGTCGATGCCGGCCTTGTCCGTGCGGAAGAAGGCGCCCATGTCCAGGTTCTCCTCCACGGTCAGCCGGGGGAAGATGCGCCGGCCTTCCGGCACCTGGCACAAGCCCCGCGAGGGCAAAAGATCCGCAGCCAGGCCGTCGATGCGCTTGCCGTCGTACCAGACCTCGCCGGAAACGGGCTTGAGCACCCCGCAGATGCTCATGAGGGTGGTGCTTTTGCCCGCGCCGTTGGCGCCGATGATGCTCACCACCTCGCCGGGGTAGACCTTGAGGGACAGATCCTTGATGGCCTTGATGCGGCCGTAGGCGCTGGTGACGTTCTTCAGTTCGAGGATGGGGGTCGCGCTGGTCATGGTCTAGTCCTTCTCCTCGCTGCGAACGCCCATTCTTTTGGCGGGCCACAGGCCCTTGGGGCGGAAGAGCATCATGATGGCCATGACGCCGCCGAACACGAACATGCGGTACAGCTCGAAGCCGCGGAAGACCTCGGGCAGGGCGATGAGCGCCAGCGACCCCAGGATGACGCCCGGAATGGAGCCCATGCCGCCCAAGACCACCATGGCCAGCACCATGGCCGACTCGATGAAGGTGAAGGACTCCGGGCTGA
>CAYUOW010000104.1:0-8658 GCA_964446455.1 uncultured Desulfocurvus sp.
ATATTGCTCGTTCCTGTCAAAACCAGAATACTGTACCCATTCTGGCAAGTATGAAACGATTTCTCCTGTGCCGCACCCGATGTCAAAAATTTTCGTCCCGGAGGAAGCGGCAGGAAGAACAAAGCGGTCCACAACGTTTTTCCGCCAAGAATATGCGCCGAGCAAAGTTTGGAAAAGATTATAGGCCACAGGAAGGGACAGTATATGCCGCAGTCCTTTTCTGATTTCCGATGTTGGCATGTACAGACTCCGCAGATTTCGAATAGGATCTTATAAACACGTTCGGTGGCTTTCACCTGGCTGCTTCTAGCAAGGGCACGAGTGAAATACCACACCAATCTTTGTTAACGATTACAGCTTATCCCGTTGGCAGGCCAATACGCACCGTTCGTGCAATCCAACTTTGCACAAAATAACCCTGCGCCCTTGGTAATGCTTGTCTCGCATACGTCGTAGCCAGGCAACTGAACAAATCGCGCCTTTCTGATAGCCTGCCCCTCCTCTGCAGCGCAAGTGGCTCGCAGAAGCGGCCGAGCCCCCCCTGCAGCATTCGCCTGCTGGAGCGACAGCCTGCGTTCCTGAGCAATAGTCTCAGGGAATGACTCGTAACTGCGTGCTGACGGCCAAGGCGGATCTGGCTGCAGGGCATCCAGGACCTCAAGCGAAATCCTCGCTCAGTTTTCGCGAGTGGGCGTTTCTCCATGCGCTTCGCTTGCCACAGTTAGCCAACGCGGGTAATGTTGATACTGATGTAATCTAGAATTGTGCGCAAAGTTGAAGCACTCAATGCGGAGGAATACGCCATGGACGACTCGCTGCAATCACTCGATCAGGTGCGGGCTTCGGCCATAGACATGGCCGTGCGCTTCGGGCCCAAGCTGTTCGTCGCGGTTCTGATCCTTGCCGCGGGCTATGTTGTGGGCAGCTGGGTGGGCCGTTTGCTGGAGAACCTGCTGACCAAACTGAAGCTTGAGCCGCCGGTGCGCTCGCTCTTGGTGCGCATCGCCCGCGCTCTGGTCCTCGTCCTTTTCGCCATCATGGCGCTGCAGAACCTCGGCATCGAGCTCCTGCCCCTCATCGCCGGACTGGGCGTGGCCGGCGCTGGCGTCGCCTTGGCCATGCAGGGCATCCTGGGCAACGTGGCCGCCGGGCTCACCATCATCTTCACCCAGCCCTTCCACGTGGGCGACTACATCTCCATCGCCCATGAAGAAGGCGAGATCCTCGACATCAGCATCTTCAGCACCACCCTGGGTCATGCCGACCGCTCCAAGGTCGTTATCCCCAACCGCAAGATCGTTGGCGAAATATTGCACAACTATGGCCAGATACGGCAGCTCGGCATCTCCGTGGGCGTCTCGTACGCAACGGACGTCACCGCCGCCCTGGGCATCATCGAGGAAATCCTGACCGCCAACGCGCGCGTGCTGCAAGAGCCCAAGCCCATCTTCGGGGTGACGCAACTGGCCGAGTCCAGCGTCACCATCGGCGTGGCCCCCTGGGTCATGCTGCCGGACTACGGCCCGGCCGGGGCCGAACTCAACCAGGCCATCTTGGAGACCTTCCGGGCGCGCGGCATCGTCATGCCCTTCCCGCAGCGCGAAGTGCGGATGCTGGGATAAGGCGGACGGCCGCACGCCAGGACCGAACCACCAGCCTGAAGGGGCCGCCGCATGACGCAGCCTGACAACCCAGCCGCGCAGAACCGGCGGGACGGCCCCGCCAAGAAGGCCGCGACCGCCATCTGGCGCGCCCTGCGCCTGGCCGTCTGCGCCGTCCTGCTCCTGGAGCTGTGCTCCGCCCTGGTGATCACGGTCATGAACCACGTCATCTACGGCCAGGCCCGCGAGGGCAGCCGCCTCGTCTACGACAGCTACACCCTGTACAACTCGGCCGAGGGCATGCGCGAAACCGTACAGCAACCTCCGGCCAGGCCCGGCGGGAAGCGCGTCATCTGGTTCTTCGGCGGCTCCACCATGCGTGGCGACAGCACCGACACCGCCCACACCCTGCCGAGCATCCTCTGCCGCGAACTGAACAAGGAGCTGCCCTGCCAATGCCTCAACTTCGGCGTAAACTCCTTCAACAGCATGCAGGAGGTGCAGCAGCTGCAGAAGGCCCAGCTCACGCACGAGCGCTGGCCAGACCTCATCGTGTTCCTGGACGGGGCCAACGACGCCAGCTACTGCATCCTCTTCCGCAACGCGGACGCCCACGAGGGATACGCGCGGATCAAGGGCTTCGTGGAAAGCTACTGGAGCAGCCCTTTGGGCCTGCTCAAGCCCGTGGTTGCGGCCCTCACCGCGTCCTTCACCCTGGAGCTATACTCGCGCCTCACCTACGCCCTGCTGGAGCTTGGCCCGGACTCCCCCCTGCCGGGTGAGGTGGGCCGGGCCATGCGCGCCCGGTACGACTACGTTGCACGCTGCGCCCGGGGCATGAACGCGGGCTTTCTGGCCGTGCTGCAGCCCGTTGCCTGGCAGGAGCCGGAAGCGCGTGCCCTGCCGGAGGCGGAGCTGGAAAAGCGCCTCGCCCAACTGCCGGCCATGCGCGCCAACTTCACCCAAATGTACGACGGGATGGAGGCCGCGCTCAAGGAACGGCCCTACTTCCTCAACCTGCGCGCCGCCTTCGCCGGGCGCGCTTACCCAGCCTACGAGGCCGACGGCATCCACAACACCGACCAGGGACGCGAGGCCCTGGCCCAGGCCATGCTGCCCGCCATACGCGAGGCGCTGCGGCGCTGAGTCCGGCGCGGAAAACCGTACTCCAGACGCTTGTCATCCCACTTTGGCGTTGTTAAATATGCCATGCCGGTTCTGCCTGACCAACGGGACCCACGCTTCTATTCATCCCATATCGCGAGGAATCCCCCCATGTGCGCTCTTTGGAGCAGAACCAAAACCGAAGAAACCCCGGCCGAGCGCAACAGAAAGCTCGTGCGCGGGGTCATAAGCGACATCCTGGACCAACGCGCCAAGCTGCGGCTCACCTTCGACGCCTCGGTCACCAGCATGCGCGAGCTGTCCGGTTCCCTCGCCGGCGTGAACGCCAGCGGCCTCATCGTCGAGATCTCGGCCCTCAAGAAGGCCTCGGCCTCCTGGGTGGGCACGCCCGTGTCCTGCTATTTCCGCGTGCGCGACAGGGAGAACGCCAGCCTCTCGAACTTCTTCACCTTCGCCAGCCGCATAGAGTCGGTCCAGGTGGCACCCAACGGACTGGTGCACTTCGTGCTGTCCCAGCCGGAAACCGTCGAGCACGCCCAGCAGCGGCGCAGCGTGCGCGTTTCCGCAGACCAGCGCAGGCTGCCCACCCTGCTCATCTGGCGGGAGCTGCCCTCGGGCGCGGATGTGGCCGGAACCCCGCCGCTGTTCCGCAGCGAGGACAGGGCCGAGGGCAAGCTGCGCGTGGACAACATCTCCACCTGCGGCCTGCGCCTCAGCGTGCAGAACACGGCACTGGGCGAGACCGGCCTCAAGCCTGTGGCGGGCGAGACCTACTCCTTCTACTTCAAGGCTGCGGAGGAACAGGAGGACATGGAGCAGACCTTCCTGGTGAACGCCGTGCTGCGCAACCTCTTCTACGACCCCCAGGCCGGAGAGACGGCCCTGGGCTTCGAGTTCACGGCCGAGGGCGCGCTGAACAAGCAGAAGCAGGTGGTCTGGTCGCCGCTGAAGACCAATGAGGCCACGGGTTTGAGCGCCTTTATCTTCAAGTGGAACCTGCTGGATTTCTACAAGGAAAAGCGCGTGGACGAGGGCGGACTCGGCTAGAAGCTCCAGCGGCAGCCCAGCTCCAGGCTGTGGGCCTGGAAGCGGTCGCGCACGGTGCCGGAATAGCGCGCAAAGCGCGTGAAGCCGTCGGAACCGCGCTCCGTCAGCCCGGCACGCAGCAGCAGGCTGTCGCGCGGGGTGTCGTCGCCATAGGTCTGGAAGCTCTGCGCATACCCGCTGAAGGACGTGCGCATGATCCGGCTGTCCAGCGGGGTCTCGCGCTGCCAGCCCAGGGCCGCCTCGGGAATCAGCACGCTCTGTCCGTCCGGCCCGCCAAAATGTTCCAGACGCCTGCTCACGGCCAGCTCCGCCCCGGTGCGCAGGGTTTGCGCCGTTGCCGCCCGCACATCCAGATTCAAATCCCCGGCGCCGTTTTCCGAAAAGGCGTTCTGCCGGTGCAGGCCATAGCCCAGCTCCAGCGACGGAATCAGCATCCAGCCGCTCTGGGCCAGGGCCATGCGCCTGCCCGCGCGCAAACGCGCGGAGGCTCCCTCGCCGCTCTGGCTGGAGCGCGCCACCCGGTCCGTCACGTCCGTCAGGATGCGCCGCCGCGCCTCGGTGAAGGCCGCGTCCAGGGTCACGTCGGCGTTGACGAAATACTCCCCGCTGTTCCAGAACCCGTAGCCCGAGAGGCTTACGGTATTGGTGGCGCTGTCGCCGCCGTCCTGCTCCCAGTCCAGCTGCGTGCGCGCAAAGCCAGCGCCCAGGCCCAACACAAGATTCTCCCCAACGCGCCTGTCCGCCCCGGCGTGCAGGGCCGCGGTCACGGCCGAATAGGGCGTCTGGCCCTTGGCGTTGTCGCGCACATATTCGCCCGTGCCGCGCAGCCACAGGCCCCACTCGCCCAGCTTGGCCTGGCGCTGGCCCAGGCGCGGCAGCACGCCCGCCAGTTCCTCCAGCCCGCCGGAAAAGGCCAGCAGGACGGGCTCGGCGCTTGCGGCGCTTCCGGTGTCCGGGGAATCGAGCCCCAAGGCCAGGACGGTGGCGCGGGCGTCGAAGGAGGCGGCCTGCAGAACGCTGGCACGGGCGTTCACGCTGTTCAGGGCGTCGAACTGCGCCGGGGAGAAGCGGCTCATGGCCTGGGCCACGCTGGCCGAGCCCCCGGTGAACATCAGGGTGTCCAGGGCGTTGTAGACCCGTTCCAGATCGCTGCCCGGGCGCGGGGCCAGGCCGTCCATGTACGCGCCCACGCTCGTCCCGTTCCTGGAGCCGGAGGCGGCGTAGCGGTACGAGAGCACAGGGACGCCGCTCAGGGCCTGGGCGTTGACGTAGCTCGACGCGGGCAGCCAGGGGTCGGCGGCGATATCGGCCGAGGGGGGCTTGTTGGCCATGGCGCGGTTCTGCAGGCCGCCGCCGTCGCCCCAGCCTGCTATGGGCGCGGCGATGCCGGTGTACAGGGCGTAGCCCGTGGGCACGACGACCTGGACCATGTTGGTGGGCAGGGCGGGCAAGGCGAACTTGTCGCGTATCTGCGCGGCGGTGAGCCCGCGTATCTCGCTGGCGCGCATCATCCACGAACCGATGGCGCTTGAGGGATTCGTCGGGTCCGTGGGGTTGTAGAAGCGCACGAACTGCTGGGTCTGGGTCAGGCGGATCAGGGTGACGCTGGTGGCGGAGTCAAAGGGCGGAATGCCGCCGAGCACGGTGTTGATGGTGGCCGGAGCGTAGACGCCGCTGGGGTTGGCCGTGTCGCCCACATAGGTGCCCACGGGCTGGGCGAGGGTGGCCCAGTCCAGGGCTCCGGCCGGGACGGCCGACAGCAAAAGGACCAGAAGAATATGGACCCAGGCGAACAGGTGCGCCGGGCGCGGGCCACACAGGGCGAGACGGCGCAAGGTTACCTCCGTTGGGCGCGGGCTTGTCCGCTTCACAAAACGCGCCTACGATGCGAGCGTCAGCAGGCTGGGATATTTGTCCGGTCGGCACAACAGGCGGAGCCATGCGGCAGAACGGAACGAAGTCACCATCGCCACGGCGCAACTCCGGGGAGCTTTGGGCCTCGGGCATCCTCGTGGCGGGTCTGGCCCTCGCGGCCTGGCTCTACATCGCCGATCCCCTGGCCCAGGAACAGGGACCCGGCCGGTACGAGCTTGAACTCGGCGGCACACAGGCCGCTTCGGAGTGGGACTCCCGCGCGTACCGGCGCAGCCTGGAATACTACTCGGGCAAGCAGGGCATCTTCTTCGCCGAACTCCGGGAGTGGTTCGGCGGCTTCTTCCACGGCGCGCCCCTGGCGGTCATCGTGGCCGGCCTGAGCCTGGCCGGGGCGGCCCTCACCCTGCGCGCCACCAGGGACAAACAATAGCTGGGGCAATAGCCGGACCTTTGTCGGGCCTACAGCTTCCGCTCCAGAAAATCCGCATAAGCCGCGCGCAGGCCGTCCTCCAACCCTGTGCTGTGCCGCCAGCCGGCGCCGCGCAAGAGCGAGACGTCCAGCAGCTTTTGCGGCGCGCCGTCGGGCTTGGTGGCGTCAAACTCAATGCCCCCCGTGAAGCCCGTCACGCCCTTCACCAGTTCCGCCAGCTCGCGGATGCTCAGGTCCTCGCCGCTGCCGATGTTCACCAGGGGCGGAACAAAACGCTCCGGGTCCGTGCCGTTATCGCCCAGGAGCGCGCCATAGGCGTCCTCGGGCAGGCGCATGAGGTGCAGGCAGGCCTGGGCCATGTCGTCGCTGTACAGGAACTCGCGCCGGGGCGAGCCCGTGCCCCAGATGGTCACGGCCTTGTCGCCGCGCTCTTTGGCCTCGTGGAAGCGGCGGATGAGCGCCGGGATCACGTGGCTGTCCGTGGGGTGGTAATTGTCGCCCGGGCCGTAGAGATTGGTGGGCATCACGGCCAGAAAACGCGTGCCGTGCTGGCGGTTGTAGCTCCAGCACAGCTCGATGCCGGAGATCTTGGCCAGGGCGTACGGCCGGTTGGTGGGCTCCAGCGCGCCGGAGAGCAGGTGCTCCTCGCGCATGGGCTGGGGCGCCAGGCGCGGGTAGATGCACGACGAGCCGAGGAACAGCAGGCGCTTCACCCCGGTGAGGAAGGCGTTATGGATGACGTTCAGCTCAATGGCCAGGTTGATGCGGATGAAGTCCGCCGGGTAGGTCTTGTTGGCCCAGATGCCGCCCACCTTGGCCGCGGCCAGCAGCACGTAGTCCGGGCGTTCCGCCGCAAAAAAGGCGGCCACGGCCGCGCCGTCGGTCAGGTCCAGCTCCGCATGCCCGCGGGTCAGGATGTTGGCGTAGCCCAGGGCCTTCAGCTGCCGCACCAGGGCCGAGCCCACCAGCCCCCTGTGCCCGGCGACAAAGATTTTCGCGCCCGCGTCCATGGCCGCTACTCGTGGAAGTTGTAGGCGGAATACCCGCTCTTGAGCACGAGGGCGTCGCGCTGGGCGCTCTTCAGATCCTCTTGCACCATCTCGGCCACCATGTCGGCAAAGCTCACCTTGGGCACCCAGCCCAGCTTCTCACGGGCCAGGGTGGGGTCGCCCTGCAGGGTCTCCACCTCGGCCGGGCGGAAGTAGCGCGGGTCCACCCGCACGATGACCTTGTCGTTCTCGTCCAGGCCCTCCTCGCCCACGCCCTCGCCGCGCCAGCTGATGCCCATGCCCAGGGCGGTGGCCGCGGCGTTGACGAAGTCGCGCACGCTGTACTGCACACCCGTGGCGATGACGTAGTCCTCGGGCGTGTCCTGCTGGAGCATGAGCCACTGCATCTCCACGTAGTCGCGGGCGTGGCCCCAGTCGCGCCGGGCCGAGAGGTTGCCCAGGTACAGGCAGTCCTGCAGGCCCAGCTTGATGCGCGCAAGGGCCCGGGTGATCTTGCGGGTGACGAAGGTCTCGCCGCGCTGGGGCGACTCGTGGTTGAAGAGGATGCCGTTGCAGGCATACATGCCGTAGGCTTCGCGGTAGTTGACCGTGATCCAGTAGGCGAAGAGCTTGGACACGGCGTAGGGGCTGCGGGGATGGAAGGGCGTGGTCTCGCGCTGGGGAACCTCGCGCACCTGGCCGAAAAGCTCGCTGGTGGAGGCCTGGTAGAAACGCGTCTTCTTCTCCATGCCGTGGGAGCGGATGGCCTCCAGGATGCGCA
This sequence comes from uncultured Desulfocurvus sp., assembly GCA_964446455.1. Classification (GTDB taxonomy): domain Bacteria; phylum Desulfobacterota; class Desulfovibrionia; order Desulfovibrionales; family Desulfovibrionaceae; genus Humidesulfovibrio. Next base: position 7,849 of record CAYUOW010000104.1, read on the forward strand.
GCGCGCCCAGGGCGTTCACGTCGGCCGTGTATTCCGGCATCTCGAAGCTCACGGCCACGTGGCTCATGGCGCCCAGGTTGTACACCTCGTCGGGCTGGCACAGCTGGAGCAGCCGGTAGATGCTCGAGGTGTCGGCCAGGTCGCCGTAGTGCAGCACGAAGTTGCGCTCGCCCAGGTGCGGGTCCTGGTAGATGTGGTCCACCCGGCCGGTATTGAACATGGACGAGCGGCGCTTGATGCCGTGGACGATGTAGCCTTTCTTCAGCAGCAGTTCCGCCAGGAGCGCGCCGTCCTGCCCGGTTATGCCGGTGATGAGCGCAACCTTCTTGCCCATGCGACCCTCTCCTTCCTGCCGCGCGTCTTCAGCGGCGCAGCGGATTTTTGCCTGCCAGTGCAGGGAACTACCATTCTTGAAAGGCGAAGGCTAGCCCTCGGCCCGGGCCGGGTGCTTGGCCTCGAAGGCTGCGCCCCAGCTGCTCAATTGGTCCAGCACGGGCAGCACGCTGGCGCCCAGCTCGGTCAGGGCGTATTCCACCTTGGGCGGCACCTGGGGGTGCACCGTGCGCAGCACCATGCCGTCGGCCTCCAGCTCGCGCAGCTGCTGGGTCAGCATCTTCTGGGTCACGTTGGGCATGGTGCGCCGCAGTTCGCCAAAGCGCCTGCTCTGCCCGGTGCGCAGGTGCCACAGGATGATGGGCTTCCACTTGCCGCCGATGACCTGCAGCGCCAGCTCCACGGAGCAGAAGTAGTGCTTGCCCGCGCAGCAGCGCTGTTCCTTGCACTGCGCCTGCGCGCCGGGTTCCATGACCG
>CAYUOW010000105.1:0-8559 GCA_964446455.1 uncultured Desulfocurvus sp.
GCCGCGCCCTCGGCCAAAAAGCCCACGCGGCCCAGGTTCAGGCCCAGCACGGGCACGCCGAGCTTCAGGCACACGCGGGCCACGCCGATGAAGGTGCCGTCGCCGCCGAGCACCACGACCATGTCCCAGGCCTGGCCTTCCGGCGGCGGGCAGGCCGAGAGCCCATCTCCCACTCGGTGTTCGCACAGGGTGGCCTGCGCTCCGCGCCCGGCCAGCCAGGCGGCGATGTCCTGCCCGAGGCCCTTGGCCTGCGTGTCGCCGTTGCGCAGCATCAACAGAAAGGACCGTTTCTCTTCGCTCATGCGCCGACCCTAGACAAATCCGCTAAAACATTCAACAGCAGGGCGAGATGCCACAGGCATTCCACAGGGAGTCCCTGCCGGAGGCGCGAAGCCGTCCCCTGGGGAAAAACGACGTCAATTGGATTTTTTTTCGCAATAGCCCTAAAGTTATTTCCAGTAGCTGACGATAACGGAGTCAAGGAAGGAGTGTATGTGATGGTCGTTCAACCGGTGAATGTTCGCCTCATGCTGCGCACCTATGGAAAGCAGCTGACAAGCGCCAAGCGGCTGGCCCGCTTCAAGCGTGCGCTTGCCCTCTCCGGTGCGCAGGACATGGTGAGCATCTCCCGGGAGGCGAAGCGCAAGGAGCTTGTGGAGCGAATCGCGCAAGAGGTCATTGAAAACCTTCTCGTAAACGGGCAAGACAATCCCGTGGTGAGCAAGGTCCTGACGGACCTGGAACAGGAGCTGGGCGAACGTGTGCTCTTCGACTATCCTCTCGATGGCGGCGAGGTGCAGATCCTCCGCCAGACGCCCGAAGGCCCGCAGGAGGTCGTCCCCGAGGAAAAGATGCGCATCATGCGCACGCTCTGGGAGATCACGCTGAGCAAGGTTGACGACACGATGTTGTGATACCCTCAAAACAGAGGGGGAGAGTCATGGAGATCAAGAAGGTTTACGGAGAAATGAATCCCTACTCCTCGCAGAAGCTGCAGGAGAACCAGCGGGTTCAGCAGGATCAGACGGCGCAGGGAGCCGCAGGAGCCCAGCAGCTGGGCGACAAGGTCGCCCTCTCGCCCGAGGCCCGCAACCTGGCCACGGCCATGGGCGTGGCCAACGCCGCCCCGGACACCCGGGCCGACAAGGTCCGCGAGCTGAAGGAGCAGGTGCAGGCCGGCACCTACAAGCCGGACATCCGCAAGGCCGCCGCCAACCTGATCCGCGACGAGGTGACCCTGACCCGCTAACCGGCGGCCGGGAGCTCCTCTGGACGGCCCGCAGGCGGAACGCCATAGCTGCGCCGAACGCTGTCCAGACTCAACGAATCGAAATAACGAAATAAAAAAAATCCCCTGCCGGTTTGCGCCAGCAGGGGATTTCTCTTTGGCAGGGCCAAAGGCGGCGGCTAGTCTTGCGGAGCCGGCGAACCCGCCGGGGCGCCTTCCTCGGCGCGGGGCAGATCCACCAGGCGGAAATGCGTGGGGTACTTGGAGTCCACCTGGGGGGCCTGCAGCCCAAGGCGGGCCTTGGTGTTCAAGATGATGGGCCCGGAAAGGTTCAGGGTGGTCTCCTGCGGGCGGTTCTTCGGGATGGTCACGGTGACGAGCACCGCGATCTGGCGGATGTTCTCCACGCGCAGGATCTTCTTCTCGGCCTGTTCGAGCTTCACGTTGTACTCGGGCAAAAACGGGAAGGGATCGGCCACCAGCAGGCCCAGGCCCGGATCGGTGACGCACTGCAGGAGCAAAAACGGCGAGTTCTCCCGCACGGGGATGAGCACGAATTCGCGCTTGTCGTCCAGCCCGATGAGCCCGTGAGGGAAGAACAGCACGCTTTCGCGCGCCACTTCGCGTTCACCCAGCTTGGTCTGGATTACGAGTTTTTTTGGTCTTCCTGCCATAACGACGCCGCCGCAAGCAGATCCTGCTCGCTGGCCTGAAGGGCCAGGCTGTTCTGTTCCTTGATCTTGAGGTAGACCTCTTCCCGATACACCGTCATATCCTCAGGCACCTCCAGGCCAAGCTTTATCTGCTTGCCCTGGATGCTCAGCACTTTGAGCTTTATGTTCTCGCCCAGATAGAGACTCTCTCCGGGCCGCCTTGTGAGGATAAGCATACTGCCTCGAATCGCCTTTCGTTTCGTTTGCCGCGCCGCGCGGTGGCGCGGCAAGGGGGCAAGCTAGCCTATGCCTGGGGGTCATGTCCAGCACGGAGGCGCTTTTCGTCCTTTCATGCGGTCCGTCCCCCCGGAGACGAGCGCTAGATGTAGTTCATCAGGCTCATCTGCATGATCATGGACGAGGACTTGAGCACCGCCTGGTAGGCGGTCTCCTGCTGGGACAGCTGCGTCAGAAGCTTCGTCAGGTCCACGTCCTCCACGGAGCTTAATTGCGAGGTCACGCTGTCCGTCAGGTTGCTCAAGATCGTCTTGCTGGTGGCGACGCGGTTCTCGCGCCCGCCCACGCTGGCCAACGAGGTGGTGATCTGGGTCTGGCAGAGCTTCAGGCTCTCAAGGGCCTGGCTCACGCCTTCCTGGTTGTTGGTCTCCATGAAGGCCACCAGGTTGCCGATGGTCTCGAAAAGATTCTTGGTCGCGTTGCCGCCGTTGCTGGTGTAGATGCTCGACGAGCTGTCGAACGCCGCCGAGGCGTTGCTGCTGGCCACGGTGAGCCGCGCGCCGCCGTTGGCCAGCACCTTCTGCGGATCCTGGTAGATGCCGCCGAAGATGTCCTTGCCCACGTCGTTCACGCGGATGGTCTCGCTGGCGCTCACCTGCAGGCTCACGTCCGCCACGTTGGGCTTGATGAGGAACTGCGCGCCGGGCTGGAGCAGGTTCGAGCCGTTTGAGGCCAAGGTGAGCAGACCGCCGTTGGCCAGGTTCAGCGTGGCGTTGCTGGCCACGGAATCGGCCGCGGCGGTGTTGCCCGTGACCCAGGTGGAGCCGTTGTCCAGGCTGTAGGAGTACTCGATGAGCCCATCCATGGCCACCGGCGTGGCGTTGTCGATGCGCACCAGGGCGTTGCCGTTGAAAGCGCCGCGGGCCGAGGCCGAGACGAGGTTCGTGCCCAGCCCCATGCTGCTCACCGTGGTGGCGCCGGCGTCGGCGTCGTCACCCTTGTAGATGGCCGAGGGCCGTATCCACATCCAGGTGCCGTTGGCGTCGTTGGTATTGGTCATGCTGTTGGACTTCACCAGGGTGTCCTTGGCGAAGGTGATGGAGGTGCCGCTTTCGGGCATGCTCACGACCATCTCGCCCGCGGCGTTGGTGGTCACGCTGCCGTCCAGGAAGGTCGTCCCGCCATCGATGCTGTAGCGCACGTCGCAGGCGCTCATGAGCGAGGAGGTGCCCGCGGCGGCGTTGCTGTTCAGGAACTGCACGAGCACCGTGGTGTCGCTGGCGCCCTCGATGCGGAAGCTGTTGCTGGTGGAAAGCGTGGCCTCGTTGGAGGTCATCCACAAGCATTCGCTGAAGGCGTTCTCGTCCGTGTTCTGGCCCGCGTAAATGCTCTTGTTCTGGTACTTGGTGTTGGCCAGGGCGATGAGCTGCTCATAGATCTGGCGCATTTCGTAGGAAATCTGCTTGCGGTTCTCGGCGCCCAAGGTGCCGGTGGCGGCCTCCTCGGCCAGCTCCTTGGCGCGGGTAAGCAGCGTGGAGACCTGGGTCAGGGTGCTGTCCGAGGTGGAGAGCCAGCCCTTGGCCGTGTCCGCGTTCTCGGTGTACTGCTCGTACGCCGTCAGCGTTGTGCGCAGGTTCAGCACCGTGGCCGCGCCAACGGCGTCGTCCGAGGGCTTGTTGATGCGCTTCTGCGAGGACGACTGCTCGTTCAGGTCCGTCAGGCTGGAAAGCTTGCTGTTGATGTAGTCAATGGACTGACTGTACATCATCTGCGTTGAAACACGAAGCATGGCTGTCCTCCTGTTCTGCTAGGACTTGAGCGACAGCAGAGTCTGCATCATCTCGTCTGCCGTGGTGATGAGCTTTGCGGCTGCGGTGTAGGCGTGCTGATACTTGATGAGGTTGGTCATCTCCTCGTCGATGTTCACGCCCGATGTGGCCTGCTGCTGGTCGTCCAGGTCCGAGGCCAGGGCCTCTGTGTACTGGTACTTGTACTTGGACTGGGACGTATCGGCGCCGACCTTGCTGACAAGACCGGAATAGTAGCTGCTGATGGTCTCGCTCACCGTTCCGCCACGCAGGGTGCTTATGTTTACCTTGGTGGACAGAAGGTCGGAGATGGCCGAGGCGGTGGTGCCGTCGCCCTCGTTGGCTTGGCCCGCGCCGTTTACGTGCCCGGCGCACAGCCTGTCCGTGTCCGTCGTTATGGCCGTGTTGATGCCCATGTCCGAGCATTGTGAGCCCGTGAAATAGGTGTTCAGGCCCAGGGCGGCGTACAGGCCCGTGGTGTCCGTGCCCATGTTGAACGAGTAGCCGTCCTTGGCGCTGATGGTCAGCTGGTGGTTGACGATGGTGGCGGTGAGGTAGCTGCCGTAGGTGTTGTTCACCGCGTCGCGCACGTCTTCCAGGGTGTCGGTCTTGGGGTCGAAGTTGAGCTTGGTGCCCGCGCCGCCGCTGAAGTCCAGCGCGCCGCCCGTGACCTGCAGGCCGGTGCTGGTGTTGTAGATGTACATGTAGGCGCTGCCGGAAGTGAGCTTGCTTGAATAGGTGAGCCCACTGCTGTTGCTGCCCAGGGCCATGGTGTCGTGCTTCACCGAATAGGTGCCGGTCACATCGGACAGGTTCTCCAGCCCGGTGCCCTGGCTGTGCAGCTTGTTCACTTCCCAGATCACGGTGTTCGCGATGGAGTCGAGCTTCTCGCGGTAGGCGCCCAGGTATTCGTTCTTGTACGAGCAGAGCGCAGAGAGCGTGCCGCCCGTCAGGCGGGAGCTGTCCATGGTGCCGGAGCTGTATGTGTAAGGAGTGATGTTCTCCTTGGTCGAGGTGTTCTCGTTCCAGTACAGCGCACGGGAAGGCACGATGGTGAACTTGTCGCCCACGGAAAGGCTGGTGGTGGGCGCGGTCTCGTTGTCCGTGGTGGTGCCGAACCAGATGGACAGCTCGCCCACGTCGGCGGCGGTCTTCTGGTCACGGGCGGCCACATGCAGCTCGTTGCCGTCGGAGTCCTTGAGCCAGGTCTTGCCGCCGTCCACCGAGACACGGAACAGGGCCGCGCCGGTGCCGCTGGACACGTTGCCCGCCTGCACGACCTGCAGGGTGTACTCCTGGTCGTCGGAACCGGAGAAGTACGCCTGGCCGTCGAAGGTGGAGGTGCTGGTAAGGGCGGTCGTGGCCTGCGGCGCGTCGTAGGAAATGTTGAAATGGGCCGCGCCGTCCACCAGGGTCTGGCCGGCCTGGGTGGTGATGGTGACGTTGCCGTCGCCCTTGTCGATGTACTTGATGTCCATGTAGCCGGACAGCTCGCGCACAAGCTGCGAGCGCGAATCGAGCAGGCTGTTCTGGTCCGCGGTGGTGGTGGAAATCTGCTTGTTCAGGGTCGCGATCTGGGTCAACAGATCATTCACCTCGTCCACCTGCTGCAAAATCGCCGCCTCGGCGTTCTGCTGCTGGGAAACGAGGTCCGAGTTCATGGAGTTCAGCGTGGAGATGAGGGTCTGGCTGCTCTCGATGACGCTGTTGCGGCTGCTGGCGTTCCCCGTGGACTGGATGAGGTCTTCCCAGGAGGTGAAGAACTCATTCAGAGTATCGGAAAGGCCGTAACCGGAGGACTCGTTGAACAGGCTCTCGGTGTTGGAAAGATTGTTGTACAGGCTCTCCCAGCGGTCGCGCAGGGAGGCCTGGTCGTAATACTGGTTCTCCACGTACTGGTTGAAATAGCGCTGGACTTCGTTGGCCCACACGCCGGAGCCCACCTGCCCTGCCGCGCCGTCCACCACGTAGGCTTCGGCGAAGGAGACGGACCGGCGGCTGTATCCTACGGTATCGACGTTGGAGATGTTCTCGCCGGTGACGGCGATGGCGGTCTGCGCCGCTGTGAGGCCGCTCTTGGCGACGCCCAGTATGGAGGTCAGGCCGGACATTTAGACACCTCCGCGGAACATGCTCACCTGGGGCTGCTGGCTTCTGGCGAAACGGCCCCGGCGCGAATACATGTCCGACTTGCCGGGTTCGATGGCCTGGTGCAGCCGCTTCAGGAGGTCGAGGCTCTGGTCGTAAAGCCCCATGGCCAGCTGCCGGTTCATGTCGGCCTGGATGGCGCAGGTCTGCTCGGCCCGGTCAAGCTCGGCCAGACTGTTGCTCAAGATCTTGGCCTCCTCGACCCCAAGGGCCTGGGCAACCTCGCTCACGCGCTGCTTGCCGGGGTAGGTGGCCTCGATCATGGCGCGCAGGCTTCTGCGCTCCACGGCGATCTGGCGCATAAGTTCCTGGATGGAAAGTTCGAGGACGCTCACGTCCTGGGGCTTGCGGTCGCGCAGGTCGGCAAATTCTTCTTGCAGAAGTGAGGACAGGAGCTCCAGCGCACGGATTTGCCGGGTCAAATTTTCCTGGATGCTCGCGATCATCTCCTCCCCCTTCTGCTTGCAGCCGCCACACGGCCATAAAATTTTATTTTATATCAGTGTGATATAACATAGAGCCACACAACCGGCAGGCCTTCACGCTCTCTGCCCTACCCGATGGTTGCAAATTTACGGCCAGTGTTGATTGAGTTTGCGCGTTCCTTGAGCCCGTAGCCGGACACCCGGTTCTGGACCCGGGTTTGCGTCAGGCCCTGCGTCTGGGGCTCGCTCTGGGACTGGCTCTGAATGAGATTCGTGGCGCTGGCGGCCTGCCCGGCGCTTTCGGCCTGGCGGCGGTCGTAATCGGCCTCGATGCGCCGCGCCAGGGCCTCCACATCGGCCATGACGGCCCCAGGCACCGAAGCGGGCGGCTTGGGGGCCGCGGCCACGGTCGGGGCGGCAGTCGAAGGGGCAGCCGAAACAGTGCTCGCAGCAGGCTGCGCCACGCTGTTCCCACGCCTGGGCGCCTTGAATTGCTGCTTCTCGGGCACGGCTCCGGTGGTGGCGGACTGACCGGAAACGGCCTTGCCGCTGGCGGTCTGGCTGTTGATGGGCATGCCCGTAGGGACAGAAATCGCATTGGACTGCAACGCCTGCGCTCCGCTCTTGCCCGTGCCCTTGCCGCCGCCCTTAATCTTGTCCTTCAGCTGGTTGTAGAGCATGTCGCCCAGGCCGATGCCGCCGTCCTGGGCCATTTTCTCCGTGAACTCGCGGTCGAACATGGAGCGGTACATTTCTTCCTGGGGGGACTGGAGCATGCCGCCCTTGGGGATGGTGGCGCGCATCTGCTCCCACATCTTGCTGATGAACACGGCCTCGAAATCCGTGCAGGCCTTGCGCAGCTTCTGCTTGGCGCTGGGCCCGGGGCTGATGTCGCCCTTCAGGCGGTCCATCTGCTGCTTGAGGGCGACGAGCTCGCTGTCCTGCGCCTGCTTGGCCGCAAGGGCTGCGTCCTGGGCGGCGATTTCGGCCATGGCTAGATGACCTCCAGATCCGCGTGCAGTGAGCCCGCAGTCTTGAGCGTGCGCAGGATGGAGATGAGGTCGCGCGGGGTTGCGCCGACGGAGTTCAGGCCGTCCACCAGCTCCTGCAGGGTCGCGCCCTCCATGAGCAGCAGGCGGTTGTTCTGCTCCTTCACCTTCAGGTTGGTCTGCGGGGTGGTGACGGTCTGCCCCTGGGAGAAGGGTCCGGGCTGGCTCACGTTGGGCGTCTCGGAAACCACGATCTGCAGGTTGCCGTGGGCCACGGCCACCTTGGTCAGGCGCACGTGCCCACCCAGCACCACGGTGCCGGTCTTCTCGTCCACCACCACGCGAGCCTTGGAATCCGGGGAAATATCCAGGTTCTCCAGCGAAGCCATGAGCGGCACGATGTTGTTCTGGAACTTCGGGGGGATGTTCATCTGAATGGTGGCGCCGTCCATGGCCTTGGCATAGGGCCCGCCCATGGAGGTGTTGATGCGTCCCACCACCTGCATGGCGGTGCCGAAGTCCGGCGTGCCGGAAAGATTGATGGTCATGCCCTCCTGCTTGTTGAACTGGAAGGGCACCTCGCGCTCCACGGTGGCGCCGTTGGGAATGCGGGCCACGGTGGTGATGTTCTTCTGGGCCGTGGCGGCCTGGCCTTCGGCCGAATAACCGCCGAGGGTGAGTGAACCCTGGGCCACGGCGTACACGCGGCCGTCCAGCCCACGCAGGGGTGTCAGCAGCAGCACGCCTCCCAAGAGGCTCTTGGCGTCGCCCATGGAGGAGATGGTCACATCCAGGGGTGCGCCGGGCCGGGCCGAGGACGGCATGCGCGCTGTGACCATGACGGCGGCGGTGTTCTTGGGCTTCAGATTGGTCGGATTCACGGATACGCCCATCTTTTCCAGCATGTTGGTCAGGGAGCGGATGGTGAATTCCGAGGTGGTGCCGTCGCCCGTGCCGGAAAGGCCGACCACGAGGCCGTAGCCCACCAGCTCGTTGTTGCGCACGCCGGAGAAGCTGGCGATGTCCTTCAGGCGCACGGCGTTGGCCGGGGCCACCCCTGCCAGGATGAGC
>CAYUOW010000106.1:0-8012 GCA_964446455.1 uncultured Desulfocurvus sp.
GATGTCGGTGGCGGTGACGGTCGCGGTGTCGGTGGTGCTCAGCCCGAGCGGGCTCGACAGCGCGACGAGCGTGAGCTGGACGTTGAGCGAATCGCCCGGATCCAGCGGCCCGAGTGTCCAGCTGGCCTCACCGCTGGCCGTCGCGGCCGGCAGGGATGACGAGCCGTAGGCGAACACCCCGGTGTCCCACGCATCGGAGAGCGCGATGCTCGAAAGCGTGGTGCTCCCGTCGTTGGTGACCGTGAGGTCGAAGGTGGCGGTGCCGGGCGCCTGGATCTGCGGGTCCTGGCCGGAAGCAAGCGTCTTGGCGACGGTGACCGACGGGCGGGTGATCCGGATCGACGCATCGTCAGTCGCGTCCGCCGGATGGTCGCCGTACTCGTCGGTAGCGCCGATCACAGTTGCAGTGTCGGTCGTCACCTGGCCGGCGGGGACGGCGATGGCGGTGAAGGTCGCCGTGACCGTGCGGCGCGCGCCGGGAGCGAGCGGCCCCACGTTCGCCCAGTCGATCGCGTTCGCGCTCTCGGCGTAGCCTCCCGGGCTTGCCGAGACGAAGCCGAGTAGCGAGCCGTCGAAGGCATCGTTGAGGGGGATGGTGTCGAGTGTCGTGTCGCCGGTGTTGGTGACGACGATCTCGAACCCGACTTTGTCGCCGAGCTGTACCTGCGGATCCTGCCCCGGCATGAGCGACTTGACCACGGACACGGCGGGGTGCGTGATGCGCACGCTCGACGACGACGTGTCACCCGGAGCCGGGTCGCTGTTCGCGTCGGTGCCGCGCACGGTCGCCGTGTCTGTGGTCACCTGACCGCTCGGCACCGCGAGCGCCGTGAGGGTGAGGGTGACCACGGTCGAGGCGCCGGGTGCGAGCGGCCCGCCGAGCGTCCAGCTGGCGGTCCCGGCTCCGAACGTGCCGCTCGGGGTCGACGACGGGCTACCGAGCGCCAGCGCGTCCCACGTGTCGGTGACGACGATCGACGAGAGCGTCGTGTCGCCGGTGTTGGTGACGGCGAGGCGGAAGCCGACCGTCTCGCCCACCTGGATCTGCGGGTCCTGCGTGGGAATCGGCGTCTTGGTGATCGAGACCGCCGGTCGCGTGATGGCGATCGACGCCTGGTCCTGGACCGTCGCGGGCGAATCGCCGTGCTCGTCGACGGCACCGGTCACGCGCGCCGTGTCGGTCGTGACGTTACCGGCCGGAGCGGAAACGGCCGTGAACGTAGCGGTCACCGATGTCGAGGCGCCCGGCGACAGCGTGCCGAGGTTGTTCCACGACGCCGTGCCGCCGACCACGGATGTCGGTGCGACCGTGGCCGTCGTGAACGAGAGGTTTGCGTTCGCGAACAGGTCGGTCAGTGGCACGGTCGTCATCGTCGTGTCGCCGGTGTTGGTGACGGTGATGTCGAACGTCGCCGTCTCGCCGGCCTGGATCGTCGTGTCCTGCCCCGCGTGACGGGTCTTGCTGACCGCCAGCTTGGGGTTGGTGATCGTTACGCTCGCCGTGTCGGTCGAAGACGCCACCGGGTGTCCGAACTGGTCGACGACGTCGGCGGTGGCCGCGACGTTGGTCGCGGCGTTGCTGGGCGGCACCGAGTTCGCGGTGAGCGTCACGGTGACGCTTCGGTTGCCACCCGGAGCGATCGAGCCGAGGTTCGCCCAGCTGATGCTTCCGGGCGACTGGGCGGACTGGGCGGGCGACGCACTGGAGAAGGTGAACCGCGCGGGGTCGTAGGAGTCCGCGAGCGGCATCGTGGTCAGCGTCGTGTCACCCGTGTTGCGCACGGTCACGGTCCAACCCACGGGCTGTCCCACCTGGACGAAGCCGTCTTGGCCGGCCCTCAGCGTCTTGGTGAGCAGGACGCCCGGCTTGGTGATGCGGACAGACGCCGTCGCGATGTCGGTCGGACTCGTGTCCGCCGAGATCCACGCCGAGCAGTCCGCGGGTATGGGGGACCCGGCGGCATCCGTGCCCGCCGCTGTCATCGTGTTGACCCGCGAGCCGAGTGGCGCGGCCGCGTCGACAAGCGCGTCGAACGCGATAGCGAGTGTCTCGCCCGGTGCGAGGTCGGAGCCCAAGTCCCAGTTGAGCACCGGGCCGGCCCCGCCGGTGGGATCGACGGTCACGCTTGTGCCAGCGCTCGGCCAGAGCGCCGAGCTGCTGCCCGCGATGTAGGTGAGATCCGCCGGGAGGGTGTCGGTCGCGACGATGTTCTTCGCGATCGCGTTGCCCACGTTGCGCACCGTCACCTTGTAGTGAACGGTGTCGCCCTGAAGCGGGAATGCGTCACCGACCACGGCCTTGGTGGCCACGAGGGCGGGCGACAGGGGCATGACCGCCGCCGTGGTGCTCGTGGCGGGGTAGGCCCGTGCGGTGGGGGTGCTCGGCAGCGACGTGTACGAGCTCACGGTCGCCGTGTCGACGAGCGTGACGCCTGTGGTCAGACCGCTCCTCACGCCGCCGTTGACGGTACCGGTGAAACGGATGGTCACGGTCTCGCCGGGGGCGATGCCGTTGGCCGGGCTGGCGGTCTGATCGAGCGACACGGCGAGGGTGTTGCCCGTCACGGACGTGGTGAAGTCCGTGCCTGCGACCAGAGGCGGGAGCCCGCTGTGAGTGACGTCGAGCAGCACGGGGGAGTTCATCGTCGCGGGCAGCACGTCGTTCCATGCTGCGTTGTACGCGGTCGACGACCCGGTGTTGGTAATCACGCTCGTGAATGTCACCACGTCGCCGGCCGCCGCCGTACCGGGCGAGCTGGCCTTTGAGACGCCGAGTCTCGGTTCGACCACGTTGAAGGAGATGGCGGGTGCCGTGGTGGTGAGCACCGAGCCGGCACCCAGCTGGGTCCGCCAGCTCAGCTGGGCTCCGTTCGAGATCGGTCCCGCGGCCACCGGGCCGCCTGCGTAGGAGATGTCGCGGACCTGGCACAGCAGTGTCATCGCCGCCGACGAATTCGGCGGATTCGCGACCCCTGCGGCTCCGGTGTTCCACACCACCAGGGTCCCCGCGGGTCCGGACGACACGATCGCAGGTGCCGGCGCGAGCGGGTTCGAGCCGACTGCGAGTACGGTGAGTCCCGGGGGCACGGTGTCGGTCATCGTCAGGCCGTAAGCGGTCGTGTTGGCTGGGATGGTCGCTTCGACCGTGTAGGGGACGATGCTGCCGATCGTGGCGGTGGTCATCGCCGAGGTGAAGCGTTTGCTCAGGCGTACCGGGGTGACGTTGACGACAGCGGAGGTCGTGTCCTGCGTCCACGTCGCGCCTTCTTGCGGCGAGTCGCTGTAGACGCGCCGTCCCGTCACGGGACCCGAGAGGCTTGCCCAGTCGACGTCGGCGGTGTTCGTCATCACCGAGCCTGCGCCGATGGTCGAGTTCACCTGGATGCGGTAGTCGACCGTGATCGTGCCGGTCGCGGGCGTGCCGGGCAACGCCACGCTGGGGTCGAAGGTGAACTCGATGTGCGGCTGACCGGTCGTGAGGTACGACGCGGTGACACTCGACGCGATCGAGCCGACGCCGGACTGGGTCGCGCCGGTGATCACTGCCGATGCGGCCTCCACCGGTAGCGTGTCGGTGATGCTGATGTCGTACGCGGTCGAGGACCCGGGGTTGCTGACGACGAGCCGGTAGTCGATGAACGAGTTGCCCTCGTAGGGACCCGAGCCCGAGGGCACGGTCTTGGCCAGTCTCAGCAGCGGTTGGCGGAGCGCGGTGAGCTTGTTGGTGCTGGTCACCGGCCCGACATTGAGCGCGCCGGGTCGCGAGGCGGGATTGGTGCCGTGCCACGCGAACGACGCGTCATCGCGCAGGTTCATGCTCCCGGCCGGTGGCTGGAAGTCCCATGTCGTGGCGTTGACGTTGCCGGTCACGCGGATCGAGAACTGCAAGGTGAAGCCGTAGGGTGCCGCCTGGTTCGAGTTGTCGATCGCGTGTCCGGGCTGCGTGTCGTTGAGCCAGAACGTGTAGAGCCGGTTGGTGCCCGAGACGGTCGATGTCGGCGCGCCGGAGCCGGTCAGTGTCGCCGGGACGGACGGGGTGCCGTTGCGGTTGATGATGACGGCGGAACCTGGCTCGTACTGCGTACCGCGCAGGTAGACGGTGTCGACGAGCGACGGCCAATACGCGACCGTGTTCGCGGGCACGGTGCACTCGATCGAGTACGTGATGACGTCACCGATCGTGTACGGGCCCGACGGAGCGACCTTGTTGATCGTCACGCCTTGGGCGTTGACCGTGACGCTCGCCAGGTCGCTCGTGTAGGCCGCGTCCTGTGGGCCGTCGTTGTAGACGCGCGACCCGGCCGGAGCGCCGGGCAGGCTGGTCCAGTCGGCGTCCGCATTGTTCTTGAGCGCGACACCGGCCGCCACGCTGGCGGAGAGCGTCAGCTTGTAGTCGATCGTGACGGTCTGACCGGCCGGGATCGGCGGTGCGATCGCGAAGCGCATCACAGGCGGCGGTCCCGCCGAGAAGCTCGTCGTTATCTGCGAGGTGATGTCCCCGGTGCCGCTGAGCGTGGCCGAGGTCATGACCGACGATGCCGCATCGACCGGGAGCGTGTCGTCGAGGCTGACGTCGTAGGCGGGCTGCGAGCCGTTGTTGCGGATCGTGACCCGGTAGTTGATGGTCGAACCGCCCACGGGCAGCGGTGACGGCACCGGGTTGAACGCCTTGGTGACCGCCAGGACCGGCTGTCCCAGCGCGGTGTTGACGTTGGCAGATGTCGCGCTTCTCGGCGTGCCTGTCGGGGTGGCGTTCCAGTCGAGCCGTGCCGTGTCGACGGCGGTGTCTGAGCCGGTCGGCAACGGCGTCTCCCACGTCGTGTTGTTCTGCAGAAGCCCCACGTACTGCAGGTCGAAGGAGAGCCGGAACGTCGCCGGCGTAGCGCCCGCGGAGTTGTCGATGGGGTTGGCGAGCGTCCACGTGAACGCGGTGCTCGACCCCGTCGGGAACGACTGGACCGGCGTCGAGGTGCTCGCGAACGACGCGGTCGCACTCGACGGGCCCGCGATACGCGTGAGGCTCGCCGAGCCCGCGTAGCGGAATCCCTGGCGGTTGATGGTGTCGGTGATGATCGGTGAGTAGGCGACATCGTGGGCCGGGATCGTGAAGGTGATCTCGTAGCTGCCCACGTCGCCGATGCGCAGGGCCGAGGCCGGCCCTCGCTTGCCGACGGTCAGGTTGTCGAGGGTGATGCTCGCGTTGTCGGTGTTGTCGTCCGCGACGACGAGTGTCCCCGGCGTGACGTGGCCGGTCGGGTTAGGTGCGGAGCTGTAGCTCACGGTCGCGGTGTTGGTGAGCGAAGCGCCGGCGCCGACGCCCGCGTCGACGGTCGCGACGTAGTCGACCGTGAGATCGGGCGGGCTCTGCCGGAAGGTGGTCGCGGGGGTCTCATTCAGCCGCACCCCGAGCGTGCCGGTGCCGGCATCCCACGACACTGAGTAGTCGGTGCCCGAGGTCAGCGTCGACGCCCCGAGCTTCACGGGGCCGACCACCGGCGCGACGGTGCGCATCCCCACGGGCAGCGTGTCGGTGATGCTGACCTCGTGGGCGGCGCCGGTACCCGTGTTGGTCACCGCGATCGTGTACGGCACCTGCGAGCCGGACGAGAGCGGCGTGGGCGGTGTGACCGACTTGTCGAGCACCAGGTGCGGCAGCGCGTAGTTGATCGTCATGGCGGCCGCGCGGTCCGAGTAGGGCGTGCCGGGCGTGTTGTACCCGGTGAGCTTCCACAGGTTCGCGACGATGACGCCGTCGGCGGCCGCCGGGACGTCGCGGACCGTCACGTCGAAGGTGGCCTGCCACCAACCGGCCGGCTTCACGTCGCCGATGAACCACTGGACGCCTTCGAGTCCCGACACCGTCAGGGTTGTCGGTGTCGACACGTTGAGCGAGGGAAGCTGCGGGTTGCTCGCTGGCAGGACGAAATCACCGGCGTCCGAGTACGTCACGCTGAAGCTGCCGGGCACGATCGACATGCCCGCGGGCAGCCAGTCATTGAGCATGATGTTGCCCATGTCGATGTTGGTGCGCTCCGGGTTGACCCCGTCCTTCGTGTTGAACTGCACGCGCACGGTAGTCGTGTCGCCGACGCTCATCTTGATGTTGTCAAGCCACGGGCCGCTCGGGTCGTCCGGGTCCTTCATCGCCTTGTAGATCTTGGGCACGCTCGTCGAGTAGCCGCTGCTCGCTGCCGAAGTGCTCAGCGCCTTCGGTCGGGCCGTGCGGACCTCGTCCTGGTAATAGCCCCGGATGTCGCAGGTGTTCGTCATGGAGTCACCCGAGACGACCGGGTCGCCGCCGAGCGCCGGGTCCTGCCAGTGGCGCTGCACGCTCGCCTGGAAGGTGATCGTCCCGTTCGAGGCCGGTGTCATCGGTCCGACCGTCCACGTGATGTCGGTCGAGCCGTCAGCGTTGACCTGCGTAGAGAGCGGAGCGGGATTCGCCGTGGACGTCTCGAACACCTGGCCGTCGGGGAGATGGTCGTGCACGAGGATGGGTCCGGGCGTCGTTTGGATCGAGTAGTACTGCGAGTTGTAGTAGTTGAGCGTGTAGCTGATCGTCGTGTCGATCGAGCCGCCGCTCGTCGGCGTCTGCCCCTTCGAGATCGTGAGGTAGGCGGCGCTCACGTTCGACTGCGCCGTGTCGCTGGCGGGGTTGCTCTGCCACGTCGCGTCAAGCCTGACGTCGTTGAGCAGGTTCGTCTTGTCGGGAATGAGCGCGCCCGCCGTGGCGCTGGTCAGCGGCGAGACGTCGGGTCGGTTGTTGCCGCCCTGGTTCGTGCCGTAGTAGTCGTAGCGGATGCCCGTGTCGTAGACGATCTTCTGCGTCCCCGAGGTCGGCATCGTGCCGAGGTTCCACGTCAGGGTGGTGACGCCGCTCGTCGTGGACTGCGAGACCACCGGGGCCGTCGTCCACGTGCTCGCCGCGTTCATCCCGAGGTACTGGATGCCGTCTTCGAGCCGGTCGACGATGACGACGTTCTGCGTCGGCCCCGTGTAGTTGTTCTGGACGTCGACGGTGTAGGAGTAGCGACGCGCGGTCGTCCCCGTCGCCTGTTCGACGCCGGTGGACTGGTTCGTCGTCTTCGACTTGATGATGATCGGGAGCACCGCGGCCGACGCCGTCGTCGTCGCCGAGATGTCCGGGATCGTCTGGTTCGGGACCTTGTTGCCGCTGGCTCGGACGGCATTCTGGAGGAGGTCGCCGACCTTCCATGCGGTGCTCGGACCCAGGTCGACCTGCAGGTCCATCGAGTACGACTCACCGGGAGCGAGGTCACGAATGTTGATGAACTTCAGGACCAGGGTGTTGGTGGAGGTGTTGAGCGCGTTGACCGACGCCGGCAGATTGCCGTTGGCGTCACTCGCCGAGACGAACGATGCGTAGGCCGTCGCGTTGCTGCTGGTGATCGTGTCCTCGACCGAGATGTTGTAGGCCTTGTCGGTCGTGTCGGTGTTCTTCACCGTCACATGCACCGTGGCCTTGCCGCCGAGTAGCGGCTTGGCGGTCACCGTAGCGGTGACGCTGAGTGCCGCCGGGGCGGCGGCGGCGGCCTGTGGTGCGACCGCCGCGCCGACTTGGAAGTAGCCGGCGACCATCGCCACGGAGAGCGCTATTCGCGCGGAGCGGTCGAAGAGCGCGCGCGCGGAACGAAGCAGACGACGAGTAGACAAGGTCCCCTCCAGGACTCGCTGCCGACCGAGGCGGCCGGGCATCCGGTCTTGCCGGTCGCGGGCAGCGAGTTCGTCTCGCCATACCATGGCCGCGGGAGCGGGGTCCCGGGACAGGGTGTGTATTCGGCGAGCGAACGCGCTACGCGCGCGACATACCTCAAGGTATCGGCGCGAACGACCGCCCGCCAGACAGGCAGCCGGTGACGACGGCCCGGATTCCGCCGAACGGTCGCTCTCGGTCGTCGGACGGACTCGGTGGTAGGATGTCTCACCCCCGCGTTCGAGGAAGGACCCAGCGCGTGTCCGAGTACCGCCATGGCGCGACCGCCCGGCTTCCC
>CAYUOW010000107.1:0-7959 GCA_964446455.1 uncultured Desulfocurvus sp.
GAACTTGCCGTCCTTGACGACCTGGGTCACGTAGTTGGAGCCGGAATCGCCGTTCTCCTTGTACTTGATCTTCTTGGAGGCGCCGTCGAACTCAAGCTTCATGAGCTCGGCCTTCACCTTCTCGGGATCGGTGGAGCCAGCGGCCTTCACGGCCTTCAGGTAGGCCAGGGTGGAGTCGTAGGAGTAGGCGGAGTAAGCGCCGGGCTCACCGAACTTCTTGTAGGCCTCGGCGAACTTCTTGTAGGCCGGGGTCTCCTTGTCGGTGTAGCCGAAGGTCAGGAACACGCCCTCGGCGTCCTTCTTGGCCAGTTCCATCAGCTGCGGATGGTACACGGCGTCCTGGGCCAGGATCTTGGTCTTGATGCCCATGCGGGCGATCTGGATGAGCATGGGGGCGGCGGAAGCGCTGTTCTGCAGGCTGACGTAGAAGACGTCGGGCTTGGCGGCCTTCACCTTGGTCAGCACGGCGGAGTAGTCCTTGTCGCCCTGGTTCACGTGCTCGTGGCCCAGAACCTTCAGGTTGGCGCCGGCGGCCAGCTTCTCGACGTTGTCGGCCAGGCCCTGGGAGTAGGTGGTCTTGTCGTCCACCACATACAGGGTCTTGGCCTTCAGCTGGTCGGTCATGAACTTGATGGCGGCCTTGCTCTGGTCGTCGTCGCGGCCGCAGGTGCGGAACATGTAGGGCATGCCGCGCTCGGTCACCTTCTCATTGGTGGAAGCCGGGGTGATCATGAAGATCTTGGCGGCGATGAGGGGCTCGGAGGCCGGGATGGTGGCGCTGGAGCAGTAGGCGCCGATGACCGCGGTGGCCTTCTCGTTGATGAGCTTGTTGGCGGCGGCAACGGCCTGGCGCGGGTCGCAGGCGTCGTCTTCGGCCTGCAGGGTCACGGGGCCAAGGGGGCCCATCTCGGCGTTCATGACCTCAATGGCGGCGAGGACGCCGTTCTTGATGTCGTTGCCGTCGGCGGCGTACTGGCCGGTCAGGGGGCCCAGGCTGCCGATTTTGATGCCAGCGGCCTTGGGCGCCTCGGCCTTCTTTTCTTCCTTCTTCTCGCCGCCGCAGCCAACGGCCACGAGCGAAGCAAGAAGCAGCATGGAGATCAGATACATCGCGCGTTTCATCTCTTCATTCCCCCTTTAATGGTGTTCGTTCCCCAAATACGCCTCGATCACCCTGGGGTCGCGCTGAATCTCTTCAGGCTTGCCTTCGGCGATCATCACACCGTGATCAAGAACGACGATGTGGCGGCAAATCCCCATAACCACCTTCATGTCGTGCTCCACCATGAGGATATTGATGCCCAGATCGGCAATGCGGCCGATGGTGTGCATCAACTCGCGGCTCTCGGCCGGGTTCAGCCCGGCTGCGGGCTCGTCGAGCAGAATGGTCTTGGGCTCGCTGGCCAGGGCCCGGGCTATCTCCAGCCTGCGCTGCAGGCCGTAGGCCATGTTGGAGGCCACCTCCCCGGCGAAGCCGCCCAGGCCCATGAACTCCAGGGCCTGCATGGACTTCTCGCGGATGCGCGCTTCCTCACGCTTCTGGGCCGGGGTGCGCAGGATGGCTCCGAGGACGCCCTCGCGCGAGCGGCAGTGCTGGGCCACCATCACGTTTTCCAGGGCCGTCATGTTCTGGAACAGGCGGATGTTCTGGAAGGTGCGGGCCACGCCGAGCGCCAGAATCTTGTGCGGGCGCAGGGCTCGCAGCGGGGCGCCGTCGTAGCTCACTTGGCCCGCGCTTGTCTGGTACACGCCGGTGATGACGTTGAAAACCGTGGTCTTGCCTGCGCCATTGGGGCCGATGAGCCCGACGATGTCCCCCTCGCGCACGCGGAAGGAAACATCGGTCAGGGCCTGCAACCCGCCAAAGCGGACGCTGATTTCGGAGAGTTCAAGGGTTGCCATAAGTGGCGCGGAGTATACAGACTCAAGGGGATTAAAATCAAGCGCGAAGATTTGCAAAAAATGTAAGCGCACGACGCGAATAGCGTCCTTCAAGGCTTCATAAGCAAAAAACAAACGTCGGCAGAATAATGTTCTCCGCGTGCAGGGGGCGGTCCGCGCGGTTTCTTGCCCCCGGCCGCACTTGCCCGTTGGGGAATTTCGGGCTATGAGTCTCTTTTTTACACCACCTTGAAAAAGAGAATCCATGACTGACCGCCCGATCACTTTCGACAAAGGCCCGCGTCCCCAGACCACCATCCTTGAGGATTTGCTGGATATCGACGCTCGTCTGCTGGCCCAGGTGGCCCGCAGGATCAAGCTTGTGCAGCGTGCGGCCAAGGGCCGCCAGGTGCTCGACAGGGAGCTGGAGAAGCAGCTCTGGAGCGCCTTCGACCAGATGAGCCGCCAGCAGAACCTGGACCCGCGCCTTGCGCGCCAACTTTTCGCCATGCTGGGCTCCTTCGGCCTTGAGGCCCAGCCCCAGCGCCGCGCGGCGGACAAACCCTTCACCCTGGTGCCCCGGTCCGAGGCCGCGGACGTGGACATCACCGGTCCGCGCTCCCGCGCCCACACGCGCCTTTTGGCCGTGCTGGCCGCCGCCACGGACCAGAACACCCGCCTGGCCGGAGCCGTCCTGTCCGACCCGCTCATCGAGCTGGTCAAGGCGCTCAACCAGTGCGGCGCGCACCTCTCCTGGGCCGAGGACGCCCTGGAGAACACCGCCGTGGGCAAGCCCAAGGACGTGTTTCCGCTGAAGTTCGAGGAAGTCCTCGTCTTCGCGGGCGAGGAGCCCTTCACCCTTTATGTGCTGGTGGCCATGGCCCTGCGCGATGCCGGCCGAAGCAAATTCGCCGGTGGTGCCGGGCTCAAGTCCCTGGACCTGCGCCCCCTGGACGCGCTCCTGCCGAATCTGGGCGCGCGCCTGGCCCCCATGAACCCGCGCACCCGCGGCCTGCCCGCCAGACTGGAGTCCGGCGGCCGCATGGCCTCGCGCATCGAACTGGCCCCGGAGACCCCGCCCCTGTTCGCCCAGGCCCTGGCCATCTCGGCCTGGAGCTACCCGGAAGGCCTGCGCATCGCCCTTTCGACCGATGCCCGCGCGGCCGAGGCCCAGGCCGCCGCGCTGGACGAAGCCGTGAGCGTGTTGAACCTCTGCCAGGTCAAAGCCCTGCGCAAAGGTGACGAATATGTCATTCCGGCCGCAGCGCCGAAGCTGCCCAAGACCCCGGCCCTGCCCATGGACCCGGCGCTCGCCGCCTATGTGCTGGCCGTGCCCGCCATGGCTGGCGGCTTCGCCCGCCTCTCGGGCGAGCTGGCAATGGCCGCCCCAGTGCTGGCGGACTTCAAGGCCCTGGGGCTTGCCCCGGCCTTCGAGGGCGGCGCGGCCATCTGCCGCAACGCGCCTCTGAACGCGGGGCAGAGCCTCGGCATGGGGCGCGACCCGCGCTACCTGCCCCTGGCCCTTTCCCTGGCGCTCAAGGCCGGCGGCGCCACCGTGGCCTTGCCCGGCGGACTCGCCGGAACGGCCTGCCGCGCCTGGGCCATGGACCTCCTGGACCGCCTCGGCGCCACCTTCACCTCCACGGACGAGCCCGGCGACGACACCCTGGTCGTCACCAGCGGCCCGCAGGGCGCCTGGGAGGGCGTGTGGACCGCGCCGGACGCCTGGTGCTCCATGGGCCTGGCCCTCATGTCCTTCATCCGGCCCGGCATCGCCCTGGACAATCCCGGCGGCCTGGCCGCCCTGTGGCCCCGTTTCTGGGCCCTCTTCAATTCCCTGCCCATTGCGCGCGACCCCGCACCCGCGCCCAAGGAGCCTGAAAAGCATGACGCAAAGCCCAAAAACCGCAGAGTCCGAGTCTCCGGCTGAGGCCATCGCCCGCTGTGAGGCGGAGCTGGCCCGGTTCACCCAGGAGCGCGACGACTGCGTGAAGCGCTGCCGCGAGCTGCTCGCGGCCGAGGACCCCGCCGCCGGGGTCTTCCACGCTGCGGAAATCTTCCGCCTGCAGCAGGACAAGCTGCGCCTGGAGGTGGAGATGGAGTTCCGGCGCAAGAAGATCAACCGCATCCGGCTGGGGTTCGATGAAGCCGGCGTTCAGAACGCCGGCGGCCTCGCATTCTAGCCCGTGTAAGAAATTCAAGGAAGCAAAGGAGCATCCCGCAGATGGCCAAAGCACGCAACCTCACCCAGAAGATCATCGCCCAGCATCTCGTTTCCGGCAAAATGAACCCCGGAGCCGAGATCGGCCTGCGCATCGACCAGACCCTGACGCAGGACGCCACGGGCACCATGGCCTATCTCCAGTTCGAGGCCATCGGCATCCCGCGCGTGCGCACCGAACTCTCCGTGAGCTACGTGGACCACAACACGCTCCAGACCGGCTTCCGCAACCCGGACGACCACCGCTACCTGCGCACCATCGCCGAGAAGTACGGCATCGTGTTCTCTCCCGCGGGCACGGGCATCTGCCACCAGCTGCACCTGGAGAACTTCGCCAAGCCCGGCAAGACCCTCATCGGCTCCGACTCGCACACGCCCACCGCGGGCGGCGTTGGCGCGCTGGCCATCGGCGCGGGCGGTTTGTCCGTGGCGCTGGCCATGGCGGGCGAGGCCTACATGCTGCCCATGCCCAAGGTGGTGCGCGTAAACCTGACCGGAGCCCTGACCGGCTGGGCCAGCGCCAAGGACGTCATCCTGCACCTTCTGGGCAAGCTCTCCGTCAAGGGCGGCGTGGGCAAGGTAATGGAGTTCACCGGCCCGGGCGTGGCCACCCTGACCGTGCCGGAGCGCGCCACCATCACCAACATGGGCGCGGAACTGGGCGCAACCACCAGCATCTTCCCCAGCGACGGCCAGACCAAGAAGTTCCTGGCGCGCATGGGCCGGCCCGAGGACTTCGTCGCCCTGGCGGCCGACCCCAAGGCCACCTACGACGAGGAAGTGGAGATCGACCTCTCCGCCCTGGAGCCCCTCGCCGCCGCTCCGCACATGCCCGACCGCATGGTGCGCATCAAGGACCTGGCGGGCATGCAGGTGGACCAGGCTGCCATCGGCTCCTGCACCAACTCCTCCTACACGGACCTCAAGGCCACGGCCGAGATCCTCAAGGGCAAGCGCATCAGCCCGGCCACCGACTTGCTTATCGCCCCGGGCTCCAAGCAGGTGCTGAAGCTCTTGACCGCCGAAGGCCTGCTTGATCCGCTGCTGGACGCCGGTGCGCGCATCCTTGAATGCGCCTGCGGTCCCTGCATCGGCATCGGCGGCTCCCCGGTCAGCAAGGGCGTGTGCGCGCGCACCTTCAACCGCAACTTCGAGGGCCGCAGCGGCACCCAGGACGCCCAGGTGTATCTGGTGAGCCCGCAGACCGCGGCCATGGCCGCCCTGAACGGCAAGTTCACCGATCCCGCCACCTGGGGCACCCCGCCCAAGAAGGCCGAGCTGCCCAAACGCGTGCCCAGCATCCGCCAGCTCTTCGTGTTTCCGCCGGAAAACGGCAAGGACATGGAGATCCTGCGCGGACCGAACATCGTGGCCCTGGAGCGCTTCACCGGCTTCGAGGGCAAGCTTGAGGGCAAGATCGCCCTCAAGGTGGGCGACAACATCACCACGGACCACATCATGCCGGCCGGCGCGGCCATCATGGCCCTGCGCTCCAACATCCCGGCCATTTCCGAGCATGTGTTCACCAAGGTGGACCCCGGCTTCGTGGCCCGCATCCGCTCCCTCGGCGGCGGGTTCATCCTGGGCGGCGAGAACTACGGCCAGGGCTCCAGCCGCGAGCACGCGGCCCTGGCCCCGCGCCACCTGGGCGTGCGCGCCGTCATCGTGAAGTCCCTGGCGCGCATCCACCGCGCCAACCTGGTGAACTTCGGCATCCTGCCGCTTCTGCTCGTCAACAAGGACGACTACGAAACCCTGGCCGAGGGCGCCGCGCTCACCATCCCCGCCGGGAGCCTCAAGCCCGGCAAGCCCATCGACATCCTGGTGGAGGGCGGGGCCAAGGTGGCCGTGACAAATGATTTGACGGCCAAGGAACTGGAGATTATCCAATCGGGCGGACTGCTTAATACCGTTCGCCTTTCCTAGTATCCTGCACGGTTGCGCAAATACGCGCAGCGCCAGGCAGCAAACAGTCCGTAAAGCACCGGAGACAGCATGCTCGAAAGGTTACGCCAGAACGCCGAGAGCTGGGGCATCAAGATTGCCTTCGGCATCATCATCGTGGTCTTCATCTTCTACTTCGGCATGGGCAATTTCTCGGACAAGAAGGAGCCCGTGGTCGCCTATGTCGGCGGCGAGGCCATCAGCGCCCGCGAGTTCCAGAAGGCCTACGAGGACGCCGTGACGGCCATGCGCCGCCAGAATCCCGGCGCCAGCGCCGAGGAGCTGAACACCCCGCAGTTCAAGCAGGCCATCCTCACCCAGCTGGTGGACACCAAGCTGCTCTTGAACGCGGCCAAGAAGATGGGCGTCACCGTCTCCCCGGCGGAACTGCGCGCCGTCATCAGCAGTATTCCGGCCTTCCAGGGCGCTTCCGGCGGCTTCGACGCGGCCATCTACAAGAACGCCCTGGCCCAGAACCACACCAGCCCCAAGCGCTTCGAGGAAGACCTCCAGAACAGCCAGGTGATCCAGAAGCTGCAGGGCTTCTCCGCCGTGGCCGCCATGGTCACCGAGCCCGAGGCCAAGGGCCTGTTCCAGTGGGCGCGCGAGACCGTGCGCATCGACACCTTGAGCTTCCCGGTGAAGGGCTTCGCCGAGCAGGTGAAGCCCACCGAGGCCCAGCTCTCCACCTATTACGAGTCCGCCAAGGACCGCTTCAAGGAGCCCGCGCGTGTGCGCCTGGAGTTCCTGCCCATCACCGTGGCCGATCTCGCCGCCGCGCAGAAGATCAGCGACGAGGACGTGAAGAAGCAGTACGAGGCCGGCGCAGAGGCCTTCAAGCACCCCGCCCAGGTGCGCGCCCGGCACATCCTGCTCTTGGTGCCGCCCAGCGCCACCCAGGAGGCCGCGGACAAGGCCCTGGCCGAAATGAAGAACATCCAGGCCCAGTTGAAGAAGGGCGCGAGCTTCGAGGCCCTGGCCAAGAAGCACTCCCAGGATCCCGGCAGCGCCGCCAAGGGCGGAGAGCTGCCCTGGTTCTCCGAGGGCGCCATGGTCAAGCCCTTTGAGGACGCCGCCAAGGCCCTGAAGCCCGGCCAGATCAGCGAGCCCGTGCGCACCCAGTACGGCTGGCACCTCATCAAGGTCGATGCCGTCCGCCCCGCGGGCAAGGTGCCCTTTGAGGAGGCCGCCGGCGAGATCAAGAAGCGCCTGGCCGAAGAACGCGCCAGCGAAAAAATCAATGAGATCCTGGACCAGAGCATGGACCAGATCGCCGCAGGCGTGAAGCTGGCCAAGATCGCCCAGGGCCTGGGCCTTTCCACCCAGAAGAGCGAGCTGCTCGACATGCAGGCCGTGCAGGCCATCTTCGGCCTCAAGAAGGAGGCCGCCGAGACCCTGTTCGCCCTGGCCAACGGCGCCGGAGCCAAGACCCCCCTGGCCATGGAGCCCGCCCGCGGCTACCTCCTGGCCGAGAAGATCGAAGGTACGCCCGAAACCGTGCTGCCGCTTGAGAAGGTCAAGGACAAGGTCCTGGCCGAGGTGAAGCGCGAGGAAGGCCGCAAGCTGGCCCTGGAAAAGGCCAAGGAAGTGCTGGCCCAGCTGGCCACGGCCGAAGGCCAGGCCAAGGTGCTGGCCCAGTACAAGGCCGAACTGAAGACCAGCGCGCCCCTGGACCGCCAGACCGCCATCATGCAGACCGCAGGCAACCCGCAGATGATGCAGGACATCTTCTCCGCGGCCGACAAGACCTGGCTCAAGCAGCCCTACGAGCTGCCCGAGGCCGTGGTCCTGGCGCGCATCAACGAGCGCATCGCCGCGCCCGAGGCCGACTGGGAGAAGGAGAAGCGCCTGTGGATCGGCCAGGGGGCCGGGGCCTTCCGCCAGGAGCTCTTCGAGGCACTGTTGAAGAACCT
>CAYUOW010000108.1:0-7873 GCA_964446455.1 uncultured Desulfocurvus sp.
GGCTGCCCGCACGCCTGCCGCTTCTGCGCCGCGGGCTTCGTGTACCGTCCGCCGCGCCACGCCCGCATGGCCGACCTCGTCACCCTGGTGGAGGAGGCCAACCCGCCCAAGGTGGGACTGGTGGGCACGGCCCTTACGGACTGGCCCGATCTTTTGCCCTTTCTGCGCTGGCTGGCCGAGCGCAAGACAAAATTTTCCCTGTCCTCGCTCCGGGCCGACGGCCTGACCGAAGAACTCCTGGCGTTCCTGCGCCAGGTGGGCATCCGCACCATCACCCTGGCGCTGGAGGGCGCGAGCGAACGCCTGCGCCGCGCGGCCAACAAGAAGCTCGACCCCGAAGTATTCCTTGAAGCCGTGGAGCGTTGCGCGCGCCTGGGCGTAAACCACCTGCGCGTGTACCTCATCATCGGCTGGCCCTGGGAAGGACCGCAGGACTACGACGAGCTGGAGGACTTCCTCGGGCGCATCGTGAGCGCGCGCGACAAAGGCCACGGCGCCAAGACGCGGGAGTTCATGCGCATCACCGTGGGCGCCAGCAGCCTTGTGCCCAAGCCCTTCACGCCCCTGCAATGGGCGCCCATGATGGGCGAGGCCGAGCTCATCGCCGGGCAGAAGCGCCTGGGTGAGATGACCAAGAAGCTGCGCGGCGTGGCGCTGAATGTGGACGCGCCCTTCCAGGCCCGGCTGCAGGGCGTGCTCTCCCGAGGCGGAGAGGAAGCCTTCAAGCTGGTGGAGCTGGCCGCGGCCGAGGGCGGCTGGAAAAAGGCCATGCGCCGTTTCGAGGCCGAGACGGCGGAGATTCTGGACCGCGAACGCGAGGCCGACGAGATTTTCCCCTGGGAGGTCATCGACCTGGGCGTGAAGCGCGCCTCGCTGCGCCGCGAATACGAGCGCGCCGGGCGCTTCCTGCACACGCCGGGCTGCCCGCCCAAGGGCTGCGAGGCCTGCGGCCTGTGCGGCATGGACAGCTGGATGACCGGCCTCTCCGCGGAATGAACCGGAACATGATTCCGCGCGGAATCCGCCCCCTCCCCGTTCCCACACCCCCTGGCGATTCGCCCGTAAAGCCCTGCACGGCAGGCATTTGTGCAGCCCGCTGGCACGCGCACTTGTGCAGCCTTGTGCATCTCGCTGCACATCACCCACGTGTGCCAATCTTTTAATATACTGAAATTACAGAGTTTATCGTTTGGCACGGCACATGCTCTGTGTGTTTCAAGCAAGGCGCTGCGCACGCCCCCCTTTGCGCAACACCGGCATACGTTCCAAACCTTGGAGGAATCAGACCATGAAGAGAAGCATTCTCGCCCTCGTCGCCGTCACGGCCCTGGTGGCCCTGTCCGCCGTAGCCTTCGCCGCGCCCCGCACCGGCAAGGGCGCCGCCCAGGCCGCCATCACCCCTGAGCAGCGCGCCACGGTGCAGAAGATCATCGAGTCGCACCAGGACAAGCTCTTTGAGCTGCGCGAGAAGATCTGGGCCAAGCACGCCGAGCTGCAGGCCCTGTCCAACT
The DNA here is from genome assembly GCA_964446455.1 of uncultured Desulfocurvus sp. GTDB lineage: Bacteria > Desulfobacterota > Desulfovibrionia > Desulfovibrionales > Desulfovibrionaceae > Humidesulfovibrio. The sequence continues at coordinate 1,512 of CAYUOW010000108.1, forward strand.
CCGGCAAGGCCGAGAAGGGCGACATCCAGGCCCTCATCGGTGACATTTCCAAGCTGCGCGACGCCATGCACAAGGAACGCCAGACCATCCGCGCCGAAATCGAGAAGCAGACCGGCCTCAAGGGCTTCGGTCCCGAGGGCTACCACGGCGGCTACCACCGCGGCGGCATGGGCGGCGGCATGGGCTACGGCTATGGCGACGACTGCGGCACCGGCGGCGGCATGGGCCGTGGCTTCGGCCGTGGCGGCAGCTGTCCCGGCGGCGTCTGCAACTAACATTCTCGCCTGATGCGGCGGCCCGGCCCGGACTTTGCGCCCGGCCGGGCCGTCTTGATTTTTCCGGCCGAGGACGCCCCGCGCTTCGGCCCAGGTTGACACCCGGCCTCGATGAGGCCTAGCAGTAGCACACGGCGGCATCCTGCCCATTTCGCACCGGCGCCCGCGCCAAGGACACGACGATGGAACTGCGCACCTTCAAACAGGACAGAGGTCCGGTGCTGGCGGCTGTGGCCGCCCTGCTGGTGCTCGGCCTGGGCAGCGTGTTCCTCACCTGGCAAAACATCCGCCGCCAGCGCGACCTGGTGGACCAGCACATGCAACTGGCGGGCGGAGCCGTTGTGCACGGGGTGGAGGCCAACCTCATGCGGGTCATGCACTCGCTGCGGCGCTCGCCCGACGCGGCGGCTCGCTTCTTTCCCAGCATCCGCGAACTGTTCAAGGAGATGACCGCCTCCGGCGAGGTGGTCTTCGTCGGCGTGTTCGACGAGGACGGCAGGCTTGTGGTGGCCTCGTCCGAGGAGGACGAGAAGAGCGAGCTGGTGCTGCCAGAGGTCATCATCGCCTCCCTGGAGGTGCAGGGCCAGTGGTCCGGCCCCCTGGAGTACAAGGGCAAGACGGCCATCTTCTCGGCCCTGCGCGCCCGGCCCACACTCTCCGTGCTGAACGAGAGCGTGCGCCTGGGCTTCGCCATGCCCCACGAACTGCTCCGGCCCGATGCCCCCGGCGCAGGCCAGCAGCCCCCGGCCCGGCCCGGACAACGGCCCCTGCAACAATCCGGCAAGGCCCGGCCCGACCAGACGCCCGCCAACCAGGCTGGCCCGGGCCACGCCAAGCAGGGCCCGCCGCCCCAGGCCATGGACCTGCCGCCGGACATGCTGGGCGACTTCCCGCCCCCGCCGCCGAGCCGCCAGGGCATTGGCCGCTCCCCGGAATTTCCCTCCATGTTCATCATGGCCGGGCTGAACCCCCGCCGCCACCTGGACCAGTTCCAGGCCTACCGCCGCGCGGCCATGCTCCAGGCGGGCTACGTGTTCGGCGCGGCAAGCCTGTTGTGGGTGCTGGCCTTCGCCTACCTGCGCAGGCGCGACCAGGCCCTGAAGGCCGCTCGGCTGGAGCGCTTCCAGTCCAAGCTTTTGGACAACATGCCCGACGGCCTGGTGACCCTCTCCGCCGACGGCTCCATCCTTTCGGCCAACGGCTCCGCCGCGCGGCTGCTGCTGGCCGAGGGCGCGACCCCCGCCCAGGGCGACGCCGCCAACCTCACGGGCCGCAACTGGTCCGAATTCCCCTTCGCGGAACTCACTGCCGGGGCGGACACCGCCAAGCCCTACCAGTGGCGGCAGTTCGAGCACGCGGGCAAGGTCGTGGAAATCCTGTCCCTGACCCTCCAGGCCGACGCGTCTTCCGAGGGCGCCGGCGGCGAGCGCATGGTGCTCCTGCGCGACCGCACGCGCATCAAGACCCTGGAAGAGGACCTGGCCGAGGCCAAGCGCCTGGCCGCCATCGGCTCCCTGGCCGCGGGCGTGGCCCACGAGATCAGGAACCCGCTGTCCTCCCTGCGCGGCTTCGCCCAGCTCTTCGCCACCAAGCTCAAAGGCCAGGAGCCGCTGGCCTCCTACGCCTCCACCATGGTCCAGGAGGCCGACCGCCTGAACCGCGTGGTGACGGACCTGCTCTTCCTGGCCCGCCCGCGCGACCTGGCCCCCACGGAAGTGGACCTGAAGCGTCTGGCCGAGAGTCTGCGAGGACTCCTGCGCTTCGACCTGGAGAACAAGCACGTGACGCCCGGCCTTGAACTGCAGACCGAGACCGTGTTCGCCGACGAGGACGCGCTCAAGCAGTGCCTGCTGAACCTTTTGGTCAACGCCCTGGACGCCCTGCCGGAAACCGGCGGCGTGCTGACCATCGCCTCCCGCCGGGGCAACCCGGAAGAGGACGGCGCGCCCGGCGTCTGGATCAGCGTGGCCGACAACGGCGGCGGCATGGACGAGGCGGTGCGGGCCAAGGCCTTCGAGCCCTTCTTCACCGACAAGCGCCAGGGCACGGGCCTTGGGCTGGCCATCGTGCAGGGCATCATGCGCGGCCACCGGGGCCGTGCGCTCATCGACTCCAAGCCGGGCCAGGGCACCACCCTGCGCCTGTTCTTCCCCGATCCTGAAAGCCGCGAACACGGCGGAGGTCTTGATGACGACGCAGATGACGGCACTGACGGCAACGCAGGCAAATGACCAGCGCTCCGCGCTGATCGTGGACGACGAGCCCGGCCACCGCATGCTGGTGCGCGCCGTGCTGGAGGACGCGGGCTGGCGCGTGACGGACGCGCCCTCGGGCGAGGCGGCCCTGGCCCTGCTGGCACGGCCCGACGCTCCCCAGCCCCACGTGGCCCTGGTGGACATGAAAATGCCCGGCATGGACGGCATCACGCTGATGCGCGAGCTGCACGCACGCATGCCCGCCCTGCCCGTGGTGCTTCTGACGGCCTTCGGCAGCGTGGGCGCGGCGGTGGAGGCCATGAAGCTCGGGGCCTTCGACTACCTCACCAAGCCTGCGGACAACGACGAGCTGACCGCCGTGCTGGAGAAGAGCTACGAGTACCGCCGCCTGCTGGAGGAGAACGCCCGCCTGCGCTCCGAGCTGCAGGGCGGCGCCACCGACGCCCTGGTGGGCGCGAGCCCCAGCATGGTGCGCGTGCGCGAACTCATCGAGCAGGCGGGCCCAAGCGAAGCCACGGTGCTCATCCTGGGAGAATCCGGCACCGGCAAGGAGCTGGTGGCCGACGGCCTGCACCGGGCCAGCCCGCGCGCCCGCAAGCCTCTCATCAAGGTGAACTGCGCGGCCCTGCCCGCCGACCTGCTTGAGAGCGAACTCTTCGGCTACGTGAAGGGGGCCTTCACCGGCGCGGTGAAGGACAAGCCCGGCCGCTTCCAGCTGGCCAGCGGCGGCACTTTGTTTCTGGACGAGATCGGCGACATGCCCGCCACCCTGCAGGCCAAGCTCTTGCGCGCCCTGCAGGAGAAGATCGTGGAGCCGCTCGGCTCGGTGAAGGCCGTGGAGACCGACGTGCGCATCCTGGCCGCCACCAACCGCGACCTGCGCGCCGATGTTGCCGCCGGGCGCTTCCGCGAGGATTTGTACTACCGTCTGGCCGTGCTGGAAATCCAGATTCCGCCCCTGCGCGAGCGCACCGGCGACCTGCCCATCCTGGCCGGGCACCTGCTGCGCAAGCTGGGCGCCAAAAACCACAAGGAGATCCGCTCCATCGCCCCGGCCTTTGTGGAGGCCCTTTCGCGCCACAACTGGCCGGGCAACGTGCGCGAGCTGGAGAACGTGCTGGAGCGCGCGCTCATCCTCTCGCGCTCGGACAATCTGGGGCCGGAGCTCCTGCCCCCGCAGATCGCCGGGCTGGCTACGAGCGTACCCTGCGCGCCGGGCGAGGCCGGGCACGCGGCGGGAGTGGACATCTCCGCCGGGCTGCCGGGAGCCATGGAGGACGCCGAGCGCGAGGCCCTGCGCCAGGCCCTGGACGCCTCCGGCGGGCACCGCGAAAAGACGGCCGACGCCCTTGGCATCAGCCGCCGCACCCTGCAGTACAAGCTCAAGAAGTATGGTCTGACGAGGAGATAGGCCGCGCAGACGGGGTGCAAGTCTCCCGAACCGCAGCCCCAAAACGGCGCAAGCCCCCTGGCTGGAACCTTCGTGTCCAGCCAGGGGGCTTGTGCGTTTCGCCGTGCGCCCGCCAAAGTGCGGCGCCGCGAGCTTATTGGGCGCGGATGAGCCCGGCCACAACCGGGCCGTAGAAGGTGGTGACGAGCACCAGGAGCCAGATGCGGCCCTTGAAGATGTTGTAGTCCGCGAACAGCTCCTCCAGGCTCTTCTTCATCACCAGCAGGCCGAAGAAGAACTCGAAGCAGATGGTGAGGATGGTCCAGAAGGCCCCGATGCGCATGAGCGGCCAGGTGTCCTTGAGGCCGGAGGCCCCCACGAAGAGCTGGATGGCCGCCATGAGCAGCACGCAGACGATGAGCGTGCCCGCCACGTGGGCCTTGGCCTCGCCCATGAGCGGCTCAAGGAGCTTCACCCGCAGGGCCCCGCAGATGATGGCGATGCCCGCGAAGCCAAGCCAGGCGCACGCGGCCAGGGCCCAAACCAGGGTGGAGCGGTCCATCTAGGACACCTTCCCGGCGGAGCGCGCCCCGCAGTCGCGTCCGCAGGCATGGCCGCAGGTGCGGGCGTACACGCGCGGGCCTTGCGCCGTATCCTCCACGCGGTAGCCCTGGGCGGCCAGCTCGCCGCGCAACGCGTCGGAGGCCGCGAAATCCTTGGCCTTGCGCGCGGCCTCGCGCTTGGCCACCAGTTCCTGCACATCCGCGGGCAGGCAGGCGCAGGCAATGGGCATCTGGCTCAAGTCCAGGATGCCCAGCACGCCGTCGGCGGCCTCCAGCTGCTTCAGGCAGGCCGAGGCCGCCGCCCCGGTCATCTTGCCGCCGGTCAGCCAGGCGTTGACGCGCTTCACGAAGGTGAACAGCTTGGGCCAGTAGCGGTGCAGGGAAAGGTCGTCCTCCAGCGCGGCGTTGAGCCCGGCCTTGAGCTCGAACACGGCCTGCTCCACTTCCTCGGGCAGCTCGCCAGTCTTGCGGTCCCCTTCGCCCAGGGTCTCCCCCAAAGCCAAGCGCAGGCCGCAGGCGGCCTCCTGCACCTTGTGCCAGTTGCGCGCCCACATGGACAGGCTTTGCCCCGTGGCGGCCAAAGACTTGCGGTAGGACACGGACAGGAGCCAGAGCCGGAGCGCGGCAGGACCGCCCGCACGCTCCAGCAGGGAATTGAGGTCCAGGGCCTCGCCGCCCGCTTCGGCCTCCACCGCGCCGGTGCCGCCGGTGACGTCGGAGCGGGAGATCTTGCGGTCGGCCAGCCAGGCCTTGGGCTCCACCCCGGCGGCGCTCCAGATGGCGCGCAGGTTCTCCAGGTGCGGGAACTGGTGGTCTTCCCCGGCCACCAGCACATCCACGCGGCCAAGGGCGGAAAGGCCCGCCACGGCGATCTGCACGAACCAGCTGGGCCGCACGTTGCCCCACTGGGTCTCGATGATGTCGCCCAGCTTGAGGTCCTGCAGGGTGGCGCGCTTGAGGAGCGTGAAGTCCAGGGGGTTGTCCTTCACGTAGTCGCCCAGGTCCACGGTCTTGCCCACGGAAAGGCCGTCCATGTCCATGAGCTTCATGGCCCCGTAGCGCTTGTCGCGGCGCACGTCGAAGTACACGCTGCGCAGCTTCTCGTAGGCCTGGCCCTTGGCCAGCAGCTTGGTGCAGATGTCCAGCGCCTTGGGCACCGAGGCCGAGGCGGGCTCGAAGATGGTTTCCGGCAGCAGGCCCAGGGCCTCGGCGCGGGCCTTGATGCGCGTGAGCACGCCCGCGGCGTAGTCCGCACGGGAAAGCCCGGCCTCGCGCGCGGCGGCCAGGGTGCGGTCGTCCAGGTCGGCCAGGCCCACGGCAAGGCGCACGTCGGCTCCGCGCGCCTTCAGGTGCCGGGCCAGCACGTCGGCCAGCACCAGCCTGCGCCAGGCGTCCGGGTCGTCGGGCTCGTCCAGGCTGGGACCGATGCCGTAAATGTTCAGCTGGCCCGTGGCGTCCAGGTGCACCTTGCCGCCCGTGGCCAGGTTCATCAGCCGCAGGCCGTCCAGGGTCTTGGGCGCGAAAAGGGGCGTGGACAAATAGCGTTCGCCGCCGTCCGGAAAAATCACCACGATGTAGCCGCTCTTGCCCTCGGCCTCGATGCCGGCCGCCAGCTTGAGCGCCCCGGCCAGGGCCGCGCCGGAGCTCATGCCCACGAAGAGCCCTTCCTGGCGCGCCAGTTGGCGGCAGCTCTCGAAGGCCTCCTCGTCCTCCACGTGGAGGATCTGGTCCAGGGCCTTCTTGTTGTAGATGCCCGGCGGATAGGACTCGTGCATGTTCTTGAGGCCCTGGATCTTGTGCCCGGCAAAGGGCTCGATGGCGCAGACCTGCACGCCTCCGTGCTCGTGCATGCGCTTGGCCAGGCCCATGGCCGTGCCCGAGGTGCCCAGGGCGGCCACCACGTGGGTGACGGCCCCGC
>CAYUOW010000109.1:0-7842 GCA_964446455.1 uncultured Desulfocurvus sp.
ATGGCAATCCGTCCCAGCTTTGGATACAGTTGGCTTCCGTGGCCGCCACCTGGGCCTTCTGCTTCATCGCGAGCCTCATTCTCTTCAAGCTGGTGGACGCCACCGTTGGCCTGCGCGCCAGCGCTGAGGAAGAAGACCGCGGCATGGACCTTTCCGAGCACAACGAGACCGGCTACCAGGCGTAGCCTGCCCGCCAAGGAGTACGCGTCATGAAGAAAGTCGAAATCATCACCCGCACCTTCAAGCTGGATGACATCAAGGCCGCCCTGTCCGAAATCGGCATCAAGGGCATGACCGTGAGCGAAGTGAAAGGCTTCGGCCGCCAGGGCGGGCACAAGGAAGTGTATCGCGGGGCCGAGTACCAGGTGGACTTCGTGGTCAAGGTGAAGATCGAAGTGGTGGTCGAGGACGCCCGCGTGGCCGATGTCATCGGCGCCGCCACCAAGGCCGCCCGCACCGGCCAGGTGGGCGACGGCAAGATCTTCGTCCTGCCCGTCGAGGAAGTGGTCCGCATCCGCACCGGCGAAACCGGCGACGCGGCCGTCTAGCCCAGGCTCCCAAGCGTCCCCCTCCCCCGTGGACGACACGCAAGCAAGCACTCCGGCCCTGCCGCCAGCCGCGCAACGGCTGCGGCAGGGCCGCCTCGCGTTGGCCGAGGCCGCCCAGGCGGGTGACCTTGCCGGCTACCCGGCGGCCAGCTCCGAACTCATGGACGCCTATTTCCGCGAGCGGCTGGATGAGCTGCGCGCGGAAACGCCCGCGCTTTTCGAGACGCCCTTCGCCCTCATCGCGGTGGGCGGCTATGGCCGCAGCGAGCTCTGCCCGGCCTCGGACGTGGACGTGCTGGCGCTGTACGAAAACGCCATCCCGAAAAACGCCGACGAACTCTCGCGCGGGCTCTTCCACCCCCTGTGGGACCTGGGCCTCGACCTGGGCCATGGCGTACGCGCCTGCGCCGACTGCTTCCGCCTGGCCCGCGAGGACACCCAGGTCCTGACCTCGCTTCTGGACACGCGGCGCATCGCCGGGGACGAAGGCATCGTGGCGCGCATGGAGGCGGAGTTCACCGCCCGCGTGCTGGCGGGCTATGCCGGAACCTTCGGCCAGTGGGTGCTGACGCACAACGCCGCGCGCCGCACCGAATACGGAGACTCCAGCGGCCTGCTCGAGCCGGACCTGAAGAACGGCCTGGGCGGCCTGCGCGACGTGCACCAGATCCATTGGCTGCTGCGCGTGGACCCGACACTGAAGGACGGCCCGGCCGCACCCTTCACCCCGGCGGACATCGCGCTCTTGAAAGAGGACTACGCCTTTGTGCTGGCCGCGCGCACGGCCCTGCACCTGGCGGCCAGGCGCAAGACCGACCGACTGAATTTCGACCTGCAGCCCCAGGTGGCCCGCGCCATGGGCTTCACCGGGGCGGACCCGGCCCAACCCGGCGAGGTGCAAAGCGCGGGTCAGGCCGCCCTGGCCACCGGGCTGGCCGTGGAGGCCTTCCTCTCGCGCCTGCACCAGAGCATGACGCGCATCCGCGCCATGCGCCAAGCCTGCTGGATGGAGGCCTTCCCTCCCAACGCCGAAGCCTGCCCGCAGCCTGCCGCATCCTCGCCGGACATCTTCTGCGGCCCCACGGGCATGGCCCTGCGCAATCCCGAAACCGCGGCCGCGCAGCCCGCGCTCATCCTGGAACTTTACGTGGCCGCCGCGCGCCAGGCCCGGCCCGTGTGCTGGTCGGCCCTGCGGGCCACCCGCGCCGCCCTGGCCGACCCGGAACGCCGCACCGCCTTCGCCACGCTGCCGGGCATCCTGCCCGCGCTCATCGAGATCTTCCGCGCCTCGGGCCAGGCCACGGAGAGCAGCCCGCCCCAGGCCGCGCCGCCCAAGCAGGAAGCCGGAGGCCTGGCCAAGGCCCTGAAGCGCTTCTTCGCCCCGGCGCCCGCGCCGGAGTTGCCCTCCGCAAAGGGCCAGCCCACCCCGGCGGACACCGCCCCGGCCGTGGCCACGGCCCTGCAGTCCATGCTCGACACCGGGCTCATGAGCGCCCTGGTGCCGGAATTCGCCCCGGTGGAGCACCTGGTGCAGTTCGATGACTTCCACATCCATCCCGTGGGCAAGCACACCCTTGAGGTGGTGCGCGCCCTGGCGGCCATGCAGCCCGAGGCGCACGGCGGCGCCCCCACAGGCGACCTCTCGCCCGAACTCCGGCGGCAGGCCGCGGAGCTGCCGCACTTCGACCGCCTGCTTCTGGCGGGTTTCTGCCACGACCTGACCAAGCCCGACCGCGACCATTCCGGCTCCGGCGCGCATCTGGCCACGGACATCCTGCGCCGCCTGGGCGCGGACGAGGCCACCCAGGCCGACGTGGCCTTCCTGGTCAAGCAGCATCTGCTGATCCCGAAGATCGCCACCCGGCGCGACCTGGCCGACGAATCCGTGGCGGCCGGCGTGGCCGAGCTATGCGGCAGTGTGGAGCGCCTGGACATGCTGCACCTCTTGGCCGTGGCCGACAGCCAGTCCACGGGCCCGCGCGCCTGGAATCCCTGGACGGCCTCTCTGTTCGAGGAACTGACGCGCAAGGCCAGGAAGCTCCTCACCGCCGGGCCCCTGGCCGAGCCCCACGCGGTGGACAAGAGCAGGCAGGTGCGCGAGGAAGCCCTTTTGCTGGCGCAGCAGCCCTTTGCCGGACCCATGGGACAGGAGCCGCCCCTGGACGCGGCCTTTGCCGAGCGCTGCCTGGAACGCATGCCGCCCGCGCCTTCCTGGTGCTCGACGCGCCGACCATCGCCCGGCACATGCGCCTGGCCAGGCGCTTCCAGGAGAGCCTGGACGAGGACATGGTGCGCAAGCCCGCGGGCAAGGCAGGCATCGGCGTCACGGAAATCGACGCCGTGGGCGTGAAGGGCCGGGCCTTCCAGGTCAGCATCGCCGCCCTGGACCAGCCGGGGCTCTTCGCCGTCATGGCCGGGGTGCTGGCCCTGCACGACCTGAACATCCTCTCGGCCGAGGTGCTGACCTGGGCGCCGGGTTCCGCCGGTCCGGGCAACAATCTGGCCGTGGACGTGTTCCTGGTGCAGGAACCCTCCGAAGGGCTGTACCTGGAGGACCTGTGGGCGCGGGTGAAACGCGCCGTGGGCTACGCCCTCACAGGCAAGCTTTCCCTCGAATACCGCCTGGAGCAGAAGCGTACCTCGCCCCTCACTCCGCCCTCGCGCGCGCCCAAAAGCCGCCGCAAGGTGCGCGTGGACAACGAGCAGAGCGACTTCTACACCCTGCTCGAGGTGGCCGCGCCCGACCGGCTTGGCCTATTGCACGACCTGGCCCTGGCCATCTGCGCCCAGGGCCTGCGCATCCATCTGGCACGCATAGCCACCAGTGCCGGGCGCATCCACGACGTGTTCTACGTGCGCACGGACGAGGGCCTGAAGCTCGGTGATCCCGTCCGGGCCGAGGAGATCCGCCAGGCCCTGCTGGCCGCCGCGCAATAGCCTGCCAAATCGGCGTTCCGACGCCGTTGCCTTGCCCCGCGCTTTCCGCTAGCCTTTGGCAATCACGCACCCTCACCCTGGGAGGACCCCATGCGCATCCATATCGCCAAAACATTCGCGGCCCTGGCCCTGTGCGCCGGCCTGCTGGCCCCAGCCGCGCCAGCGCAGGCCCTGAACCTGGGCGGCCTGTTCGGTTCGCCGGTTGACGCGGAGCTGGCGGCCCAGGTGCCCCAGGACAAACGCGGCGCCATCAACAAGGCCGACTTTGAGCTGGCCTGCGCCAATCAGGACGTGGAGCTGGCCAAGCTGAAGGAAGAGCTGGCCGACCGCCAGGACGACCTGGCCAACCAGAACACCAAGCTGGCCAAGGCCCAGGCCCGCGCGGCGGAAATCAACCTCGACATCGCCAAGATGGAAGCCATAATGGCCGCAAATCTCGGCAGGGCCGAGGACAACCGCAAGGTGCTGAAAGACCTGCGCGCCGACCTCGTGAAAAACGATGCCGACCGCAGCCAGCTCAAGTCCAAGGTGAACCAGGGCACGCTCTTCGTGCGGGACTGGACCCAGCGCGTGGCCCAGAAGGAGAAGGCCGTGGCCGAGTTCAAGGCCCGGCGCACCCCGGACGCGGCCATGCCCGCCGCATCGCCGGCCCCGGCCAAGGCTCCCGCCAAGGCCGAGGACCCCGTTGAGATCATCAACCCCGAGCCGGGCGCCAAGAGCGCGCCGGAACCCGCCGCCCCGGCCGTGCCGGAATCCGATCTCAAGAACTAGCCCGCCACCGCGACAGAAAAGCCCCCTGATCCAGACGGACCAGGGGGCTTTTTCGTGCGGGATATGGGGGAGAGCCTAGCTCTCTTCCTCGGTCTCGGGTGCGGCCGAACCCACGGCGGGCGCGGTACCCACGGCGAAATGGCCGCCCTGGGTGGGCAGCACCGGCACCTCAGTCTCGCCAAGCTCGGAAACGTCCCTGCGCGGGCGGGAGTTGGGCATCTCGATGGTGCCGTTCAGCACCGCGCCCTGGTCCATGCCCAGCGCCGGGGTGATGAGGTGCCCGTCGAACACGGCATGCTCATGCAAATGGACATGGCGGGTGGCCCGTACGGTGCCGACAAGCGTGCCGTTGGCATTCAGGCTCGCCACTTCCACCTCGCCCTTAACAAGCGCCTCGCGCCCCAGGATCAGGGTGCCTGTGGCGTTGATGGTGCCAAGAAAATGCCCGTCAATGCGCACCGAGCCTTCGAACGACAGATGGCCCGTGAACTTCGTGCCGGTTCCGAGGAAGGCGTTCAGCTCACCGGACGTGTTGTCCGTCTCTGCGGATTCGGAGAATATTCGGGAAAACCATTTCATGGTCCACCTCAACAATACATAGATAACGTGTGGAAAGAATAGCCATAGCTATCAAAAAAATCCAGTACTTTCCGCCTCTACCCCGGTCGGCTATTTTCGGGTCATGTCGCTCCAGGCCCAAACCACCCGCCCGCCGATGGCATTGTAGAGTTCGCCGCCGTAATCGCGGTTCAGCCGGTAGACGCGCGGAGGGTAATCGCGCGAATTGTCGGAATAAAAAACCAGTTCCACGTCGCCGTCAACGGCACGGGTGGTCACGCGCTTCACAGCGCAACCACCGTCGGGCTCGGTCACCAGCATAATCTTGCCCGCCGGGTCCGGCGATTTCTCCGCCCTGTCCACCAGCACGATGTCGCCGGGATGCAGGGTGGGCGTCATGGACACCTCGCCCTTGCCGATGGTCACGGCCACGAGGTCGGTGCGGAAGCGCACGGACTCGTGGTGCCGCCACACCAGCACCCAGCCGAGGATGTCGTCCTGGGGGATGCGGCCCGGACCGGCGGCCACGGGCTCGGCCGCCAGGGGCACGGCGAAGTAATCCTCGGCCGCGGGCGGGGCGAAGTCGCCCTCCGCGCCGGTGGTCCGGGGCGAAACGAAACAGACCTCGCGGGCGGCCTCGGGCGCGGCCTCGCCCGGCAGCACCAGCCGCGCGCCCAGGCCATCGAGGATGCGGCCCAGGGACTCCACGGAAAGGCCGCGCTCGCCGTCCATGAACCGGTTGAGCTGCGAGGGGTCGATGCCCAGGGCGTCGGCCATGCGCTTGCGGTTGGCGAAGTCCTTGTTCTCCCCCACCCTGGCCCAGAGCATTTCGCGCAGGTTGCTGGTGAAATCCACTGTCCCCTCCCCGGAGTTTGCGCACTGCGGCAGCGCGGCGTTAGCTGTCTGGCATATTTATACCACGCATTTTGTCGAAGTCCACATAATTTTACCTTTACGATATTGACAAAGAAATATACTTTTGACAAAATATAACCTGCAAAACAACAGCACGACCAGTTCCGATTGATGCTGCGCACCACCCTGCGGCAGAACGCCCAACCTTGGTGGCCGCAGCGCCTGCGCCGACTCGCCGGTGCACGCAACCTCGAAAGGTTACTGGAGAATCAGGCTGCAACCCCCTGCAACAGGGCGGTTCAAGGCCCCTCTGGAGGTGATTTGCGCCCAGACCGGCCCCGGGCCGGAGCTTGCCCGAACAAATCTGGCAATTGGCAAAAGTCCGAAATATCGAGGTGCGTTCCACGCCTTGGAGTCTGCACATCGCAATTGCCGATTGGCAATGCACTTCACTCCGCGTGCCGCAGCCCCCCCCCCACGAGACATCAGACCATCACGGAGGAACACATGGACATGCACGCCGACATCTGCGTCAAGGGAGCCCGCGCCATCTGCGAGGCTGTGGGCGAAAACCCCAAGCAGATAGTGCGGCTGGTGAACGAGCTGGGCCTGCCGGCCTGGCGGCGCGCCGGGTCCGGCTCCTGGCGGGCCCTGCCCGAAGATCTGAAGCGCTGGGTGGTCATCCAGCGCAACCAGCACCTGCCCGTCACGCTGCGCAACGACACCCCCATCCAGCTATAGCGGAATGACAAAGGCCGGGGAGGAGCCACCCCCTCCCCGGCCTTACGCCAAGCCTGCACCTCCTCATCTTGCCCACCGTGGCTTCTCCCTCCACCCAGACTTAACGTACTGTAAAGAAAGCTGACACAAGCACCAGCAAAGCACGCGAACACCCCAGCGCCAGTCCAGAATATTTCCTTTTATTTCAGTGAATTTTGCACATCTCGCCCCTGGCATGGGAATTGCCATTGGTGAGGGTGAAGGAGTGCCCATGCCTGCCACAGCCCGGCTCGACATCGCCATAACGGACAGAAATCCGCACGTGCGCGAGTTCCTTTGCCGAGAGCTGGCCGACCTGGGCCACTTTGCCGGAGCCCTGGCCAGCGCGGCGCAGCTTTTGGAGGCCCTCAGCGGGCCCAAGCCGCCGCAGGTGCTGGTGCTGGACCCCGAGGCCGCAGGCACCAAGCTGGCCGAGGTGGCGCTGAGGCTCAAGGAACGCGCGGGAAAGGTACTGGTCGTGCTCCATGTTTTCGAGGGCGAGGAGCCCCGGCCGGGCTTCGAGGGCGCGCTGATTGTGGAGAAAGAGCCCGACATCGCCGCGCTGAAGGCCGCGGTGAAGGTTTTGGCGGCACAGCTTGGCGCGGACGGCACGGACACACAGGAGAGGGCATGAAGGTTCTTTTGGTCGACGACGAGCAGGACTTCCGCGAGACCCTGGCCAAACGCCTGGGCCGCCGCGGCATCGAGTCCGAAACCGCCGGCAGCGCGGCCGAGGCCCTGGCTTGGCTGAAGCAGAACGCCCAGGTGGACGCCGTGGTGCTGGACGTGAAGATGCCCGGCATGGACGGCATCGAGGCGCTCAAGCACATCGCCGCCAGCCACCCCGGGGTCGCCGTGCTCATGCTCTCGGGCCATGCCCACGTGGAAACGGCCATGAAGGGGCTGGAACTCGGCGCCTTCGACTATCTCATGAAGCCCGTGGACATCGAGGAGCTGGTGTTCAAGCTCCAGGATGCCTGCGAACACAAGGCGCTCAAGGGGGGCAAGCCCGCGTAGGGCGGCCCTTGTTGGAATAAGGACACGAACCGGAGCCGGGTTTCGGGCCGGTTTCCGGGTACACGTAAACACTTTTACACGGAGGGGAGATTGATGGGCTTCGGTAGAGACGTCTTTGAATTTCTCAAGCAGGCGAGCGTGGCGCACGCCAAGTGGGACATGGAAATGTCCCTGTCCATTGTCAGGAGCAGGAAGAAACTCGCCATCCTTGGCCTGATGATTCTGCCCATCCTGCTCATCAACTTCGCGTTCGCCTCCGACATCATCGGCAGCAAAACCGCGTACGCCCCGGCCTTCTACACCAACACCATCTTCGTGGTGTCCATCTTCGTGGGCCTGGCGGCCGGCCTCATCACCGGCTGCATCGGCGCGGGCGGCGGCTTCATCATCACCCCGG
>CAYUOW010000110.1:0-5005 GCA_964446455.1 uncultured Desulfocurvus sp.
GAATGCCGAAACCGGCAACAACTCCGATGCAGCTTTTCCCCATCAGGCTCTTCTGACGCAGGGGCTCGTCCGTGCGGGCGAAGATGTTAGAAAGGTGCACCTCGACGCAGGGAATGCCGATCCAGGCCAGGCAGTCGGCAAGGGCCAGGCTGGTGTGCGTCAGGGCCCCGGCGTTGAAGGCCACGCCGTCCAGCCCCTCGCGCCGGGCCATTTCCAGCCGGTCGATGAGGTTGCCCTCGAAATTGGAATGGTGAAACACGAGCTCCACGTCGCCCGCGGCCTCGCCCAGCATGGGCTTCAGAAGCTCCGGCAGGCTGTCCAGCCCCTGGGAGCCGTAGATTTCCGGCTGGCGGGTGCCGATGTGGCCGAGGTTGGGACCGTTCAGAATAAGGTACTTGCGGGTGCTCATGGCTGCCACCTGGTGGGTTGAGGTAACGGGCAAGGCTTGACGCGGGGGCCAAAAGCCAACATCTATGGAGGCGCCGCACACGCTGTGCGTGAAAACCCGCCCTGGAGCATTATGAATCGAAGCTTCGACTTAGTCAAAACCGCCTACGTCATTTCCCAGCTCGAACCGTCGGAGGAGCCGCAAGTGGCCCTGGCCGGGCGTTCCAACGTGGGCAAAAGCTCGCTCATCAACTGCCTGGCCGGGCGCAAGGCCCTGGCCAAGGTCAGCTCCACTCCGGGCAAAACGCAAAGCGTGAACTTCTTCCGCATCACTCCCGGCGACTACACCCTGGTGGACCTGCCCGGCTACGGCTTCGCCCGGCGCTCCCAGGAGGAGCGCGCCAAGTGGGGCAAGCTCATCGAGCATTTCCTCACCGGCAATCCCGGCCTCAAGGCCGTGGCCGTGCTCATCGACGTGCGCGTGACCCCGCAGCAGAGCGACCTGGAGCTTGTGGGCTGGCTGCGGCACGAGGGCATCCCCATCCTGCCGGTTCTGACCAAGTGCGACAAGGTGAACCAGCGCGAGGCCGCTGCCCGCCAGCGCGAATGGCGCGACCTGCTGGGCGGCGCGGCCACGCCCATCTGCTTCTCCAGCGTCACCAAGCTGGGACGCGAGGCCCTGTGGGCCGCCCTGGACAAGACGGCCGGCGTGGCGCCCGAGGCCGCAGCCCCGCAGCCTTAGAGACTCCCCCCGCCTAGTCTTCCGCCCGGCTGAAGCGCCGGGAAAAGCCCACGCGCCAGCGGTGCACGCGCGCCGCCAGGCGCGGGGCGCACACCCAGCCCAGGCGCAACGCCGCCACGGAGCTGAAGGTCAGGTTCGCCAGCCAGGCGGCCAGCAAGGGCGGCAGTATGCCCTTCTGCCCGGTGGTGATGCCCAGGACGTACAGTCCGTAATAGCTGAAGATCACCAGCAGGCTGAGCACCAGGTTGATGTACATGTTCTCGAAGAGCGAGCATAGGGCCAGGGCCAAGAGGGCCATTGTCATGATGGAGCAGGCGTACGACCACTTGCCGTGCCAGGCCGTGCGCAACCGTTCCACGTTGGAGCCCGATTCCCGCAGCTCGTCGATGACCCGCGCCAGATGCCACAGGGGCAGATCCGAGCGGTCGGCAACGTCGGCGTTCAGGAAGCTCCGCATGTCCTGACGCAAGGGGATGAAGTGCGTGAGGAGCTTGCTGGACATGAAGTCCTTGGTCTCGATCTCCCACATGTCGAGCAGGCCCCAGCCGTGCTCGTCCACCAGGCCCTTCTTGGCGGTCATGATGCGCTCCAGGCGCATGGTATCGCGGTCGAACTCGTACACCGTCACGTCGTTGACGCGGCTCTGGGTGGGCTGGGCCTCCGTGGCGTGGACGATGTATGGCCCCTCGCGGAACCACAGGTTCTTCACCACGCGCTTGTCCAGCTGGCGCTTGCGCACTTCCTCGCGCCAGATGCGCGAGGCTTCGCGTTCGCCATAGGAGGCCACGAACTGCGAGAACATGAGCTGGCCCATGCTCCACACCAGGGCGTAGACGATGAAGAAGCGGATGAACCAGCCCATGGACATGCCGCCCGCGCGCAGGGCCATCATCTCGCGGTTGCGCACCATGAGCCCCACCTGGATGACCACGGCGAGCAGGAACACGGCGGGCAGGATCTGCGAGAAGATGAGCGGCATCTTCACCAGGAAGTAGGTGAGGATCTGCCGCGCGCCGAGGCCCGCGTCCAGGAAGTGCTCCAGGCGGTCGGCCAGGTCGGTGAGCAGATAGATGAACACGCCCGCCCCGAGGCAGGTGGCCATGAGGAACAGGTTCTGGCGCACAAGGTAGCCGCTCAGCGCGCCCATGCGGGGAAACGACCAGCTCATGCGGCGCTCCTCTTGGGCAGCTTCTGCAAGACCCAGAGCACCCCGGCGGGGATGCGCTCGCGCACGGCGGAACGCAGGAAGGCGATACCGAGGATCGTGAAAAGGATGTTGGGCACCCAGATGCCCACGGCCGGAGGAACAAGGCGCGATTCACCCACGCTTTCGGCCACGGAGAGCATGGAGTAGTAGACGAGGAACACGCCCAGGGCCAGCACAAGGCCGTGCTGCTGCTTCAGCGCGCGGAAAACGCAGGCTATCGGCACGGAGAACATGCCCAGCACCAGGCAGGCCAGGGGCAGGGCCAGGCGCTTCTGGATCTCCACCTTCACCTTGCGCTCGCGGTCCTGGTCGAACTCGGCCTGCATCTTCGCGGCGTCCGCGTCATACTCCAGCAGCTTCTCGAAGGAGAGTTCCTTGGGCGAGGTGCGCTCGAAGCCCATCTTGCGCAGCATGTTGCCCAGGGGCAGGCGCACGGCGTAGGTGCCGAAGCTCAGCACGTCGAGCTTCTCCCCCTCGCGGCGGAAGATTCTCCCATTGCGGAACACGACCTTGATCTGCTCCTTCTCCGAATCGGTGCTCACAGTGCCTTCCGGCGCCACAACCGTGGTGGTGAAATTCTTGCTGGTCTTGTCCTGCACAAAGACGAAGCGGATGTCGCCGGAGTCCAGGTCCACCTGCTGCGCATAGATGGTGAGGCCGGGGAATTCCTGGTTGAACACGCCCGCCTGGAGCGAAAGCTTGGTCTTGGTCCGCGCGAACTCCATGAGCGAAAGCTTGAACTGCTCCATGCCCCAGGACACGCCGAAGAGCGAGATGAACAGGCTGAAAAGCGTGCACAGGCAGCAGAAGATGATGGGCGCGGGCAAAAGCTGGTACAGGCTGACGCCGCTGGCCTTGAGGGCCGTCAGTTCCCTGTCCGCCGCCATGCGCAGAAAGGTAAGGAATACACTCAGCATGCAGGCGATGGGCGTCAGAAGAAGCATGAAGAAGGGGCTCAAATAGACGAAAAGGCGCAGGATATCCAACGCGCCGAGATTCTGCGAAAGCAGCATCTCGCGCAATTGGAGCATGCGGCCCACCAGGATGAGGCCCAGCAGGCAGGAGCCGATGAGCAGGAACAGATGGATGTGTTCCTTCAGGGTCTGTCTGTGAATGATCTTCAAGGCTTCGTCTCGTCCTTGGCTTCGTTGGCGAAAAAGCGCTCGAGGAATTCCACCTCAAGAGGGCCCAGGTTGAAGCGCATGGCCGCCGCCTCAATGTGCGCGGCCTTTGCCTTGGCGCCAGCCTCCGTTCCGCACTTCTCGGCTATCCAGTCGAGGGCGCGGCGGGTAAGTTCGCTTTGGGGAACAACAGTGGCCATATCCTTGCTCCTTGGAGTTCACGGGTCCGGAATGTCTTTGCAATTCCTACACCACAGAGGCTTGCCTGGCAACGAAAGGCGCGACAGGACCGCCACCATGAAAAAAATCAGATTTTATGCCCGCACCCCCCTTTCCAGGTCTTGCGTTCCGTTTTGGGAATAGCTATAAGGCGCTTCCCGTTACGGGAATCCTGGCGAGGTAGCTCAGTCGGTCAGAGCATGCGGCTCATATCCGCAGTGTCGGGGGTTCAATTCCCTCCCTCGCTACCAGAAACATAAACCCCTGCTCCGGCAGGGGTTTTTTGTTTTCCCCGCCCAGCCACCGACAACAGTACGCAAATTTTATCACAACATCGATAGCATTCTTATCTCATCTCCTTTGACTCCAACCGTGCAAGAGGATATTCGTGCAGGCAGTCGTCGCCTCCGCACGGCTGTCCACGCAACGTGTCCTTCCCGCCTCCCCCCCTGGCGGCATTGCTACGTAGCCAACATTCCACGCAGGCAAGCATGCGCATACCCAGCCTCCGCTTCCTTGTTGCTCCTTTGTCTTTTGTGGCGTTTTTTTGCGTCTCCTGCTCCAGCGACCCGGGACAGAAGGCCTGCACCGATCCCCTTGGCTGCGTGGAAATTCCGGCAAAGGCGCCACTCAAGCTCGGCGTCATCCAGTCCTTGAGCGGCAAGGTGGGCCCCCTGGGACAGGAGCAGCTGCGCGGCCTGGAGCTGGCCCTTGCGCGCAGGGGCGGCAAGCTGCTGGACCGTGAGGTCTCGCTCTTGGTGGAGGACACAGGGTGCCAGCCGGAAGGCGGCGCCAACGCGGCCCTCAAGATCGTGGCCGACCCGAGCGTGGTGGCCATCTTCGGCACCACCTGCTCCGGCGACGCGGCCACGGCCGCTGAGATCATGTCCAAGGCCGGCTTCTCTATGATTTCCGGCAACAATTCCGCCCCGTTCCTGACCGCCCTGGGTGGAAAGCGCGCGCCAAAATGGCAGGCGGGCTACTTCCGCACCGCGCCCAACGAGGAATCCTCAGGGCCGGCGGCGGCCACCTTCGCCTATCAGAAGCTCGGCATCCGCAAGGCCGCCACAATCAATGACGGCGACATCTACACAAAGGGCCTGGCCGACGGCTTTGCCAAAAAGTTCAAAGAGCTTGGCGGAACGGTTGTCTTGAACGCCACGGTGAACAAGCAGGACACCAACATGGGCCCCCTGCTGACCGCGGTGAAGAATTCCAAGGCCGAGCTGGTGTTTTTCCCGCTGTTCCAGCCCGAGGGCAATCATGTGCTCCTGCAGGCTAGGCGCGACCCGGCCCTCAAGAAGACCGTGCTCATGAGCGACGGCGCGC
>CAYUOW010000110.1:5015-7828 GCA_964446455.1 uncultured Desulfocurvus sp.
ATGTATTTCGTGGGCCCCACCCCGCCCGCCAAGAGCCCGGCCCTGGACAAGCTGGTGGAGGAGTACCGCGGCCGCTTCAACACCGCGCCCTCGACCTTCTATTATGTCAGCGCCTTCGACGCCGCGGAGATACTCTTTGCGGCCATTGAAAAGGCGGCAACCAAGGCCCCGGGCGGCGGCGTGCGCATAGGCCGCCAGGCCCTGCGCGACGCCCTGTACGCCACGCGTGAACATGCGGGCCTTTCCGGCGCCCTCAGCTGCAACGAGTTCGGCGACTGCGCGCCGCCGCGCTTCAATGTGCTGCGTCTCGCCGATCCCGCCGCCGGCGTGGAGGGGCTCAAGGCCAACGTGCAATTCACCTACAGTCCATCGCCATGAGCGCCTTTGGCCGCCTGTTCCGCACCTGGCAGAACCTGGGCATAACGGCCAAGTTCGCCCTGGCCTTCGCCCTGCTCTTCAGCATGATCCTCGTGGAGGCGACGGTGAGCCTGCTGGCCCTGGGCGATGTGCGCCGGGCCGAGGGCGTCATTCTGGCCAGCGTGGAGATCCGCCAGCGGGTGTTCGAAATGGACGGCCAGCTGGAAAAGGCCCGCCGCCTGCACCGCGACTTTTTCCTGCAATACCCGCACATAGGCTTCCTTGCGGCCCAGGAGTTGTACTTCCGCCCCTCGACGGAGATCATCACCGACGTGGTGGCCGCCAGCGAGGACCTCAAGCGTCTCATCGAGGCCTCCAACGTCAGCGACGCCCTGCGCGAGCGCAACAACGACCTGACCCTGTACCTGACCACGGCGCGCAGGTTCGCGGACATCTTCCGCGAACTGGTGTCCCAGGTCACGGTGCTGGCCGCGCCGGGCACGGGGCTGGAAAGCCAGCTGAACGACCTCGAGTCGGAGATCGAGAACCTCGCACGGCGCTCTCCGGCCACGCTGCTGCACTTCCGGGAAATGGCCCTGCACCACCGCCAGTACATGGTCACGAGACAGCGGCCCTCCATGCAGTCGGCCATGAACTCCTGCTTCGAGCTGCGTACGGCCCTGGCCGCCAACGGCGGGCAGTCCCGCCCGGACTGGGAGGCCACGCAGCGGCTGCTGTCGCAGTACGTCGAGGTCGCCCGCCAGATTCCCGACGTCGACGTGTCCATCCGCAGCAAACTGAACGACTTCACCCTGCAGGCCAAGTCCGTGGACCCCATTTCCGCCAACCTGAAGGTGCTGGCCACCGCCGAGGTGGAGCGGGCCCGCAACCGCATCGCCGTTTCAAGCCGCGTGGCCACGGCGGTCATCCTGGCAACGGCCATCACCGGCCTGGGTTTTGTGCTCCTGGTAGCGGCCATCATCCATGCCAGCGTCACCCGCAAGCTCGTGGCCCTGACCCGTTCGGCCGAGCAGATGCGCGCAGGCCACCTGGAAGCCA
Source organism: uncultured Desulfocurvus sp. (assembly GCA_964446455.1). Lineage (GTDB taxonomy): Bacteria > Desulfobacterota > Desulfovibrionia > Desulfovibrionales > Desulfovibrionaceae > Humidesulfovibrio. The sequence goes on from CAYUOW010000110.1 coordinate 6,432, forward strand.
GCGTGGAGTCCGACTCCAGCGACGAGGTGGGCGTGCTGGCCGCAAGCTTCAACGAAATGGCCGCGCGCATGCACCAGCTAGTGGGCAACCTGGAACACATGGTGCTGGTCCGCACGGCGGAGCTCACCGAGGCCCGCGACAGGCTGGAAGGCCTGGTGACGGAGCTGGACGAAAAGAATCATGCCCTGGAGATCCTGTCCGTCACCGACAGGCTCACCGGACTCGCCAACCGCCGCAAGCTCGAGGCCTCGCTCCAGGCGGAGCTCCTGCGCGCCCGGCGCTACGGCAAAACCTTCTCCGTCATCATGCTCGATGTGGACCGCTTCAAGATCATCAACGACACCTACGGCCACCAGACGGGCGACACCGTGCTGGTGCAGCTGGCCGAACTGCTGCGCCGCAACGCCCGCGAGACGGACATCGTGGGCCGCTGGGGCGGGGAGGAATTCCTCATCATCTGCCCGGAGACGAACCTGATGCTGGTCACCGCCCTGGCCGAGCGCTACCGCCTGGAGATGGAGCGCAACGATTTCGGCCAGGTGGGCCAGGTGACCTCAAGCTTCGGCGTCACCTCCATCCAGGAGGGCGACGACGTGGAGACCCTGGTTCGCCGTGCGGACGAGGCCCTGTACAGGGCCAAGGAATTCGGCCGCAACCGGGTGGAGACGGACAAGTTCCGCGCCCTGCACTGACACCGCCTTTGCCCTGGCCAGCCCAGCACGAACCCGCATCATTCCTTGACACCCGCCCGCCGCGCGGGCATGGTCGGCACCTTCTGGCAGGATTCCCCTTGCCAGAAGGCGAAGCGGACTTATCTTGTTTGGAGTCCATCTGTTCTTTGAAAGGGGGCGCACCGGTTTCGACGGGGACAGTCGATGCCGTGGTTGCAGGTCGAGGCGCCGCTGGCCTCGTTAAAAGCGGCAAGCACTCAAGTGCCAACGACTACGATTACGCTCTGGCTGCTTAATAACCAGTCACGATCCTTCTGACCGACGTCCGATACGTCTTTAGGATCGACAAAACCCTATCGGGACGGCGTGCAGATGGCGTCCGCCGTATGCACGCGGCACAAGGCGGACATGTCGTTTCCCGCCTGGACAGGGGCTAATGAGACGACGAGAATTGTACCTGTTCTAAACCTGTAGACGCCGCGCGCAAAGCGTTCTCGGACGAGGGTTCGATTCCCTCCGCCTCCACCAAAAGAACATCCAGACAAGAACGAAGAAGTCCACAAAGCCCCGCGAAAGCGGGGTTTTTTGTTGCCGAGTGGTCTAATGCCGTCCGATACGGCATGTTGACATCCTGGGGCAACTTGGGGCAACTATCGGGGCAACAGCACTTGACGCCTTCAAATGCCAAAGGAGTTGCCCCATGCCCCTAACGGACACCGCGCTACG
>CAYUOW010000111.1:0-7618 GCA_964446455.1 uncultured Desulfocurvus sp.
GCGGCAAGCCCCAGGGCTACGACTCAAACGGCCGCTACACCGGCCCGCGCGGCGGCTCCGTGTCTCTGCTCGACGGCAGCATCAGCACCTTCGAGACCGATGGCCGCATGTCCATCAACGGCGAAGAGACTGAGGAAGCAGGCGACGACGAAGCGCCGCGCGAGGACGCCGACGCCCCGCAAATGACGGACATCCTGCTGGCGGACAGCGGGCGCGTGGTCACGGATGCGGGCGGAGGGCTTTCCGGCGGCAACGAGGTGCGCGGACCGGTGACGCCGCCGGAACCGGAGAAATACCCGCCGCCGCCCCCTGCCCCGAAGGAGCCGCACCTGACGTACAGCCAGAAGTCGGGGCAATTGAACGGCCCGGATGGCAAGCCGCTGGCCGTTGGCTACGCCGGGCGCGGTGGAGGCCAGAACAACCCGGGCACAGAAGGCATCAAGGGTGTGGGCCCGCTCCCAAGGGGGAACTGGAGACTGGAAAAACTTGATGATGAGGCCAGTGAAAGAAAAAGGTGGCCTGCTCCATCGTACAAGCTTACGCCCGACGCCGAGACTCGCAAACGCGTCATCGCTCTTGGCCGCGACCCGGACAGCTTTTACGTCCACGCACAGGCGCGTTTGCCGCAGGACCGGGGCCGGGACTCGGCTGGGTGCATCGCGCTGGAAAGGCCGGATCGGGAGGCTTTGGATACATACAAAGGAGGGTGGATCCGTGTTGAAAAATAGTGTTTCCATTCTCATGCTGTTTCTGCTGACAGCATCTGCACTCGTGGCTGACTTCAAGCCCTGTTTTGCATCATATGTTCACTTCTACAATGGTGAATATCTGCTTTCGACGCCAGAGGCACGAGTGCGCCCAAACAGAATACTCCCCGCAGCCGAGGGCAAAACCCTTCTGGAACGACTGCTCGACCCTGCCCATATGGCTGTGACGGGCTTTGGCGAGGCGGCCAACGCCACCCTGCGGGCTGGGGATGACACAAAGGGCGCGGCTTTCGCCCTGCTTGGCCCCGCCAAACGCCTGCCGGACTGGCGCAAATGCGAACTTGCCTACGGCTATGTCTCGGCCCGGCCTGGCGACAGCACGATGGTGCTCATGGACATGAGCGACCCATGCATGGACAACGATGAGTATGTGGCGGCGTTTCGCGTATGCTTCAGCCAATCGGTACTGCCAAAAGAATATCGTCAGCACATCAAGCGCTTTGTACCCACCAAGGGGGTGCATGCCGGGCTCGCCACGCAGAGCGGCCTCAGGCTGGGCCTGACGCGGGAAGAAGTTGAGACCGTGTTGGGCAAGCCGTTATGGAAGGAGAAGGACACTTATTATTATGGCGCACTTGGAGATGTTCACTTCACCCCAGAGCTGCTCATCGCCCGCTGGAAATGGCCGAAGGACGTGGAAGCAAAACGTGGTGGAGATGACCACAGGATTACCGTCTGGTTCGTGGGTGGCCGCGTCAGCGCGTTCGAGGTGCGCAAATTGTACGACTTTTAACGTTGCGCCGACGCCCCGCAAATGACGGACATCCTGCTTGCGGACAGCGAGCGCGTGGCGACGGATGCGGGCGGAGGGCTTTCCGGCGGCAACGAGGTGCGCGGGCCGGTGACGGGGCCGGAACCGGAGAAATACCCGCCGCCGCCCCCTGCCCCCCCGATGGGGAGCCGCATCTGATCTGCGGGCAGAAATCTGGGGAACCCGGCAAGCCCGCCAGCGTCAGGGCAGCGGCCAGCAGAGCGCGGGCACGATGTCCGCGTTGGCGGGCAGGAAGATGGACACGTCGGCCTGGCCCGGCGTGAACCAGGCGAAGCGCTGGCCCTCCAGGGGAATCACCTCGCCCGTGAAGGCCGTGACGTGGAAGAAGTTGAGCAGCACCGCCCCCTGCGGGTAGACGAAGCGCTTCTCGCGCCAGAACTGGAGCGCTGTGGACGTGAAGGACAGCTCCTCCTGGAGCTCGCGGATGAGCGCGGCTTCCAGGCTCTCGCCCTCTTCCACCTTGCCGCCGGGAAACTCCCACCAGCCCGCGTGGGCCTTGCCCTCGGGCCGCTCCACGCCCAGGAAGCGGCCGTCCTTCCACACCACGCCCGCCACAACGAGCAGGTCGGCCTTAGGACTCAAGACAGAACCCCATCTCGGCCTGCACCGCGGCCATCTTCTCCTCCAGCACGGCCATGCGCTCCATGAGCTTCTCGGCCCAGTCGGACACCTCGCGGTACTGGTTGTTCACGGCCAGGGCCTCGCCCGCGCTGCCGTAGGTGGCCGGATCGTTCATCTTGGCCTCCAGCTCGCCCTGCTCGTGCAGCACGCGCTCCAGGTCCTTCTCGCACTTGGCGTATTCCTCGCGCAGGGGTTTGAGCGCGCGCGACAAGGCGTTGCGCTGCTCGGCCAGCTTGCGCTTCTCCTCTTTGCTCAAACGCTTGGAGCCCGAAGCCTCTTCGGCGTCCTCCACAAGCGCCACGGGAGCGCATTCGGCCTTTTTGGCCTCGCGCCGGGCGCCCAGCTTGGCTTCGGCAAGGGCGGCGCGGCGCTTGGCGTCGAAGTCCTCAAAGCCTTCGTGATGCTGCACAAGGCCGGTGGGACTCAACTCCCAGATCTCCTCGGCCACCTCGCCCATGAGGTAGCGGTCGTGGGCCACCATGAACAGCGTGCCCTCGAAGTCCTTGAGCGCGGCCACGAGGCCCTCGCGGCTCTCCAGGTCCAGGTGGTTGGTGGGCTCGTCCAGGATGAGCAGGTTGGCCCGGCCCAGGAACAGGCTGGCCATGACGAGACGGCTCTTCTCGCCGCCGGAAAGCGCGGCCACCGGGCGCTCGAAGTAGCTCTCGCCCAGCAAAAACAGGCCCAGCACGCCCATGAGCTGCTCCTCGTTGCAGCGCGGGTCGCACAGGCGCCGCATCTCGCCGATGACCGTGCCCGTGGGCCGCAGGATCTCGGTCTGGTGCTGGCTGAAGTAGGCCAGCTGGGTGTTGTTGCCCAGCTTGGCGTAGCCGTGGGTGGGTGCCAGCGCGCCGGTGAGCACCTTGAGCAGCGTGGACTTACCCGCGCCGTTGGGGGCCACGAGCGCGATCTTGCGGCCCCGGAAGATCTGGAAGTTCAGGCGCGGCCAGAGCTGCCTGCCGCTGTATCCGGCCTCCTTGGCGTACTGGAACTCCAGCTCCACGGCGTTCACGGCCACCTTGTCGCCGCGCGTGGGCTCCGGCAGGCGGAAGGAGAGCCTGCGCCCGGGCCGGGCGGCCAGCTGGTCGCCCTTCAGCCGCGAGAGCTCGTCCTGCAGCTTCTCCACCTTCTTGAGCTTGCTTTGGGCCTGGGCGGCCTTGCGCGCCTTGACGCGGAAGCGGCGGATGAAGGATTCCTCGTGGTCGATGCGCGCGGAGATCTTGGCGGCCTCGCGTTCGCGCTGCTCGGCGTTCTCGGCCATCCAGGCCAGGAAATCGCTGAAGGAACCGGCGCGCAGCACCGTCTTGGGCAGGCCCAGCACCAGCACGTGGGAGCCCACGCGCTCCAGGAAGATGCGGTCGTGCGCCACGAAGATGAGCGTGCCCTTGAAGGCCAGGAGGTAGTCCTCCAGCCACTGCACGGCTTCCAGGTCCAGGTGGTTGGTGGGCTCGTCCAGGAGCAGGATGTCCGCGCCCTGCAACAGCACGCGGGCCAGCTTGGCGCGCTCGCGCCAGCCGCCGGAAAGCAGCTCGAGGCGCCGGGAGAGGTCGCCGTCCTCGAAGCCCAGGCCGGAGAGGATGGCCCTGGCCTTGTGCTCCGGATGGTAGCCGTACTGCGCCTCGAAGCGGGCCTGCCGCTCGGAGAGCTTGTGCAGCTTGGCCTCGTCCTTGGCCTCCACGGCCTGCTCCCACTCGCGCCAGAAGTCGCGCCAGGAGGGCAGGGCCGAAAGCACCCAGCCCAGCAGCGGCTCGGAGAGATCCGCGCCGGAAAGCTCCTGGGCCACGTATCCCAGGCGCGCGCCCTTGCTCATGGTCACGCTGCCGGCCTCGGGCTCGGTGCGGCCGGCCAGGATGCGCAGCAGTGTACTCTTGCCCGTGCCGTTGGCTCCGGCCACGGCCAGGCGCATGCCCGGCAACGCCTCAAAGGACAGGCCGGAAAAGAGGGCCTCGCCCCCGTAGGACTTCTCGATGTTCTGGACCGTGATCTTGGACAAACAAGCCTCCGAAAAAAACAGGCGCTGGACCCGGTTGCGGGCGTGCGCCCCGTGCATGCGGTCAAATGCCCAGAAAGGGCCGCTGTGCAGATATATCGACGTATGGGAACTTGGCAAGTGCGGCGGGCGGGGCTATCCTGCGGCCCATGTCCTGGCATGTCTACCTGCTCACCTGCGCCGACGGCACCCTGTACTGCGGCGTGACCAACGACCTGCCCCGCAGGCTGGCCGCGCACAACGCCGGGCAGGCAGGCGGCGGCGCCAAATACACCCGCGCCCGGCTGCCCGTGGCCCTGGCCGCCAGCGCCCCCTGCGCGGACAAGTCCGCCGCCCTGCGCCTGGAACTGGCGGTCAAGAAGCGCCCCCGCGCGGCCAAGCTGGCCTTTCTGCTGGACCAGCCCGGAGCGCAGCGCTCCACGCAGGCAGAGCACGACTCCGGCGAGGGCGCGCCATGAGCCCGGACCATTTCGACCCAGCCCTTTTCGCCCTTGGGCGGCCCTGCCGCCTGTGCCCGCGCGCCTGCGGGGCCGTCCGCTCGCAAGGGCCCGGCTTCTGCGGCGCGGATGCCACCCTGCGCGTGGCCCTGGCCCAGTTGCACACAGGCGAGGAACCGGTCTTGAGCGGCCCGCAGCCCGACCCCGCCGGACGGGGCAGCGGCACCATCTTCTTCTCCGGCTGCGCCCTCAGGTGCGTCTACTGCCAGAACCACGACATCAGCATCGGCGCCCCAGGCAAGGCTGGGCTGGGCCACGAGCTTTCCACCGACGACCTGACCGCGCTGATGCTGGAGTTGCAGCAAGCGGGCGCGCACAACATCAACCTCGTCACGCCCTCGCACTTCACGCCGCAGGTGCGGCAGGCGCTTGTTCTGGCCCGGGCGAACGGCCTCACGCTGCCGGTGGTCTGGAACTCCAGCGCGTACGAGACCGTGGAAACCCTGCGCACGCTGGAAGGCCTGGTGAACATCTACCTGCCGGACCTGCGCTACATGGATTCTGCGGCCGCAGCAGCGCGCTATTCCGCCGCGCCGGACTATCCGCGCGTCGCCACTCATGCCATTGCGGAGATGCAGCGCCAGGTGGGGCCCCTTGTGCTGGACGAGACCACCGGCCTGGCCCGGCGCGGGCTCCTCGTGCGGCTGCTGGTGCTGCCGGGTGACCTCGGCCGCGTGGACCTGGCCCTTGCCTGGCTGGCCGAGACCCTGGGGCCGGATACCGCCGTAAGCCTCATGGGCCAGTACTACCCCGCCCACCGCGCCCTGGAATTTCCGGAGCTTTCGCGCGGCGTGGCCCCGCAGGAATATGCCGCCCTGCGCAGGCGCATGGAGGCCCTGGGCTTCACGCGCGGGTACGTGCAGGCCGTGGGCTCCGGTCCGGAATGGACGCCGGATTTCCATATGCCAGACGCCACGCAAAAATGAACGCCAAACCTCGACGCGAACCGCAAAGCCTGCTAGGACGTATGCATGCCGACCTCTGAACAGGACTTCCTGAACCTCATCGACCGCCACTTCCCCAACCACGGGGAGCACGTGCTGCTGGGCCGCGGCGACGACTGCGCCGTCGTCGACCTGGGCAGGCCGGGCGAAGAAGGCACGCCCGCCCCCCTGTGCATCAGCACCGATCTTTTCGTGGAGGACGTGCACTTCCGGCGCAAGTACTTCTCCCCGGCGGACATCGGCCACAAGGCCCTTGCCGCCGCGGCCAGCGACCTTGCGGGCATGGCCGCAACGCCGTTGGGCTTCGCCCTTTCGCTGATGCTGCCGGACGACCTTTCCGACGAGTTCCTGGACCAGATGCTCGGCGGCATGGCTGCGCTGTCCCAGGAGCTGGAGCTGCCGCTGGTCGGCGGCGATTTGAGCCGGGGCCCGGTCCTGGAACTGGATGTGGTGGTCTTCGGGCGGCCCTGGCCCTGGGGGCGGCTGATCAAGCGCGGGAAGGCCAAGCCCGGCGACGCCCTGCTGCTTTTGGGCGACATCGGCCTGGCGCGGGCGGGTTTGGCGGAGCTGGAACGCAAGGGCTGCTGCGTGCTGCAGGAGTGGCCCGCGGCCATCATGGCCCATTTGCGGCCCGTGCCGCGCATACCCGAGGGCCTAGCCCTGGCGCAGATCACCACGCCCGACGGCCCGGCCGTGTCCGGGCTCATGGATGTTTCCGACGGACTGGCGCGCGATTTGCCGCGCTTCCTGGGCCCCTACGGCGCGGACCTCTCCCTGGGGCGCGACGACCTGCACCCGGAGGTGGCGGCCTACTTCACCGCCCACGACGAAGACCCGGTCGAGGCCGCCATCCTGGGCGGCGAGGACTACGCCCTGCTGGCCTGCGCGGACGAGAAGCGCCTGCCCATCGTGCTGGCCGTCATGCCCCAGGCCAGGGTCATCGGCCGCGTCTCCGCCACGCCGGGCGTGCGCCTGAACAGCGGCCAGGTGCTGCGCCAGGGCTTCGACCACTTTGCCAAGAACGAGGCCGACTGACCGCCCTGCTCCGGTCTTTCGGCCGCACCGGCCCGCTTTTCCCGCCCGCCACGAGGCCATCCCCACCCCCCACAGAGGAGGCCCCCACATGGACAAGATGGACATGCTGCCCGAACGCCCGCGCCTGGACGTCATCGGCTACGTGCGCTCCCCCCTCACCGACCGCGACAGCGCGCCGAAGCAGGGCAGCGAGGGCGCGCCCGAGGCCTGGATCGAGCTGGACCCGGCCTATGCCCCGGCCCTGCTGGGACTTGAGGCGGGCCAGCGCATCCTCGTCCTCACCTGGCTGCACCAGGGCGACCGCAGCGTACTGCAATGCCACCCGCGCGCGGACAAGAACCGGCCCAAGCGCGGGGTGTTTGCCACACGCTCGCCGGACCGGCCGAACCCAATCGGCCTGCATGAGGTGGAGATCCGCGAGATCGCGCCCGCGGAACGCGGCAGCCCCGCCCGCTTGCGGGTGTTCCCGCTGGAGGCCATCGACGGCACGCCGGTGGTGGATGTGAAGAGCGTGGACAGGCAGCCGCCGAACGGGACGGACGGAGGGCCAGCGGCGTAAGCGCGCGGCCGCGCCTGGGGCGGTGGAGACGGCTGGGGTGCGGGCCTAGGCCTGGCCCTTGATGATGAGGCTCAATTTCTTCACGTCGGCGTTCATGGCCGCGCGGGCCTTTTCCAGCTCCGCGATGCGGGCCTGCAGGTCCTCCAGCTTGCGCCGGGCGGCCTCCTGGAACTTCAGGTGGCGGGGGTCCTTGCTGGTCTTGAAGGAGGGCTTGGCCTTCTCCTCGTCCAGCAGGCGGTGCAGGTGCTTGAGCGTGCCCTCGCACTCCGCCACGCGGCCGGACAGCGTCTTGCGCTTCAGCTTGAGCGCCTCAATATCCACTTCTTTCTTCGCGGCCATGGGGACACACCTTGGGGCTGGATTGACGGCTGGCCAGGGGCCAGCGGGAAGGGCGTTGCGCCCTGCCCTGCTTCGCCCGTGGGGCGGGGTTTGTCAA
>CAYUOW010000112.1:0-7610 GCA_964446455.1 uncultured Desulfocurvus sp.
CTTAATTTCGAAACGGCCCTGAAGGTTACCTTCAGGGCCGTTTCTGCGTTGGGGGCGCGTGAGCAGTAGATTACGTAGCCAAGTGGCGTTGACGCAGGTTTGGGCCCGCGCTACCGTGGTAAAGATAGTAGAGGTTTTTATCGAGGTGCCCAGCATGTCCACTGCCTTCGCTTCGTCCGAACGGGCCGCGCGCGAGACCATCCTCGCGCAGTACAATACCTTTGTCGGCACGCATTGCCGCGCCTTTTTCGATACCCTGCCCACCATGATCATGGCGCTCAACTGCCACCGCCAGGTGGTGTTCGCCAATCACGCCGCCGTGGAGTTCCTTGGCAACGAGGAAGTGGAGCAGGTGCTGGGCAAGCGCCCGGGCGAGGCCCTGGGCTGCATCAACGCCTTTGTCAGCGCGGGCGGCTGCGGAACCTCCCGGCATTGCCGCAACTGTGGGGCCGTGCAGGCCATCCTGGCCGCGGTGGAAGGCGCCGTGGGCGACGGGGAATGCAAGCTGCTCCGCCGCGAGCAGAGCTATCTCGAGGGCCTCGACCTGCACGTCAACGCGACGCCGCTCACGGTTGATGGGCAGCAGTTCGTCATCTTCGCCGTCACGGACATCTCGCACGAGATGCGCCGCCGCAGCATGGAGCGCATCTTCTTCCACGACGTGCTGAACCTGGCCGGGGGCATCAACGGCCTGGTGGAGGTTCTGCGCCTGAACAACACCCTTGGCGAGAGCACGGAGCTTTCCGTGCTGCACTCGGCCACGCAGACCCTGGTGGACGAGATCATCGCCCAGCGCGAACTTCTGGCCGCGGAATCCAACGAACTCAAGCCCGCCTATTGTCAGTACGGTTCCCGCTCGCTCCTGGAGCAGCTTATGGGCCTGTACGCCACGTCGCCGGCCGCCCAGGGCCAGACCCTTGGCTTGGTGGAGCCCTGCGCCGACAGTGTGGTGCAGACGGACGTGCGCCTGGCCCAACGCGTGCTGGGCAACATGATCAAGAACGCCCTGGAGGCCGGGCAGCCCGGCGACACGGTCACCCTGGCCTGCAAGGACGCCGATGACATGGTGTGCTTCCTGGTGCGCAACAACGCGGTGATCCCGGAGAACATCCAGGTGAACATCTTCCACCGCCGCTTCAGCACCAAGGCCGAATCGCGCGGCCTGGGCACCTACAGCATGCTCCTGCTCACCGAACGCTACCTGCGCGGCAACGTGGGGTTCACCTCCGCAGAGGGCGAGGGGACGACCTTTTTCCTGCGTCTTCCCAAACGCATGGAAACGGCGTAAAGGCATTCAGCCTGAACGAAGCTGTCGACGCAGGAGAACACCGCATGCCTGAAACGCCCCGCGCCATCCTGTTTTCCGGTGGTGCCGCCGGCTCCGAAGCCGCCTTCGGCGCCGCGGCGGAGGCCCACGGCCTGGACGAAGTGACCTTCAGCTTTGCCGGGCACGAGCCCACCCGCCAGCGCGGCTTGCGTCTGCTCTCGGCCGACGATCTGGCCCTGCGCGACGTGAGCGTGCAGTACGTGAGCAAGCTCATGGGCCGCAGCTACCCCAGCCACACCGACGAGGGCAACTTCAAGGCGCTCATCCAGAGCATCTGCTGGCAGGTCATCTCCGGACAGGAGGTGTTCGTGGTGGGCGAGATCCTGCCCGACCTCACCGTGCGCGGCGGCACGGGCTGGGGCGCGGAGTTTGCCAAGCTGTGCGACAAGCCGCTCTTCGTGTTCGACCAGCAGCGCCAGGGCTGGTTCCGCTGGGAGCCCTCCCGCTGGATCCCGGTGCGCAATCCGGTCGTGTCCAAAGCCAAGTTCACGGGCACGGGCACGCGCAGCCTCACCGAGGCCGGGGCCCAGGCCATCGCCGAACTCTTCAGCCGCAGCTTCCGCTAAATCCTGCCCTGCAGCTTGAGGCCCTCCACAAGGCCGAAGCTGCCGGTGAGCATCATGTCGCCGCCGGGCGCGGGAAACTCCGCCTGGTAGCCCTCCAGCATGGCCCTGCGCGGGCCGATGACCAAGGTCTCGGCAAAGCCCTGGGCCGCCGCTGGCAGCTCCAGGCGCATGGCCCCGTGCCCCCGGTCGTCGAAGATCTCCTCAAAGCTCAAGGAGCCCGCCCGGAACCGCGCCAGCTGGTCCCACAGGCGCGGCGCGTCCACAAGGCCGGTGTGGTGCTCGAACACGCCCCATACGCGCCCCTGGAAGAGCAGGAAGGCCACGGTGTGGCTGTTGCCGATGTTGACCAGGGTCAGGCCCTTCTCGTGCGTCCTGCGGCGTATGGAGGGCTCGAACAGCCCGCCCAGCACGGCCGCCGCGCCGGTATCGGCCACCGGGCCGCCGCCGGTGCATTTTTGCAGGTCCGCCAGACGCGTGAAGCAGGCAGGCACGTCCTGGTACAGCAGGCTCTCCGGCCTGCCGCCGGCCTCAAGCAGCAGCTTTTCCCACAGCACGAAGCGGCCGCGCCGGTTGCTCTGCCCCGGATGGAAACCGTGGTCCTGGGCGCAGGCGGCAACGAGGCCGGGCCGCGGCAGGCCCAGGGTGTCCAGGGCGCGCGCCCAGAACTCGGGGTCGTAGTCGGCCGCCAGAAGCGCCACCGCGTCTTCCGGGCAGTCCTCGCGGATGACGACCCCGGTGGCGGAAAGGGCCAGCAGGTCGTCGGCCACGGAAAAGGCCGCCGCGCGCGTGGTGGAAAAGGGCAGCCCGGCGGCCAGGTGGGCCTTCATGGCCGAGTGGAACCCGCCGCCCATGTTGCTGCCATACAGATGCACGGCCTGGCCCCTGGCCGTGGCCTGGCGGATCTTTTCCCCCAGCACGCGGGCCGGTGCGGGCAGCACCAGCTTGGGACAGTTCTCGATCTCGCGGTCCGGGAAGTACAGAAGAACGTCCTGCGTGCCGGAGCCGATGTCCAGGCAGAGGATGGGCGAGGGTGCCGTCATGATGCCTCGTTTGCGATGTGTTAGTGGATGCGCGCGCCGTCGGGAGCGTAGGCGTCCGGGGCCAGCAGGGTGATGTGCCCGGCCTCGGTGGCCGCGCCCAGCACCAGCACCTCGGAGCGGAAGCCCGCCACCTTGCGCGGCGGGAAGTTCACCACGGCCACCACCTGGCGGCCCACAAGCTCTTCCGGCTGGTAGAGCTGCGTTATCTGCGCGCTGGACTGGCGCACGCCCAGCTCGCCGAAGTCGATCCAGAGCTTGTAGGCGGGTTTCCTGGCCTCGGCGAAGACCTCCGCGCGCACAACGGTTCCCACACGGATGTCCAGCTGGAAGAAGTCGTCGATGGTCGCGGCCTCCGCGGCCTTGGGCAGATCCATGTGTCCTCCAATGGAATGGGGCGATGAAATGGGGCGTCACCTGCCTGTGATGACAGGCTGTTCGGGCCATGCTACACAATGCACGGGGCGGCAGGCAAGGCCCGCCTGACCTGGAGGGACGCATTGTGGGCCTTTCGGCGCAACTCGCCATCATCTGCACCATCATCTTCTTCATTCCCGCGCTCACCGGCGCGCTGGCCTGGCTTGAGAACCTGCGCAGCGGCGAGTCTGTGCGGGTACGCGAACTGCTGGCCGGAAGGGTTGCCCTGGGCTACGCGCGCGCCTTCGCCAATTCCGTGTGGACCCTGTGGCTGACGGTTTTCGCCCTGCCCCTGGGCGCGCTGCTGGGGTTCCGCTGTGCGGGGGCCGCCTCGGCCAGGCCCCCGGTGATCCTGGTCCACGGCCTGTACCACAATCCGGCGGCCTGGTTCGTGTGGCGCTGGCGGCTCAGGCGTCGCGGCTTCACCGACCTGCGCTGCTACGGCTACCCAAGCTTCGGGCGGGAGTTCGCGGACATCGCGGCCGGGCTGGCGCAGCTGCTGCGTGAGGCCGCAGGGGACTCGGCACGGGGCGGCACCGGCGGGCGCGTGCTGCTCATCGGGCACAGCCTGGGCGGGCTGCTCATTCGCGCCGCCTGCGCGGAAGCGGGTTCTGACGCGGACGGAGTGCGCGTGGCCGGGGTAGTGACCCTCGGCACCCCGCACCGGGGCAGCACCCTGGCTGGACTGCTCGGCATCGGGCGGCTGGCCAGGGGCCTTGCGTCGGGCGGGCGGGGCATCCAGGCCGTGCGAGAGTTGCCCTGTGCGCCTGGGCCGGGCCTGAGCCTCTACACACCCACCGACGGCATGGTGCTGCCACTTTCCGGGGCGCTTCTGGACGAGCGCGAGCGCTGCGCGGGCTGGACCGAGCGGGCCCTGCCGGCCATGAGCCACGTGGGCCTCTTGTACAGTGCGGAGGCCGCGCGCCAGGCCCTGGCGTTTCTGGAGGAAGTGTGCGGGCCGGTGGCCAACGGGAAAGAAGCCAACAGGAAAGAGGCCAGCGCAAAGAAGCCTGGCGGAAAGGACGTTGGACAGGCCGCGGGCTAGTCGCCCAGCAGCGTGTGCAGCACGGCCTTGAGGGCCTCGGGCTTGAAGGGCTTGGTGATGAAGTCGTTGACCCCGGCCTTGGTGGCCACCTCGCGCTGGGAATTCTCGCTCTCGGTGGTGACCATGAGGATGGGCGTCTCGTCGTAGCCGAGGGAGCCGCGCAGCTTGGCCACCAGCTCCACGCCGTCCATGATGGGCATGTTCATGTCCGTGATCACCACATCCGCGAACTCGCCGTTTTCCACGTAGGCGTAGGCCTCCTGGCCGTTGCCGGCCAGCAGGGGCTCGAAGCCCAGGTCGGTGAGGATGCGGCGGTAGAGCGCCAGCATGGACTTGGAGTCGTCCACGGCCAGGGCCTTGCGCGTGGCCACGCGGGCCTGGGGCAGGGTGGCGGCGTCCGCGCGGGAGCGGTCGGAGCCGATCTCGTTCAGGCGCTGGGCAAAGGCGTCCAGGATGTCCTGGTCCTGGGAAAGGCGCAGGGCGTCGATGAGCCGGTCGCCCACCAGGTCGTCCTTGTAGAGTTCCTGGAACAGGCGCAGCGCGCGCGAGGCGACGATGGCCCGGCAGATGCGCGGGCTGTTTTCCGTGCCGGAGCTGATGCGCTCGGCGATGGTCTTGAGCACGCCGGGCGCGGCATGGCGCTCCAGGCCCGTGACCACGGCCATGAGGATGAGCTCGTCGTTCTCGTCCAGGCCGTCCACCAGGCACACCAGGCCCTTCAGGGTGCCGATGCGTCCCAGGGCCTCGAAGGCGGCGTAGCGCACGTTGGGATCGGTGAAATATCCGGCGTCGAAGGAGCGCACCAGGGCGTCGGCCCCTTTGCGCGCGCCGATGAACCCGGCGATGTTGCAGGCCAGGATGCGGTCGTCCGTCCCGCCGCTTACGTACACGGGCTCCAGGAAGGGCAGGGTGGCCTCGCCCAGGCGCACCAGGGCGTCGGTGATGATGCGCCGGGCCGTGGGGTTCTTGTGGTGCACGTTCTCCACCAGGAAGGCGATGCTGTCCGGCGTGGCGATGGCCGCCAGGGCGTCGATGGCCTTCCAGGTGGTGATGTCGCAGCTTTCGTAGTTGCCGTCGGCCCCGGCGCTGGTCAGGGCGTCACGGAGCGCGGGCAGGGCGGAGGGGTCGGCGTAGACTCCGGCCATCTCCATGGCCATGGCGGCCAGCATGCTGTCCTCATGGTTCAGGAAGGCCCGGAACACGGCGGCGCCGCTCATGGGGCGAATCTTCGCCAGCGAGGCCAGGATCTCCACCAGAAGGTCGGGATCGGTCTCGGTCTGGGCCATGTAGGTCAGGGGCTCGGCCGCGGTGGGGAAGGCGTATTCGCCGGCGGTGCGGATGCACAGGGTGCGGAAGGGCTGGCTGTGGCTGGCCAGGCCCGCCACCACGGTGGCTTCGCTGGTGCCCAGCACGGCGTTCAGCGCGCCGACCACCATGTAGTCCACGCCGGTGTCGCCGGTGGGATTCTCGAACAGATCGATGAGCGCGGGCAGGAACTGGGGGTCCCTGCTTCCGGCGATGTCGTTCAGAATGGTGATCTGGTCGAGGAAGTCCTTGCTGCGGAACCCTTCCAGCGTGGCCATGCTAAAGTCCTCTAGGGCTTGGAGCCGCCGGGCGGCAAGCGGGTTTACTCGAAGCAGAACTCAATGGTGAAGTTCCCGGCGTCTGTTTCAAAGGGAATGGCCATGATGGGGGACTTGGCGATGTGGGTGATGCTGTGGTTGTCGCCCATGATCACCGTGGGCGTGGAGCCCTGCAGCACCAGCCCTTTTTCCGCCAGCCCGGCGCGCGCCTGGCCGGAGATCATGTTGGTGATCTCGCCCACGGCGTCCTTCACATCCTGGACGATATCCTGGATGTCGTCGCCCAGCATGTTTTTGACCATGGCCACAGCGGCGGCCTTCTGGAACGAGATGGAGACGCTGCCTTTTTTGCCGTCTCCCGTCAGGCCCACAAGACCGGTGACATCGCCGGTGGCGATGGTGTTTTTCTTAACAAAAGGCTTTCCCGCCCGAGGGGTGATGAACGCCATGGTGCCGATGACATCCATGGCTGCCTTCACAAAGGGCTTTGCCAGTTCCACATCCATGCGGGTCGTCTCCTTCCGTGGTCATGCCCCGAATAGCCGCACGTTCGCTCTTTGCTGCCTGCTTTGCCGGGGCACGTGCAGCGCGGGAATTTGCCGAGGGGAAGCGCGCGAGCGTGCACTTCAGTCCCTACGTTCCCTTGGGGGGCTTGGTCAAGTGCTTTGGAATTTACGTAAGGGCACTGCGCAGTATGGCTACCCGAAGGCCAGCGCCAGCACCACGGCCAGTACCAACGATGGCAGCAGGTTCGACAGGTTCACACGTTTTATGTCCAGCAGGGTGAGGCCGATGCCGAGGATCAAAAGGCCGCCCGTGGCCGTAAGCTGGCTGATGACCACCGGGGTGAAATGCTGCTGGAAAAGTCCGGCGAAGATGGTCAGCCCTCCCTGGTAGAGCAGCACGGGCACGAACGAGAACAAGACGCCGGAGCCGAAGGTGGAGGCCAGGGCCACGGAGGCGAAGCCGTCCAGGATGCTCTTGGTGTACAGCACCGTGGCGTCGCCGCGTATGCCTTCGTCGAAGCTGCCCACGATGGCCATGGCCCCGATGCAGAAGATGAGCGAGGCGGTGATGAGCCCTTCGGTGAACTGCGGGTTGCCGGAGCGCAGCAGGGACTTGGCGCGCTCGCCCAGGCGCTCGAAGGCGTGATCCAGGCGCAGCAGCTCCCCGGCCAGGCCGCCCAGCAGGATGGAGAAGATGAGCAGCAGCGGATTGCTGACGGTGAGGGCCATCTTGGCGCCGATGAGGAGCACGCACAGGCCCAGGCCCTGGAACACGATGGTGCGGAAGCGCTCCGGGAAGCGGCCGTGCAGGGCCATGCCGGCCAGGCTTCCGGCAATGATGGCGGCGGCGTTGACGAGGGAGCCGGTGGGCAGAACCATGTGCAATCCTTGGAGCCTGTGCCCTGTTCGCGGGCGTTTGTCGGGACGTTTGGGCTAGCACGGCCCAGCCCCCGTGGCAAGCGCGGCCGCGCCGGGCCAGCCCGCGCGGGCCCTGCTGCGGCTTGACAGGGCACTGGGCTTCTCCTATGAAATCCACTCCCATGCCGGGATGGCGGAATTGGTAGACGCAGCGGACTCAAAATCCGCCGGTGGCAACGCCTTGGGGGTTCGATTCCCCCTCCCGGTACCA
>CAYUOW010000113.1:0-7325 GCA_964446455.1 uncultured Desulfocurvus sp.
GGAGTGAAGGTACAGCACGCCGTCCGCAAAGGCGAAGTTCACGGGCACGCTGTACAAGCCTTCGTCGTCGACCAGGGCCAGGGAGGCGTACTCCGCGCGGTTCAAAACATCGGCCACGGCCTGGGGATCGTCGGTCACGTCTTTGCGCATGAAAGCTCCAAGTGGTTGCGGGCCGGCCGTTTTGCTGGCGGCCCGGTTAGCGGCGGTTGGCGGCTGCTGTGCTTGGCGGCGGCGAAAACCTACGCCCTTTGCAGCCGGGCTTCAAGACGACAATGGGCCGGAAAAATTGAGGCATCCGGGGATTGCCAGGGCCGCGCCCCGCGCTTACCATGGCCGGGTACCGCAGCAGGTCTGCACACAATCCCTGCGCCTATTTCGCGCACACTTCAGGAGACGCCATGAAATCCGCCATACTGCTCTTCCTCGACCAGCCCCTGCCCGTCCTGGCCGGCCTCGCCCCCGGCGAAGCCCCGGATCCCCTGGCGGTGGCCCTTGTGCGCGACACCCTGCGCAACCTGGCCGACACGGAGGCGGATGTGTTCGTGTTCCTGGAGCCGGAGCAGGACAAGGAGCAGGCCCGCGAGGTGCTGGGCAAGGGCGGCTTCAAGCTGGCCAACGCCCTGGGCCGCAACCTGCAGGTGCAGCAGCGCAACGCCTTCCGCCTGGTTTTTGCCCGCGGGTACGAGCGGGCCATCCTCGTCGCCAACGCCATGCCCGACCTGCCGGGCTTCGCCGTGCAGGAGGCGCTGAACTCCCTGGGTTGGAAATGCTGCTGCCTGGGCCCGGTTCCCGGAAAAGACGGCGAGCCGGACCAGATCTACGCCCTGGGCTTCGACTTTGAGGGCTACACCACCGATGCCCTGGACATGGTGGACCGCGAGCGGCCCAAGCTGTTCAGCCGCCTGGAGACCCTGCTGCTGTTCTACGAGCGCAAGGTCAAGGTGCTGCCCCCCTACTCGCCCGTGGCCGACCTGGCCGGACCGGATGGAGCCAAGGCCCTGGCCGAACGCTGCAAGGACACCCGCTTCGCCCTGCTGCCCTCCGTGCGGCTGGCGACGGAAAGATCTTGACGCCTTCCTAGACGATGGCCCGGCCCGGACGCGGGGCCTCGCCCAGCAGCCCTGCCAAGACGGCGAGCCCCCGCTCCAGCTCCTCGCGGTTGCGCGCGGCGGAGAGGGACACCCGCACGGCCGCCGGGGCCGGAGTCTGGCCCACGGCAAAGGCGTCGCCCGCGATGACCACCACCCCGCGCAGGCCAGCGGCCCGCTCGAAGTCCGCCGCCCGCCAGGGCTCCGGCAAATCCAGCCAGATGAAATAGCCGTGTTCCAGCGCGGCGAAACGCGCGCCGGCCAGAACCTTGCGCGCCGTCTCGTTGCGTCGCGCGGCCTCGGCGCGCTTGCGGCGCATGGTGGCGTCCGCCGTGCCGTCCAGAATCCAAGAAGCCGCTATCTCCGCGCACAGGGGCGAGGCCATCCACGTGGTGCCGGTGATGCCCAAACCCAGCCGCTCCACGTGTTCCTGCGGGCTGGCCACAAAGGCCACTCGCAGCCCCCCCGCCACCATCTTGGACACGCTGGCCACGAAGAACGTCCGTTCCGGCGCCAGGCTGGCCAGATTCGTCAACGGCTGCGGCGCGGTCAGGGCATAGGCCGCGTCCTCGATGACCAGCAGGTTGCGCGAACGCGCCAGCTCGGCCAGGCGCTGCTGCCGGGCCGGGCTTGGCGTGGCCGTGGTTGGGTTGTGAGCGCCGGGCATGCAGTACAGGCCGCGCACGCCTTCCCGCGCGCAGGCCTCTTCCAGCGCCTCCGGCACGACACCCTCGGCGTCCAGAGCCACGGGCACCAGCTTGATACCCAGAAGCGACGCCGCGGACATGAGGCCGGGATAATTCAGATTGCCCGCGGCAACGCGGTCGCCGGGGCGGAAGAGCACCGAAAGCAGCACCAACAGCGCATGCTGCCCGCCCGCCGTCACCAGCACATTGTCCGGCCGCACGGCCACCCCGAAGCGCGAGCACCACAGGGCCCCGGCCTCACGGTGGCGGGCCATGCCGCGCGAGGGCTGGTAGCGCAAAAATTCCTGGGCATCCGGCCGGGCCGCAAGCTCCCGCAGGGCCACGCCCAGGTCCGGGTCCAGGCCGTACATGCCCGTCACCAGCCCCAGGTCGACACTTGGCCGCACACCGGGTGCGCCGCCTTCGCCACAGGCCTCGGGCCCGCCGCTCCACCAGGGGCTGCCGCCCTCCTGCGCCGGAACGACGATGGTGCCGCGCCCCACCTCGCCACGCACGGCCCCGCGCCGGGCCGCCTCGGCATAGCCGCGCGTCACGGTGCCCACGGTGACGCCCAGGGCGTCGGCCAGGTCGCGATGGGTGGGCAGACGCTGGCCGGGCACCAGCGTTCCGCTGGCCAGATCGGCCTCGATGGCGTCGGCCAGACCGAGGTACTTGGGCCGGTCATGCGGGAGTTGTGGCGTCCAAATTGTCATGGGTACAATAAATACATTGACCAGCAATGCGTGTCAACATAGAAACTAAACCTAGCCATACATGGCTTATTTACACACGAAACACGGAGGAACAAATGAGTACAATCGTAAATTGTCTGCACCAGATGAGCCGAGCAGCCGTCGTCCACCACAGCGCCCGCAACATCACCCGCAACAGGCACAAGCACAGGAGAAAACAATGACCCCGGAACTGCTCGCCTCCCTCTGCCTCTTCGCCTTCGTCTCCTCCATCACGCCCGGCCCCAACAACGCCATGCTCTTTGCCTCCGGCGTGAACCACGGCATCCGGCGCACCATTCCGCACCTCTTGGGCGTCACCCTGGGCTTTACCATCATGCAGCTGGCCGTGGGCCTGGGCGTGGGCATGATTTTCGAGGCCGTGCCCGGCCTGTACTCCACCCTGCGCGCCCTGGGCGTGTCTTACATGTTCTACCTGGCCTGGCGCATCGGCACCTCCACCCCGCCCGCCGAGCCCGAGGCCGCTGCTCCCGCGCCCCAGGCCGCCGGACGCCCCATGACCTTCCTCGAAGCCTCGGCCTTCCAGTGGGTGAACCCCAAGGCCGTGATGATGTGCGTCACCGCGGCCAGCACCTACGCCCCGCCGGACAAGCCCATCCTGGGCGCGTTCATCGTCACCGGCGTGTTCTTCGTGGCGGGCATGCCCTGCGTGGCTTTGTGGGTGCTGCTGGGCCGGGTGATGCGCGGGCTTTTGCAGGACCGCCGCAGGCTCATGGCCTTCAACTGGGCCATGGCCGCGCTGCTGGCCGCGAGCGTTGCGCCCATGGCCAGGGAAGTGCTCCAGGACGTGTTCTAGCCCACGCGGAAATCCTCGAACGGGACAAAGGGAGGCGCGCATGGTGCCCATGCTCTCGGAAATCTGGCGGCTGGCGGCGTATTTGCTGCGGCCCGAAGGGCCAGAAGGGGAAGGAACGGCTCCGCCCCAGCGGACGCCGCAGGGCGCGGCCCTGGCGGGTTTCGCCAAGGCCCTGCTCTGGGCCTGCCTGTCGGTGCTGACCGGCCTGGCCCTGGCGAAGCTCAATTAGCCTCGCCCTCGGGCCAGACGGGATCAGCCTACTTCTTCGGCAGGGCCGCGCGCAGGTCGGCCTCGAGGGCGGCATACACGGCGGCCACGGCCTCGCGCTGGGCGCGGATGAGCTCCTGGGGCGTGTTCGACGCCAGGGGCGCGGTCATGCGGTACTCGCGCGTCAAAAGCACCGTGCGCTCGTCGCCACGGGCCTTGAGCAGCAGGAACTGCATCTCCACCACGGCCTGGGAAGGCTTGGCGGCCAGATCCCCGTGCAGGGAGGTCACGTTGCCCTCCAGGATGTAGTCGTGGCCGACGAGGCTTGAGGGATCCACCACCTCTGCGCAGACGCCGGCCGCGCCCAGCCAGGCGCGCAGGTCCTGGGTCAGCATGTCCGCCGGGGTGACGAAGTAGACGTTGTAGTAATCGGCAGACCACACGCCGGGCGCGGTGCGGTATACAAGCTCCCGTCCGGTGGCCCGCGGCGAGACGACCAGACGGCGCACGAGCAGGACTCCGGGTGCGCTGGCCGTGGGGGGCGCGGCCGGGCGCGTGGTCTCCAGCGCATAGAAGCGCTTCTCGATGGGCTGGCGCTCCAGCTTCACGCAGGCGGCCAGGGGCAGGGCAAGAATCACGGCGAGAATGGCGGCGAGTGCGCGCATGGGGGCCTCCGTCTACTGCCCGCCCAGGGGCGATTTGTCCGGCGGCGAGCCGAAGAGCACGCCCGCAGGGTAGCGCTTGGCCTCGCCGGTAAGTTCCTTCAGGTTGTCCACCAGGCCGCGGGCGCTGTCCAAAATGCCTTCCACATTGGCCTGCTGCGCGGCGGTGAGCTGCTCCACCCGGCCCAGCACGGAATTGAGGCGCTTGGCCGCGGAGCGCAGCTCGGCCACGGTCTCCCGGGCCTGCTGCATGGCCCCGGGCATCTGCGCCAGCTGACGGCTGGTCTCGGGATCGCCCAGAAACTTCTCCAGGGCCTTGGCCGAAACCTTGAGGCTGGCCACCATCTCCCTGGAATCATGCACCAGCTGCACGGTATCCGGCCCGGCGGCCTCCACCACCTTCCGCACCCCGGCCAGGGTCTTGGCGGCCTCGGGCACCAGGCGCTCGGCGGCCGGGTCGGCCAGGAGCACGTTGATGCGGGCGATGAGCATGCGGGTCTGGTCCAGCGTGGCGGAGAGCTTGGGCCCCACTTCCTTGGGGTCGGTGCTGTCCAGGAAGGTGCTGGCGCTGTCCGCGAAGCGGCGGAAGCTCTTCACCGCCTCGGGCAGTTCGGCCTGGTCCAGGCCGGTGAGCGTGTTGCTGATGCCGAGCACGGCCTGCTCCACCTTGGACAGGGTGCTGGGCGCTGCGGGGATGTAGATGCTGGCGGGCTCCCAGTCGATGGGCAGGGGCGGGTTGCGGTCCGGGTCCACGTAGTCGAGACCAAGGAACAGCTGGCCCGTAAGGCCCTGGGAGATGGTACGGGCGCGCAGGCCCCTGGTCACCTCGTCCGCGGCCTGCTCGCGTGCGGACTTCGGCCCCATGGTGCCGAAGATGTCCTTGTCCAGGGTGCACAGCACATACACGTAGCGATAGCCTTCCGCATGCTTGCCGTACTTTCCGGCCACGAAGCCGATCTCGGACACGCTGCCCACGCGCACGCCCCGGAACTTCACCGCCGTGCCCACCTCGAGCCCGTTGACGGATTCGTTGATGTAGGTCTCCATCTGGTAGGTGCGCTGGAAGAACTTGCCCGCGCCCAGGGCGAAGAGCACCACGAAGAGCAGCACCACCCCGCCGATGACGAAGAGTCCGAGCTTGAAATAGTCGCTGCCGCGAGTCATGGACGAGCCTCCGCCGCTTTGGTTTCAGGCGATTGCGCCGGTTGCGCGGCCCCGCCGGGGCCGGGGGAATGGTGCCCGCCAGAAGAATTCTGCCCATTGGAAGGCGGGTCGGGCACGCGGGCCTCGCGGTCGAAGAAGCGGCGCACGCGGGGGTCCGTGCTCTCCGCGTTCAGCACGCGGGGGTCGCCCTGGGCCACAATGCCCTTGGCGTGCGCGTCGAGCAGGATCACCCTGTCGGCGATGGACAGG
This sequence comes from uncultured Desulfocurvus sp., assembly GCA_964446455.1. GTDB lineage: Bacteria > Desulfobacterota > Desulfovibrionia > Desulfovibrionales > Desulfovibrionaceae > Humidesulfovibrio. Next base: position 5,605 of record CAYUOW010000113.1, read on the forward strand.
ATGCTCGGCAGCTCGTGCGAGACGATGACGAAGGTGATGCCCAGGGTCTGCGCCAGGCTGCGCACCACGCGGTCCAGCTCGGCCGAGGTCACGGGGTCCAGCCCGGCGGAGGGCTCGTCCAGGAACAGAATGGCCGGATCAAGCGCCATGGCCCGGGCGATGGCCGCGCGCTTGACCATGCCGCCGGAAAGCTCGGAGGGCATGACGTGGCCGAACTTCTCCAGCCCCACCAGGGAGAGCTTCACCCGGCTGATGACCTCGATGGCCTCGTCCGGCAGATCGGTATACTCCTCCAGCGGCAGGCCCACGTTCTGCTGCACGGTCATGGAGCCGAACAGCGCGCCCATCTGGTACATGACGCCGATGCCCTTCAGGATGGCCAGGCGCTCCTCGCCCTCGGCGGTGACGATGTCGCGGCCGCTTACGTGCACGCTGCCAGAAACGGGCGGCAGCAGGCCGATCATGTGCTTGAGGAGCGTGCTCTTGCCGCAGCCGGAGCCGCCGATGACCACGAACACCTCGCCCCGGCCCACGTCGAAGGACACGTTCTTGAGCACCGTGTTGCGGCCATAGGCACAGGTAAGCCCGCGCACGAGGATGATGGGCTCCGCCACGGGCGCAATGCCCTGGGCTGCGCCCGAAGCGGCGGAAGCGGTGGGGGCGGTGGCTGGCTCGCTGTTCTGCATATGGTGTTCCCGCTCAAGCTTTTATCAAAACTTGAAGTAATAGAACAGCACGGCGAAAAGGCCGTCGGCCACGGTGATGAGGATGAGCCCGGCGACCACGGCCCCGGTGGTGGAGCGCCCCACGGCGCTGGCCCCGCCGCCGGTGCGCAGGCCCTTCAGGCAGCTTACCCCGGCCACCAGCAGGCTGAACACGACGATCTTGATGATGCTGCCGATCAGGTCCGAGGACGTGACATTGGCGAACACGCGGGAGGTGAAGGTCACCAGCGGGAAGCCGATGGACAGCATGACCAACGCGCCGCCCACCAGACTGGCGAAGTTGAAGAAAAGCGTCATGATGGGCACCACGGCCAGGGACGCCAGGATGCGCGGACCGACGAGAAAGCGCACGGGGCTGATGCCCATGGTGGTGAGCGCGTCCAGCTCCTCGTTCACGTGCATGGTGCCGATCTCCGCCGCGAAGGCCGAGCCGGAGCGCGCGGCCAGCAGGATGGCGGTCACAAGCGGGCCCATCTCCCGGAACATGACGAGCCCCAGCATGTTGGGCACGTAGATCTCGCCGCCGAAGCGCTGCAGGGTGATGACCGACTGGAAGCTCATGATGAGGCCCATGAGGAAGCCGATCAGAAGCAGGATGGGCAGGCTCTGCACGCCCACGGCCACGGCCTGGGTCAGCACGTCGGGCCAGCGCACCTGATGCGGGCGGCGCAGGGCGTTGTAGAGCACAAGAGCGCTTTCGCCCACGAAGCAGACAAGCTCGCGCAGGTTGCGCAGGCCCTCGCGCAGACGGAAATCCACGAACCCGGCCCCGCCAGTCGTGTCGGCTGCGGTTTCGCCGTCGGCCGCGCCCGCGCGCATGGCCAAGTCCAGCAAATGCTGGTAGCGCGGCGGCAGGCCGACGAGCTCCACCTTGGTGCAGGCGGTCACGGCCTCGGAGTGCAGCTTGACCAGAAGCGCCAGGCCGGCCCCATCAATGTATTCGGCCTGGTCCAGCTCAAGGCGCAGGGACTTAAGCCCGCCGCTGCGCACGCGGGC
>CAYUOW010000114.1:0-7153 GCA_964446455.1 uncultured Desulfocurvus sp.
GAAGCAGGCCCAAGGCTTTGCGAACACCCACGCCCGCAAGGCGGAGCTGGACTTCGGCCTGCTCGCCCGCTGGGCGGCGGAGGCCGGCGCGGACGCCGCCGCTCAGGACGCCATCGCCCGGGCCAACACCGCTGCCCAGGCCTTGGCCCTGCTGCCGGGCGACGCTGGGCGCAGGCTTACCGCGCTTCTGGTCGCGCGCGCCAAGGCGGCGGCGCAGGAGCACGCGGCCGGGCCGCTCGACGTGCGCTATGTGGTCTTCGACCTGGACGGCGGCCTGCTCTACGCGGACGGCATTTCCGGGGCGCTGTTTTCCCCTGGGCCCCCCCTTCACCCCGGCGCTGGTTCGCGATAAGGGAATCCCATGTTCGAGAAATGCCAGAACCCCGTGCATGTCGTCGGCCTTCGGCCCGGTTCCCTCACCCCGCCCCTGGGGGTGGAGGACATCCTGGCCCGCGCCCAGGTGCTGGTGGCCGGGCGCAGGCTGCTGGACGCCGCGCCGCGCAGCTGCAACCCGGACCGCGCCATCGCCGTGGCCGGGCCCCTTGCGCCCATCATGGACGAGATCGCCCGCGAACGCGCGGCGGGGCGCTGTGTGGTGGTGCTGGCCGACGGCGACCCGCTGTTCTTCGGTCTGGGCAAGCGCCTCATCGAGGCCCTGGGCGCGTCCTGCGTCATGGTGCACCCCAACCTGTGCACCCTGCAGATGGCCGCGGCCCGCGTGGGCCTGCCCTGGCACGACGTGCGCGTGGTCTCGCTGCACGGGCGCAATGATTTCACCCCGCTGTTCGCCGCCCTGGCGCGCTTCGAGCGCATCGCCGTGTTCACCGATCCCGTCCACGGCCCGGCGGTCATCGCCCAGGCCCTGCTGGAGCGCGGGGTGGTGGACGCCCAGCTCATCGTGCTGGAGAACCTGGGCGGAGCGGGCGAGACGGCCCGCCGTCTGCGCCTGGAGGAGGCCTGGGACCTGCCTTTCTCGGACCTGAACCTCGTGCTGGTGGAGCGCACCGCGCCCCCGGAGATCCCGCTCATGCTGGGCATTCCGGACCACTACTATTTCCACGAGAAGGGCCTCGTCACCAAGCTGGCCGTGCGCGCCACGGGCTTGGCCATGCTGGGCGTCATGCCCGATTCCGTGGTCTGGGACCTGGGCTCGGGCTGCGGCTCCGTGGCCATCGAGGCCTCGCACCTGGCCCAGGAGGGCAAGGTCTTCGCCGTGGAGCGCGAACCGCGCCGCGCGGCCATGATCCGCGAGAACGTGCGGCGCATCGGGGCCTGGCTGGTGGACACCGTGCAGGGCGAGATGCCCGAGAGCCTGGTGGAACTGCCGGACCCGGACCGCGTGTTCATCGGCGGCGGCCTGGGCGAGAACACCCGCACCCTGGCCCACGCCTGCCGCAGGCTTCGGCCCGGCGGGCGCGTGGTGGTCCACGCCATCCTGCTCGATACCCTCATGCGGGTGAAGGACTACTTCCACACCCACAACTGGAACTTCGGCATCACCCAGCTGCAGGCGAGCCAGGCCGATCGCCTGGCCGGGGACTTCCGCCTGCGCGCCCAGAACCCGGTGTTCGTCATCTGGGCGGACAAGCCGGCGATGCCGCAGCCGCCCTTGCCGTGACCGGCCCCGCCGTGACAGCCGGACCAGACGTGACAGCCGCGCGGGGCACCGCCCTGTACGCCTTCAGCGCCGCAGGCCTGGATCTGGCCCAGCGCCTGTCCCTGCGTCTGGCCGGGCCGCTTCAGGCCGTGGTCTACGCGCCGGAGCGGCTTGCGCGGCCTGGGACCGTCCCCTTCGCCAGCCTTGGCGCGCTCATGGCCGAGGTGTTCACGCGTCATCAGCGCCATGTGTTCGTGGGCGCCACCGGCATCGCCGTGCGGGCCATCGCCCCGCACCTGGGCGGCAAGACCCGCGATCCGGCCGTGGCGGTCATCGATCTTTCCGCGCGCTTCGCCGTGAGCCTCGTCTCCGGCCACGCGGGCGGGGCCAACGCGCTGGCGCGCGAGCTGGCGCGGCTCACCGGAGCAACCGCCGTCATCACCACGGGCACGGATGTTTCCGGCCTGCCCGGCGTGGACGAGCTGGCCGCGGCCCAGGGCATGGCCGTGCAGAACGCGGGTGCGGTGAAGGCCGTTTCCGCCGCGTTGTTGGAAGGCCGCCCGGTGCAGCTGTTCGACCCCGAGGCGCGGCTGCTGGGCGGCGAGGACGCTGGCGGGCTTTTCGTGCCCACTCCCCTCGAAGCCTGGGACGCGGACGCGCCGGGCGTGTGGTGCCATTGGCGCGCGGGCGGGGAGCATGCGCAGACCTTCCGGGCCTATCCGCGCTGCCTGTGCGTGGGCCTGGGCAGCCGCAAGGGCGTGGATGAGCGGACGATCCTTGCGCACGCGGAACAGGTCTTTGCGCAGCACGGCCTGGCGCTTCAGAGCGTGCTGGCCGTGGGCACTGCGAGCATAAAACGTGATGATCCGGGCATTTGCGCCGCCGCCGCGGCCCTTGGTCCGGAAGTTGTATTCTTCGAGCCGGAAGCCCTGGCGGAAGTGGAAGCCGCCGGGCAGTCCGAGACGGTTTTGCGGCGCGTGGGCACCGGCAGCGTGTGCGAGGCAGCGGCCTTGCTGCTGTCCGGGGCCGGCGAGCCCCTGGTGCCAAAGGCCAAGACAGAGGGCGTCACCTGCGCGGTGGCGCTGAAGCCGGCACGCCGCCGGGAAAACGAACAGGGAGACTGAGTGTCCAAGCGCATCACGGTTGTCGGGCTGGGGCCCGGAGACGCGGGCCTCTTGCCGCCCATGGCCAGACAGGCGCTTGTGCGCGCCCAGGCCATCGTGGGCTACAAGGGCTACATCGGGCTGGTGGAGCCGGAGATCCTGGCCTCGCGGCAGGTTCTTTCAACGGGCATGACCGGCGAGGTGGAGCGCTGCGCCGCGGCCATCGACCTGGCCCTTTCCGGCGTGGAGACCGTGGTGGTCTCCAGCGGCGACGCGGGCGTGTACGCCATGTCCGGCCTGGTGCTGGAGCTCTTGGAGACCCGCGGGCTGCTGGACAGCGTGGAGTTCGAGGTGGTGCCCGGCATCCCCGCCCTGTGCGCGGCGGCGGCCCTGCTCGGCGCTCCGCTCATGCACGACTTCGCGGTCATCAGCCTCTCGGATCTGCTCACCCCCTGGGAGCTCATCGAGAAGCGGCTTGCCGCGGCGGCCCAGGCGGACTTTGTGGTGGTCCTGTACAATCCGCGTTCCGGCAGGCGCAAGGACCAGCTGCCCCGGGCGCTGGCGGTGCTGGCAGGGGCCAAGGAGGGGGCCACGCCCGTGGGCCTGGTGAAGCGGGCCTTCCGGCCCGGTCAGGAGGTCATCGTGACCACCTTGGAGACCCTGGACGTCGAGTCCGTGGACATGCAGAGCATTCTCGTGGTGGGCAACTCCGCCACAAGAATGGCCGGGAGGCGCATGCTTACCCCGCGCGGCTACGCAGGGAAGTACGCACTGGGCCAGTGCGAAGATGCCGGAGGCTCGTGAAAAAAATCCCGGAAAAGTGTGCTGTCTCCCTTGCCAGGAAGCGCCGTTTGGGAGTATCTGGTTCACTGTTCGTCTCGGAATGTCCTCCCGGGTACACGGGAGGATGCTTCCATAAGGCTAGTGGTAGAGTGGAGTTCTCACGTACGTGAAGAAGGAGGATTGAGGAGCATGAAACGTTCTCTCTTTATGAGCCTGGTCGTTGCTGCCCTGGCTTGCGCCCTGGCGCTGCCCCTGTACGCGGCTGCCCCGGCCAAAAAGGCCCCGGATGCCGACATCACCTTCAAGGCCCCCGAGGGCATGAAGCTGACCAAGTCCCTGGTGAAGTTCCCGCACAAGAAGCACGCTGAAGTGAAGTGCGCCGACTGCCACCACAAGAAGGACGCCAAAGGCAACGAATACGCCAAGTGCGACGCCAAGGGTTGCCATGACAACCTGACCGCCAAGCAGGGCAAGGATTCCTACTACAACGCTTTCCATGGCAACACTGCCAAGTCTTGCGTTGGCTGCCACAAGGCCAAGAAGGAAGCCAAGCCGAACGTTCCCACCGCTTGCGACAAGTGCCATCCTAAGGCCTAGCAAGACGCACGCTCACCAAGGGGGTTGCGCAAGCGGCCCCCTTTTTTTAACTTTCCCCTCCCGGAGGCGAAGAGCATGCCGCCGACTTCCTCATCTCGTGATAACGCCATTGATCTTGACGCGCTGGACGTGAAGTCCACCGGGTCGAAGTCCAAGGCTGCCGAGAGCGATTTCGAAAAAGAGCTTGAGGCCCTGTTCGCCGAAGAGCTGGCCTCATCCGACGAGAAACCCGCTTCCGCCCCTCCCGTGGGCGGGCCGGAGTTCGAGGAGGATGCGCTGCTTTTGGACGACCTCGTGGACGATGCTCCAGAAGCCAAGCCTGCCGCCGCCTCCGCCCCCGACGGGGACGAGGAGGACATCCTTGACCTTTCCGCCTTCGCCGATGGCGGCGAGATGGATCTGACCCCGCCGGACGAGACTCCGGGCGGCAAGGACGGCGACATCGACATTTCCGGCCTGGACGATCTGATCTCCGGCCTGGGCGACAAGAAGCCCGCGGCCAAGGCCCCGCCCCTTGAGGTGGAGCCCCTGGACAGCACGGACATGGCCGATCTGCTGGAAACCCTGGATGTGCCCAAGGCGGCGGCCAAGCCCGCCCCCGAGGCCGAAGCCGAGGAGGAACTCCTCGAGCTGTCCATGGGCGACCTGCTGGAGGAGACCCCGGACGCCGGTGCCCTGGCCGCGTCCATCGCCGAGGAGACCCTCGCGGAAGACGAGCCGGTCCTCGACCTGACTCTGCCCGACCTCTCCGACCCCGAGCCCGGCCGCGACCTCATCGCCGAGCAGGAGCAGGCCGACATGGGCGGCGACCTCAACCTTTCCCTGCCGGACATCGAGGACCTGCAGCCCGAAATGGCGGCCGACGCGCTCGACACGCCTGGCGCTGGGCTGGACCAGGCGCTGGACGTCGGCGACCTGGACATGAGCGGACTCATGGAGGGCATCGAGACCTCCGCGGGCGAGCCCGAGCCGGAGCTGTCCCTGGATCCCCAGGACCTGCTGGCCCAGATTCCCGAGACCGAACCCGTCGGGGCCCCGGAAATGCCGGACCTGGACGAACCTTCCCTGCCCCTGGCCGATGCCGCCCTTGGCGCGGCCGTGGCCGGAGCCGCAGCAGTGACTGTTGCGAGCCTTGCGGACGAGCCTGCCCCGGCACCTGCCGCGTCTGCCGCCCCTGCGGGCAGCGTGGAGGCGCGCCTGGCCGACCTCGCCACCCAGATCATGGGCAACAGCGTTGCCGTTGTGCGCCTGGAGGGCCAGTTGGCCGAGCGTGACAAGACCCTGGCCGACATGGAGCAGCGCCTTGCCGCGGCCCAGGACGAGGCCCAGGGCCTGCGCGACGAGCTCTCCGCCCTGCGCGCGGAGCTGGAGGACAGCCTTGGCGCCCGCGTGAATGAGGCCAGCGACAAGGCCGGCGCCCTGGGCGTCCGCATGGAGGGGGTCGAGAAGACCGCCGCCGCCACGGGCGAACGCCTGGCCCTGCTGGAAGACCGCCAGACGCAGATGGACCGCGAGATCTTCGCCGAGATCTCCCGCGCCGTCCCGCGCGAGGCCGCCCGCGTCATCCGCGAGGAGATCGCCCACCTGGCCGCGTCCATGCGTGACGAATAGCGGGCTTCCGCCTGAATCAAGCAAAAAAGGCCGTCCCTGGAAAGGGGCGGCCTTTTCTTTGCTGCGTCTCGCCTCGCCGGGCTAGACGGTGTGCGACGGCACCAGCACGGTGACGGGCTCCACGATCTCAAACGAGCGCGTGGACTCGATGAGCCGGTAGATGTTGCTCTCGTTCAGCTCGGAATCCTTGGCCAGCAGCAGCATGCCGTCCGTGGTGACGATGCTCTCCTCCAGGATCATGTTCTCCTTCAGGTCGCGCATGGTCACGCGCTTGCGCACGTAGCCCGTCTCGGTGGGGATGGTGCTCTCGAAGGCCTTGAGGATCTCCGGGTCGTACACGCCCTTGGTGCCGCTCATCTGGGTGAAGATGGCCGTGACGGGCAGGCCGCGGTTCAAAAGCATGTCGTAGTCCAGCACCACCTTGAGCACCCGCGCGCCGAAGGGCGGCGAGGCGTCGAAACGGGCGTGCTGCTTCTTGATGATCTCCGCCACCAGGGTCATGCGCGGAATGTTGGCCAAGACGCCCGCGCCGATGGTCGGATGGGTGTCGAAGAGCTTGCGTTCGTCCGGGGCCAGGTCCTTGCCCGCGGCGATCTTGTCCAGCACGTCCTTGGGCAGGGAAACGCAGCCGATGTGCGAGAGCATGGCCGCCATGTCCACTTCCCAGAACTGGGGGATGAGGATGGCCTTGGCCAGGCGGTGCACCAGGCCGCGGATGCGCAGGGCCCGGCCGAAGGCCGCCGGGTTGGCCAGGCTCAAGACGTCCGTCAGGGCCTGGATGGCCCCGTGCAGGGTGTCCTGCAGGAAGCTCTGCTCGGCGGTCTCGAACTTGTACTGCTCCAGGCCCGCGTTGATGTGCGTGGTCAGGCTGTCGAGGGAGGCGGGCTTCAGCACCGCGCGGAAGACCTTGCCGTCCTCCACGGCGTTCAACGCCAAATCCACGTCTTGGCGCTGCACCATGAGCAGGCCCACGGTCTGCGGGTGGGCGGTCTTGATGGCCGTGAGCAGGGCCACGCCGTCCTTCTTGCCGAGCTTCAGGTCCGTGAGCACCACGTCGAAGGGACCGGAGGCGCGCACGGTCTTGAGGGCTTCCTCGATGCCGACCGCGCTGTGCAGATCGAAACGCTTCGCCAAGCGTTCCTGTGTGTTCCCCAGCGGGTTCGCCGCTCCCTCGACCATGAGAATCTTGCCCGGCATTCTTCCTCCAAAGGGGGCGTTGTACGTCCCGCGCATATGCTTCCTGACCGGGCGCAATACTGCGATGCGCGCCGCTGCGCAACTGCGTAAACGCGGTGTACGTGGCCGGAGCGCCGCCGGCCGCCCCTCGCCGCACTCGACGAAGGGGGGGGCGGCGTGCTAGGGGACGCGGATAAAACAAAGGGGGAGGGGCTTTGCCGTTTCTTTCCCTTTCCCGCCCGGGGTCCACCGCGTGGTGCGGTCACGGCCATTTCCCACCGGGCGG
>CAYUOW010000115.1:0-6815 GCA_964446455.1 uncultured Desulfocurvus sp.
TTGGAAAGGGGGTCCGGGGGGAGAACCTTTCTCCAGAAAGGTTTCCCCCCGGTTGCCTCTTTTTCTCGCCTTTGCCTTGTTGAAGCTACAGCGCGATCAGTTCGTACTGCCGGGTGCCCAGGCCCAGCGCCTCGGCGTAGTCCAGGCCCATGGCCTCGGGCAGGTGCGGGCGCAGGGCGCGCAGCTTGTCGTCGCCGGCCTTCAGGCCCTTGGGCAGGTGGCTGGGCCACAGGGGCTCGGCCTTGTTGATGAGGTCGATGCTGGCCTGGTCGATGGCCACGGGGTCGAGGGAGGCCAGGATGCCCACGTCCGGGCAGATGCACGCGTCGGAGAAGCCCATGCAGTCGCAGTCCGGGGTGACGCAGGTGACGAAGTTGATGTGCAGGCAGGGCTTGGTGCGCGGCTGCAGCACTGCGGCGGCGTATTCCATCATGCGTTCCAGGAAGGCGGCCACGTCGGTCTTCCAGTTGATTTCCAGGCCGCCGTGCTTGCAGGCCAGGAAGCAGGCCCCGCAGCCGATGCAGCGGCTAGAGTCGAGGAGGATCTTCTGGCCCTTGCCTTCGAGGGAATCCGTCAGGGCCAGGGCCTTCGAGGCGCACATGGGCACGCAGGCCCCGCAGCCCTTGCACTTGTCGACCATGACCAGCGGGCCGGTGGTGACGTGCTGCTGCATCTTGCCCTGCTTGGAGGCGCTGCCCATGCCGATGTTCTTCAGCGCGCCGCCGAAGCCCGCCAGTTCATGGCCCTTGGCATGGTTCACGGAGACGAAGAGGTCGGCATTGGCGATGTCGGCCGCGATGAAGGCCTTTTTCATGTGCTTGCCGCCCTTTACGCGCAGGGCCTCCTGGCTGGCGCCCTTCAGGCCGTCGGCGATGATCACCGGCGCGCCCATGAGCAGGGGGTCGAAGCCATGCAGGGCGGCCTGCATGGAGTGGGAGACGGCTTCGCCGCGCTGGCCCACGTACAGGGTGCTGGCGTCGGTGAGGAAGGGCTTGGCCCCGGCCTTCAGCAGGAAGTCGATGATGGGCTTGAGCATGAGCGGCTGCACGTGGCTGGTGACGCCGCGCTCGCCGAAGTGCAGCTTCACGGCGGTCAACTCGCCGCCGTCGATGCTCTCGGCGAACTTGGTGCGGTCCAGCAGGCGGCGGATGCGTTCGGGGTAGGGCGCCTTCAGGCTGGCGCGCAGGTTCCAGAAGTATACGGGACTGGTCATGGACGGCCTCCTTGGGCTTTGGTGGCGGGAACGGGATCGCAGAAAGCCTCGGAAAATTCCTGCGGCGTGGCCAGTGCCTGGCCAGTGGCCGCGTCCTCGCAGCCGGTGGAGCACACGAGTTCCGCCAGGGCGCGGGAGGACGGCGTGGCCTTGCCTGAGCGCGAGGCGGTGCGCATGACGTAGTCGCCCGCGGACTCCTCGCAGGTGACGGCGCTGCCGGACTGCAGGCCCAGGCGGTGGCAGGCGCGGTAGAGCTCCATGAGCTGCTGGCAGTCCGCATGTGCGGGCTGGGCGGGCTTGCCAGCCTGGGCGGGCGCGGCCAGAAGCGCCGCGGCCAGGGCCAATGCCGTGAGGGAAAGATTGGGGCTGCGCATGGTCGGGCGCGGTCCTCCTGGGGGATCATTTTGCTGTAGATTGCCCAGCAGCGCCCCGGCTGGCAAGGGGAATCTGCACCCTGCGCGGGAGGGGCGCAGGATGTTCGGCCCTGGGGGCTTTACAACGCGTGGGCCGTGCTTACCATTTAGGTCAGAGGCCGCTTCGGGAGGTCCGGAGGCGGGGCCCAGGCAGCAACGGCAACGGAGGGTGTACTCGAATAGCTCCATGGCATTCTCCCACAGAATGGCGGATCGAGCCGCCCCTCGCCAAGAAAGAGCGCAGTGCGCCGCAAAAGTGACCCAATAGGCCCGGACAAAGGTGGGCCGGGGACACCCGGAATAACCGGAACGCGGCGCACAAACTTGTCCTCCATTTTTCCTCAATACCCTTTCCCCAGCATGGCGCATTGTGACGTTGTTTCTGTTGAGAAATCGTCTTGCGGCACACTCTTGAAGCAAAAATCTGTTGAAAACTATCTTGACTGCATCACCGGCATGCCTATTTTTCGCTCACAACATCCGCAAAGGAGGTAGCGCTATGGTGCTTGACTTCAATTCCCTGTATAACTTCCCTGGCCGCTTCGAGCGGCTGTTTGAGGACTTCTTCAAGCCGCAGTTCTCCGATGGGCGCAGGATGGCCTATCCGCCGCTGAATTTGAGCGAGGACGAGACCGCCTATTATGTGCGCTCGGAACTGCCCGGGCTGCCGCTCGACGCCTTGGAACTGACCCTCACCGACAAGAGCCTGGTCATCAAGGGCGAACGCCCCACGGAGCAGGGCAAGTACTACCGCCAGGAGCGCCCGGCCGGATTCTTCCAGCGCGTGGTGGGGCTCAACGTGCCCGTGAACCGAGACGCGGTGAAGGCCACGCTGGTGGACGGGGTGCTCACCGTCACCCTGCCCAAGTGCTCGGAGTGCATTCCCCGCAAGATCAGCATCGACGTGGCCTAGGGCCGCGGGTTCAGCAAGGAGGTACGCCATGACCGAAGCAGCAGACAGCAAGACCGAGGCCAAGCCCCTGCCCCGCGTGAGTCCGGCCACGGACATCCTGGAGCGCGAGGACGGGTTCTACGTGTACATGGACATCCCCGGCGTGCGCCGTGAGGATTTGAAGATAGACATCAACGAGAACGAGCTCCTGGTGACCGGGCGCGCCATGCAGGGCGCGGCGGAGAAGGAGACCTTCCTGGAGGTGCAGTTCGGCCCTGGCGAATACGTCCGGGCCGTGGCCCTCTCCGATCTGGTGGACCGCGAGGGCATCAAGGCCAACCTGAAGGACGGCGTGCTCATGATCCACCTGCCTAGACTTGAGAAGGCCGCGCCGCGCCGCATCCCCATCCAGACGGCGTAGCCCGGCGCATACGTGGAAGAACAGGCTCCCTTGGCCCCCCGCGGGTCTGGGGAGCTTTGCTTTTTCCGGTCAGGCTCCAGCCGCCGCCTCCTGGCTCCCGTCCGCCCCATCGCCGTAGGCCGTGTGCGGCTCGGCCGCCAGGGCCAGGCCCAGGGCATACGGCTCCGTGCGGTCCGGGGCCCGCTCCTCCGGCAGGGCGGCCCGGGACACCCGGAATCCGCAGCTGCGCAGCTCCTGTGCCGTTGGAAGCCGCCCTGAAGAATCCCTGAAAAGAAACAGACACTGCATCGTCACCCTCCTGAATTGCATGGCGCAAGCGATGAAAATTTGTGAGCATCGATTGGTGAATATCTAGGTGACGCACAAGTGTCTGTCCAGGATTTTCTCGCACAAGCTGCTATAGGTTTACCTATTTGCTTTTTGTAAAAGCACTTTCTACATATAAATATTTTTCATTTATGAGGAAATGTAGTCGCGTTGCAGTAGTTGCTTTGCTTTTGGCATAGTTATGACAGTGCAGACAAGACGGGAGGTCGGGCGTCACAAGTGTGGACAACAGGTCCCGCTCAGCCTAGAGTGTGGCCCGGAACCGCCGGGACTGCCCGGCCCGCACGCCTTCAGGAGGTTTTCTACTCTGTGACGCAACCGGCACCCTTCAGTACTCCCTCCCGGCGCACCGCCGTGCTCCGGCCCGCGCTTTTCGCGGCCGTGACCCTGTGCGCCTTGGTCCTGCCGCCCCACGAGGCGGCCGCAAATAAGACTTCCCCGGCCCAGCCCTCCGTACTGGAGCCCGACGCCACGCCGACCTCCCCGAAATTCCGCGAACTGTTGTCCAGGGCCCAGACGGGCGATGTGCACGCCCAGAACAAGGTTGGCGTGATGCTGGCCACAGGCGATGGCGTGCACAAATCCCCGGCCGAGGCCGTGCGCTGGTGGACCATGGCTGCGGACAAGGGACTGGCCGAAGCGCAGTTCAACCTGGCCCTGGCCTACGACCTCGGCCAGGGGGTGGCCCAGAACGCCACCCAGGCCGCCGGGCTGTACGAGAAGGCCGCCGCGCAGGGCAAAGAGGCCGCCATGTACAACCTGGCCGAGCTCATCAGCTCCGGCAACGGCGTGCCCATGAACCTGGGCCAGGCCGTGCAATATTATGAAGGCGCGGCGAAAAAGGGCCATGTGCGGGCCATGTACAACCTGGCCCTGGCCTATTCGCGCGGGCAGGGCATCGAGCGCGACGACGCCAAGGCCGCCCAGTGGATGCAGAAGGCCGCCGAGGCCGACCACCCAAGGGCCCAGTACCTGCTGGCGCAGATGTACGCCCAGGGCATCGGCGTCAAGAAGGACACGGCCAAGGCCGCCCACTGGCTGGAGCGCGCCGCCAACGCGGGCCACGCGCGGGCGCAGTATTCCTTCGCCCTGCACTGCCAGCAGGGCCAGGGCGTGCCGGCCAACCCCGGCGCCGCACTGCGCTGGTACCGCGAGGCCGCCAACCGCAATCACACCGGGGCCATGTGCAACCTGGCGCTCATGCTGCTTGAGGGCAAGGGCGTGGCCAAGGACCCGGTCGAGGCCGAGGCGCTGCTCACCCGCGCGGCGGAGCTGGGCGACCCCAAGGCCCAGTACAACCTGGGGCTTCTGTACCAGGAAGGCCAGGCTCTGACCAAGAATCCGTCCCAGGCCTACTACTGGCTTTCCCTGGCCGCGCAGCACGGCCTGCCCGAGGCCAAGCAACACCGCGACGTGGTGGCCAAGGATCTGACCCGCGTGGACCGCGAGGGGCTGGACGCCCGCGTGGCCGCCTTCAAGGCCAAGGCCCCCGGCCGCTGAGCCGCACCGGCGACCCCTGCGCGCACTTGACGCGGGGAGACATCAGCCGCACTATGTAAGGTGATCGTCTCCCCCCTCTAGCGCTGGAGGTGCCCCATGCGCATCGAGCAGATCATGCGGCACGACCCCACCCGGGTCGGCCCCGACGAACCCGTTTCCCGACTCATCGAATGGTACGCCAACCCCGGCAGCCGCTCGCGCTACACCTATGTGGTGGACGCGGAAGGCAAGTTGCTCGGCGTGGTCACCATGATGGAGATTCTGGCCCTGTTCATGGAGCCGGAGACCGTCTGCGGCCACGAGCGCGGCGACATCCCCGAGGCCGACGCCCTGAAGCGCATCAACTGCGTGCTCATGGACAAGAAGGACACGCCCGTGTCGCGCATCATGCGCCACGACCTGCCCACCGTGGCCCCTGGCGGCGTGTTTCTCGATGCGCGCCTGCTGCTGCGCGAGCGCAGGATAACCGCCCTGCCCGTGGTGGATGCCCAGGGCGTGCTGGTGGGCGAGATCACCCGGAGGGTGCTGGTGAAGCTTCTGGACACCATGCTGCGTGATCCCGACCTGTTCACCCTGAAGAAGGACTGCAAGCGCCTGTTCGAGAGCGCGGGCAGCGAGTTCTTCGTGGGCTAGAGAACTCTACGCGGAAAGCACGTCCAGGATCTCGATGGCCGCGGCCTGCCTGGCCGGGTAGGCCCCGGCCGCAAGCCCCAGCAGCACGGAGCCCACAAGGGTGCCCAGGCTGAACACGGGCTCGAACACATAGGGAAAGCCCGCCAGCGCGCACACCGCCTCCACCAGCATGATGCTGGCCGCAACCCCGCAGGCCCCGCCGGTTCCGGCCATTATGCCCGCTTCCAGCAGGAACTGCCGCGTGATGTGCCCCCGGCTGCCGCCCACGGCCCGGCGGATGCCGATTTCCGTGCGCCGGGCCTGCACCATGAGCACCATGATGGACAGGATGCCCATGGCCCCCACGGCAAAGGAAATGACCGAGGTGATGGCCCCGAGCGTCTGCACCAGGTCCAGCGCCTCGCGCCGCAGCTGCATGGCGTCGGAAGGCGTCAGCAGGCTGAAGTCGTCCTTCTTGCCCTCCAGATGGTGCCGCTCCCGCAGAATCGCGCTGGCCGCGGCCTTCACCTGCTCCAGGTCCGCGCCTTCGGCCAGGCGCAGGTATGCGCCCGTGATCCAGGTCTGGTTGGCCGCCCGGCGCATGAAGGTCGAAAGAGGCAAAAAGGTCTGCTCGTCCTGGTCCGTGCCAGTCAAGTCGCGGCCTTTGGCCTCCATGACGCCCACCACCACGAAGCGCGCGCGGAACACCAGCACCTCGCGTCCGATGGCCGCCTCCGGCACGCCGAAGAGCCGCTCCGCGATCTTGCGGCCCAGCACGGCCACGCGCTCCATGTCCGTCACGTCCTGGTCCGTCAGAAAACGGCCGAATTCCGCCTGGAAGCTGCGTATCTGCACATAGCTGGGCCAGGTGCCCACCATCTGCGTGGTCACCGTCACCCCGCCTGCGCGGATGGGCATGGTGCTGGACAAAAACGGCGCAAGGCCCAGGGCGCCCGGCACCCCGGCCTCCAGGGCCCGTGCGTCCTGCACCGTGAAGGTGCGCTGGAAGCCCTGGTTGCGCGCGCCGCCCTCCCGCGTGAAGCGCACCTGCCCGGCCAGGGCGGCGAACAGGCCCGGCCCCAGCTTTTCGGCCTCGGCCTCGGCGTTTTTGTACATGGCTGCCGCAACGTGTTCCACGCCGTTGAAGGACAGCGCGCCCAGGAACACCCCCAGCATGGCCAGCACAGCGCGCAGTTTGTGGGCCGACAGCGAGGCCAGGGCGATCTTGAGGTCGAGCAGCATGGGCGAATTGTAGCGCGGGCGGAGGCAAGGAGCAAGGAGAGGGGCAAGGGGGGAGAGAGGCTGGGGGCGCTGCCCCCAGGCCCCGCCAGGGGGTATGCACCCCCTGGACCCGCATGGCGAAGGGAATGGCCGGGGCGAGCGTCCGCTCGGCCCGGCCAGTCCCTTCGCAGCACTATCCAAGGAAAACGCCTTGCG
>CAYUOW010000116.1:0-6670 GCA_964446455.1 uncultured Desulfocurvus sp.
GATGTCCTCCACCAGGGACAGCCAGGACCAGTAGGGGGAGGGCTTGGACAAAAGCGCGGCCTCCACGTTCTTGTCCAGGGGGATGTTCTGCAGAAGCTTGTCCATGGGCTGGGCCAGCAGCACGTCGAGCTTGGAGAACAGGCCGAGCAGGAACAGCGTTTCCGCGGGGAACTGCGAAGACTTGTACAGCTTGCCCATGCTCTCCAGGTAGCGGGCGCGCTGCAGCGAGCTGTAGGCGGCCTCCTGCACCTTGGCCGAGGAATCGAAGTCGGAGATGATGACCGCCAAAAACCACTGCTTGATCTGCTGCCGGCCAAGCAGCGTAAGGGCCTGGCCGATGGACTGGATGTTGGCCCGCAGGGAGAAGGCGGCGGAATTGATGAAATTGAGCAGGCGGTAGCTCACGCTGGGGTCGGTGGAGATGATCCGCCCCAGTTCGCGCACGTCGAAGTCCTCCCCGGCCAGGGCGCGCAGCAGGCGCATCTTGGCCAGCACCGGGGTGGGCACCTTGCTGCCGGTCATGGTCTCCGGGCGGCTGAAGAAAAAGCCCTGGAACAGGGAGAAGCCCAGCTGCTTGGTCAGCTCGTAGGTGGCGCGGTCCTCCACCTTCTCCGCCAGCAGGCGACAGCCGTACTTGCCAAGGCTTGCGCTCACCTGACGCAGGCGCTCCGACTCCATGCCCAGCACATCCACCTTCACGATGTCCGCCAGGCGGAGGACCTCCTCGTAGCCGGGCTGGCCCACGTAGTCGTCCAGGGCAAGGATGTAGCCGTGCTTCTTGATGTTCTTGAGGGAGGCGATCATCTCCGGGGTGGGGGTGATGGTTTCCAGCACCTCCACCACGCAGATCTCCCTGGGCAGGGCGTAGACCGTGTCGTCCAGGAGCAGGCGCTGGGGGAAATTGATGAAGGCCTTGCGGCTCTTGTCCATGCCGCTGAAGGCCAGGGCGAAGCCGTCCGCGATGACCGAGGCCGTGGCCAAGTCGTCCTCGGCCACGTCCGCCGTCTTGGCCTGGCCGCTGCTGCGGAAGAGCAGCTCGTAGGCCCAGACCTTTTCCTTGGCGTCGAAGATGGGCTGCCGCGCCACGAAGATGGCTTTGCTGGCCCGGGGCTCCGGCATCGGCTGCGCAGAATCGATCATGCGCAGAGTATCCCCGTTTTTACACTTCTATGCAACCCGAAAGGCGCGGAGCCTGATTCACCCCGCGGAAAAAATCCCGCCGCTACTTCTCGCCGCCCTCGGCCGGGGGCTGGGGCGCGGTGGCGTTCTGCTGCTCGCGCGCGCTCATGGCCTTGTACTCTTCCTCAAGAATCTTGGGCACGGGCCGGTTCCAGAAGGTCTCCTTGGCCTGGTCCTTGGGATCCTGCGGGCCCTTGGGCGGGCAGACCTTGATGGCGCCTTTGACGGGGCAGTCGGGCGAGGAATAGTTGGACACCAGGCAGCGGCCCTCATAGTCCGGCTCGTAGTGCATCACCCGGCGCATGGCCCGCCAGGTGCGGTCCTGCACGATGACCTGGCCGTCCGGGGTGACGGCGCACAAAAGCTCGGAGTTCTTGGAGGCGTAGAACACGCTGATGACGTACACGCCTTCCTCAAGCTTACCCACATAGCCGAATTCGCTCGTCTTCTTGCACAGCATGCGCGCAAGCACCTGCTTGCACAGGTTGAGCTTCAGGTCGTCGCCCGCGGCCTCGGCCGGGGCGGGGGCAAGCAGGCAAACAAACAGGCCCGCGGCCAGGGCAACGCCCCGCAAACGGGGCAGAAGGCGCTCAAAGATCACGTTGGGCATCGCGGTTATCCATGGTGAGGAAGGTTTGGAAGCCGTCGGGGCTGTCGGTTTCGCACTGGGCCTTGCAGCCCGCGCACTGGAAGCTGCCGGGCTTGAAGTACCACTGGGCGCGGCCAGGGTTCTCGCAACGGAAATAGACATACACGGCGGCCGACACCGTTCCGGTGTAGCGCCTGTAGCCCTGCTGCCGCACATAGTCGAGAAACCGCATCCGTCCGCCCCCCATCGTATTTTCCCAGTGTAGCCCGAAAGCGGAGAAATGCAAAGCCGTCGGCTCAACCGCTGCCTGGAGCCAGGTTCCGTCGGCTTCCCGCGGCACGCCCTTGCCATTCCAAATGCTTCATGGCATTCACATCATGTTGTCAAATAACACTTTACCCGTAGAGGTTCCCATGGAACGGCAAGGCAGCATGGCGGACCGGCAGAACCTGCGCGTGCCGGTGCCCCGGTCGTTGTTCCAGGAGGCGGCGCTGTGGGTCCGGCCCTCCCATACCCCCACGCGTCTGCACCTGCTTGAGCTGGGCCGGCCGGACCTGCGTTGCGGCGCGGACTCTCCGGCCATACGCCTGGAAGACATCTCGGCCAGCGGGCTCAAGCTGACCCTGGCCCGGCCCGAAGGCCTCGACGAGGCGATCGCGCGGCTCAGGTCGGATGACTGCCTGTGCTATGTCTACCTCAAGCTCTCGCAGCCCCTCTCCGCCCAGGAGGAGCACCCCCTGGCGCTTCTGTTGGGCGTGGTCCCCGTGGCCGTGCGCGAGGCCGAGGACGGCGCGCTCTCCATGGCCATGAACATCCTGTACCGCGGCCAGCCGGACCGCGACGACAAGAGCCTGACGTTCTTTTACGTGGCCAAGCACGCCATCCGCGAGCTGGCGGCCTGGTGCAACGAGGTGACCCTGATGGAGCGCGTGCCCCAGCGCGCCGGAGCGCGCGGTTTGCGCATGGAACGCCTGCTTCTGGAACTGGACACCCTGCTGCCGCGAGTATAACGTTTATGTCCGCAACGCAGAAGCAGTGGAAGGTTGCCCCATGTTCACACTGATCGGCATAGTAGTGGTTCTTGCGGCCGTCATCGGCGGTTTTGCCGTGGAAAAAGGCCCGCTGCAGGTGCTTTTCCAACCTGCGGAATTCATGATCATCTTTGGCGCCGTGCTGGGCGCCTTCTTCATCGGCTCTTCACGCGCCATGTTCATGCAGGTGCTTGGAAGCATCCGGCTCATCCTTTCCATGCGCTACTACAGCAGGCAGAACTACTCGGAACTTCTGAATCTTCTCAACGTCCTGTTCGTCAAAATGCGCAAGGAAGGCGTGGCCAGCATCGAGCGCGATGTGGAGCACCCGCAGGACAGCCTTCTTTTCTCCCACTATCCCCTGGTGGTGAAAGACCCGGCCGTGGTGCTCTTCATCTGCGACACCCTGCGCGTGTTCATCACCACCGGCGACCAGAGCGAGATAGAAAAGCTCATGAAGCTCGACATGGAGACCATGATGGACCAGGCCGAGGGCACCAGCACCATGATCAGCAAGATGGCCGAATCGCTGCCGGGCCTGGGCATCGTGGCCGCGGTACTCGGCGTCATCCTCACCATGGGGCAGATAAGCCAGCCGCCCGAGGTGCTGGGCCACAGCATCGGCGCGGCCCTGGTGGGCACCTTCCTGGGCGTCTTGTTCTGCTACGGCTTCTTCGGGCCCATGGCCATCAAGCTGGAGAACCTGGCCCAGGAGCGCAACGCCTACTTCAACGTCATCAAGGCCGCCATCACCGCCGCCGTTGCGGGCTCAAGCCCGGTCATGGCCGTGGAGTACGGCCGCAGAGCCATCCCGGAGGACGTGCGTCCCACCTTCTTCGAGATGGAGGAATCCCTCAAGGGCCGCTAGCGCCCGGGGAGCAGAGGCATGGCGCGCAAAAAATTCCACGGCGGCTCCTGGAAGGTGGCCTACGCCGACTTCGTCACGGCCATGATGGCCTTCTTCCTGCTCATGTGGATCATGAACATGATCCCGCCCGAGACCAAGATGGTGCTCTCCACCTACTTCCAGCCTTCCTCCGACACCAGCGGCCCGGGCGGCCCGGTGATGAAGCTGGACGTGAACGCCAACACGGCGGACCGTGCCCTGCGCGGCATCCCCAAGCCGGACGACACTCAGACCCAGTCCCAGCGCTTCGAAATCGCCTCCAAGTTCAAACGGCTCATCCTGGACAACCCGGAGCTCATGAGCCAGAGCGGACTCTCCTCCGACGAGACGGGCGTGCTCTTGCGCATCAACAACAGCGCCATGTTCCGCCCCGGCTCGGCCCAGCTCACCCCGGAGGCCAAGCGCGTGTTGGATGAGGCAGTGGATGTGCTGAAGGAATACAACATGGACCTCCTGGTGCGCGGGCATGCCTCTCTGCAGGAGCACGCGGGCGGCTCCTTCGCCTCGCCCTGGGAGCTTTCCGGCGCGCGCGCCGCGGCGGCCGCCGGGCACATCACCAGCAATGGGGTCATCCTCCCCACCCGGGTGCGGGCCATCTCCTACGGGTCCACGCGCCCCTTGCGCCCGGAAACCACCGCCGAGAACAAGCTCACCAACGGACGCGTGGAGCTGTACTTCCACCGGCCCGACGCCCTGAATTTCGGCTCCGGCCTGTAGTCCTGCCGCAAAATCGCCGTATTCTTCCCGGCCGCTTGGATTTTCCCCGGCCGGGGTCTTGATTTTTCCCCCAAACAGGCCGAAGTGATGGTGATTACTCCAACGTAGAAGTACGCAGTTCCGGAGCTGGCCCTCCGGACGAAATAAAGACCCCAGGAGCAGCAGTGGACGAGACTCCCGCCGCACAGCCCCATGACGCCCGCCCCCCCTGGCCCGCGCGCCTGGAGGCCTATCTGGCCGTGATGCGCCCGTTGAAGGAGCGTTGCGCCCTGCGCGAGGTTCTGGAGCGCGAACTGCTGCTCTCCTTCATCGAGGTCAACAGCGGGGGCATCAGCGAATACCCCATGCTGGCCACGCAGCAGCAGAGCATCGTGACCCTGCTCTGCCGCAGGTCCGACCACCCGGCCGAGTCCGTGCTGCGCAAGCTGGCCGGCAATTTTCCCGTGCTCTTGAACCGCCTGGACAAGGAGACCGCCGCCTCGGACCAGGCCGCCATCGAGCAGACCACGGCCCAGCTGCGCAACACCGAGTCGCTGCTGGTCAAGAGCGTGCAGGGCATGGTCTTCGCCATGGGCCTCACCACCGACAATTTCGAGGAGCTCATCATGCGCCACTTCGGCGCGCCGGGCCTCTCCCAGTTCGCGGAGATCCTCAAAAGCAACGAGTTCGACCAGGGCTTCTGGCGCGAATTCGCGGAGCGCTTCATCGCCCAGCACGTGGCCGAGGGCTACGACCACCTGACCAGCGAGGGCAAGTTCCACCTGTCCAAGGACGGCCAGTCCGTGGTGGTGCGCTACCTGTTCGACGATGTGCTCGCCACCCTGCACGACAGCCCGGGAGTGATCGAGCAGACCCGCGTGCAGACCGGCTTCGCCAAGGCCAGCGCGCAGACCCCGGACCGCCTGGCCGTGCGCAAGGTGGTGCAGGCCTGCCTGCTCAAGGGGCTGGGCTTTCTGCCGGGCGACATGCTGCTGGAGCACCTGGAAAGCGCCGCGCTCATCGTGTGCATGGACCCCGTGGCCGAGAGCCTGTTCCGGGCCATGCAGGCCCGCGCGGCCGGACAGGAGGCGACGGAGAAGCACCCCCTGCCCTTCCTCATGGAGCAGGCCGTGGCCCTGGCCCTGGGCGCGGTGCTGGTCTTGAGCAAATCGCGGGAGGATTTCCTCGCCGCCCTGGGCAGCCTGCGCTCCGACGAGCTGGACGCCGTGCGCGCCCTGGCCCAGGGGCTGTCCATCGACTCCCTGGAGCGCGTGCTGTTCTTCCTGCTGGAAAGCGCCTTTGTCGGGCTGCTGCGTGAAAAGGCCCGCGACGAGGGCGCCAAGGTGACCATCAAGACCGCGGCCCTGCGCCGCAGCCCCCTGCCCGCCGTGGACGCCCTGGCCAGCAGGGGCATGACGCGCATCCGCAAGAGCCAGATATGGATGGCCGACCCCACCCGGCCGGACATGCTGCTGTTCAAGACGCGCACTCCGCAGCAACTGGCGTCCATCGTGCAGGTGCTGCAGCTGGAGGAGCCCCTCCAGGCCGAGGTGCGCAAGCTGTGGGACACCGCGCCCTTCCGGCGCGACTTCCTGGTGGCCATCGACCTGGCCCAGGTGGCCCGCACCACCCAGAACGTCAAGGCCAAGCTGTCGGAATTGCTTCTGAAATTCGGCGCGATCCAGGCGCCGCCACCGCCCGTGCCCGGCGCTGTGGATTCTCCCCCGGCCTAGGCCCGCTCCCGCGGCCCCTTCTGCGCTTGGGGTGCCCTACACCTCGAAGGAAATGTAGGAGTAGCCGGAAATCTCCAGGTGCTTCACGTTGCGCGCGTACTGCGAGAACAGCACCAGCCCCAGCTGATTCAGCTCGTCTGCGGAGGCCTGCAGGAGCGATTCCGGCAGGGCGAAGTTGTTGATGTCGTCCATCATGTGGCCGCAGACCATCTCCGTGAAATAGCCTTCCTCCGTCTTGGAGATGCGCAGGGTCAGGCTCTGCCCGCCCTCCTTCGCGCCCTCGCCCACCATGTGGCAGAAGACTTCCTCGCAGCACAGGGACAGGACGTTGAACATGGCGTCCGAAAGCCCCAGGCGCTGCCGCCCGGAGGCCAGCAGCTTCTGCAGGTTCGCCAGTTCCGAGACATCCGCCCGGAACACGCCGACGACGCCCTTCTTGGGCGACAGGTAGGCGACGGTGCTCAGGATGAAGGCCGTGAACCCGCCCACGGCCACGCTGTTCTGCAAAAGCGGGCTCAGGCTCGCGGGCACCACG
>CAYUOW010000117.1:0-6404 GCA_964446455.1 uncultured Desulfocurvus sp.
GGTTGGCCAGGCCCAGGTCGCAGTCCATGAGCAGCAGCTTATGGCCCATGTCGCGCAGGGCGAAGCCGAGGTTCAGGGAGAGGTTGGTCTTGCCCACGCCGCCCTTGCCGCTCATGACGCAGAGGCTGACGGTCTTGCCGGGATTGATGGAGTCCATGTCTTATCCTGCTATTCCGGCAGCTTCTTGCCGGTGAAAAGGAAATGTTTCTCGCTTGCGCGCACAAGGGTCTCGCGCGAGGCCAGCACGGCGTCGGCGCTTGGGGCCACCTCAAGGCGGTTGCCGCCCAGGCGGCGAGCGTCCTCGATGGACTTTTCCGCGCGTTCAAGGAGCGCCTCGGCCGTGAGTTGCACCAGGCCGCCGTAGCCCACCAGTCCGGCAGAGCAGACCAGGGTCGGCTCGCTGATCTGGCGGATGCGCCGCAGCATGGCCCCGACGAGGCGCTCGGCCGCGGCCAGGGGCGTGCCGGAAAGCACCAGGGCGATGGCCCCGCTGTTCAACCGGGCGGCAAGGTCGAAGCTGCGCAGTTGGGCGCGGGCCAGCTCGAACACGGTGTCAAAGGCCTCGGCATCCTCGGACTCCACCAGGGCCAGGGCCAGGGGCTGCTGGCACAGCCGCGCGCGGTCCATCTCGCAGGAAAGAAAACGCAGCAGCTGCGCTTCGTCGGACGGGGCCAAGAGGGCGTGGTGCGGGGCCGATCGCCAGGCGCCGAGGGCAAGTTCTTCCTTCAACTGCTGCCAGGCCTCGTGCGACAGGCCGCTCACCACCCGGTACAGGCACAGGGGAACGCCGCCGTCATCCGCGCCGGTGGCGCAGGCGGCCTCTATGCCGCCAAGCTCGCGGACCAGCTTGTCATCAACCATTGGCGGACTTCCTCTCCCCATGGACGTGCAGCAGGGTGGCGCGCAGGAACTCGTCCAGACGGCCGTCCAGCACCGCGTCCACGCTCGAATCCTCGAAGCTGGAGCGGTGGTCCTTCACCAGCCGGTAGGGCTGCAGCGTGTAGGTGCGGATCTGGCTGCCGAAGGCGATGGCGTCCTTGCTGGCGTAGTCGGCCTTCTTGCTGGCCTCCAGCTCCTTGATCTCCCGTTCGTACAGCCGGGCCTTCAGGACCTTCATGGCCAGGATCTTGTTCTTGAGCTGTGACTTCTCGTTCTGGCACTGCACCACGATGTTGGTGGGCAGGTGGGTGATGCGCACGGCGGAGTTGGTGCGGTTCACGTGCTGGCCGCCGGGGCCGCTGGCACGGAACACGTCGATGCGCAGATCCTCTTCCTTCACGTCGATTTCGATGTTCGTGT
This sequence comes from uncultured Desulfocurvus sp., assembly GCA_964446455.1. GTDB lineage: Bacteria > Desulfobacterota > Desulfovibrionia > Desulfovibrionales > Desulfovibrionaceae > Humidesulfovibrio. Next base: position 1,300 of record CAYUOW010000117.1, read on the forward strand.
CGATGTCCGGGTACACGTCCACCGAGGCGAAGGCGGTGTGCCTGCGGCCGGAGGCGTCGAAGGGGGAAATGCGGATGAGCCGGTGGATGCCGGCCTCGCCCTTGAGCAGGCCGTAAGCGTAAGGACCGGAAATCTGGAGCGTCACGCTCTTGATGCCCGCCTCGTCGCCGTAGAGGCGGTCCAGTTCGTCCACCTGGAAGCCGCGCGCCTCGGCCCAGCGCAGATACATGCGCAAAAGCATCTCGGCCCAGTCCTGGGCGTCCACGCCGCCCGCGCCGGGGTGTATCTCCAGGATGGCCGGGCTGTTGTCGTCCGGACCGTTCAAGAGCGTAGCCAGTTCGGTGTCGTCCAGGCGCTTGCGCAGCAGGGCCAGGTTGTCGCTCAGGGCTTCCAGGGCGTCCTGGCTCTGGTCCTCTTGGGCGAGCAGCAGCCAGTCGTCCACGTCGGCCTTGGCCTGGGAAAGGTCGCCATACATGGCGAGCTTGAACTCCAGTGCGCTCTTCTCGCGCAGCACGGGGGTCAAGAGGTCGGGTTTATCCCAGGCGCCAGGCTTGGAAAGCTGGGCTTCGATCTCCATCAGGCGTTCGCGGGCTTCCGCGGAGTCAAAGACGCCCCCAGAGCGTTTCAAACTGGTCGAGGAGGGACAAGCCCTGGGTCTTCAGATCGGCGAATTGCAGCATGTTTCGTGTCGTATGCAGGGGCTGCTAGCGCAGGCTGCGGTTTTGACCGGAGCTTGCGGCGCCCCGGATGATGAGAACGGCGAAAATGGCCAGCAGGATCCCAAGACCCGCGAACAGCCACGCGTAGCAGCGGTGGAACGGCGTCAGCTCCGCGCGCGGGTGCACCATGCCGGCGGCGGCCAGTTCCTGGAACTGCGGCCCGGCAAGGGTGATGCGTCCCAGGGGATCGATGAACGCGGAAAGGCCGGTGTTGGTGCTGCGCACCACGTAACGGCCCTGTTCGATGGCCCGGAGCGCCGTCAGCTGCAGGTGTTGGTGCGGGGCGGAGGTCGCGCCGAACCAGGCGTCGTTGCTGATGTTGATCAGCACGTTCGCGCCCTGGGCCACACGGTTCTGGGCAAGGTCCGCGAATATGGCTTCATAGCAGATGAGCACGCCCAAGGCAAGGTCGCCGGCCTTGAGGGCCTTCTCGTTGCGGCCGGGGACGAAGTCGCCCACGCCGGAAACGAGCTGGTTCAGGGGCAGCAGACCGCCAAGGGGCACATATTCGCCAAAGGGTACCAGATGCTCCTTGTCGTACCAGTTCATGCTCATGCTTTCCCGGGTGAGCAGGAAGGCGCGGTTGAAGAGCACGAAGGAGCCGGGCCCTGTGGTGCGTTCATAGGCGGGCGCACCGACGATGAGCGCCGCCTTGCCGCCGCGCAACAAGTCGAAGGCGGGCGCGCGCAGGGGCGTTTCGTCCTGGAAGTAGAAGGGCATGGAGGTCTCGGGCCAGACGATGAGCTCCGGGTTGGCCTTGGCCGTTATCTCGCGGCTCAAACGCACGTACTTTTCCACGGTGCCTATCTGATAGGTCGGGTCCCACTTGATGCTCTGGTCGATGTTGCCCTGGACCACGGCCACGCTGTGGGCCGGGGTGGTCTCCGTGAACGTGTCCATGCGCAGCCAACCGTACCCGGCCAGGGCGAGGCCGCCGCACAGGGCAAGGGCGAGGCAGCTTTTGGAGCGCGTGCCCAGCACCAGGCCCACGGCTGTCATGGCGAGCACGCCGGAAACCCCGTAGGCGCCGATGATCGAGGCGGCCTGCACGAACATGGGCCAGGCCACGAAGGCGGAGGAAAGGGTGAGCCAGGCAAAGCCCGAGAGCAGCTTGGCCTGGGCCAGTTCCATGGCGGTCCACACCAGACCCAGGAACAGGGTGCCCAGCAGGGGGGAAATGCGGTTGGCCAACTGTGCCACAAGGCCGAAGAGGCCGTAATAGCAGCCCATGGCCATGGCCAGCAAAAGCGGCACGGGCAGGGCCAGGGCCCAGTTGACCTCGCCGTAGTGCATCACCGGCCAGTAGACCCAGTACAGGCAGGCCAGGGAGGCCACGGAACCCGCGCGCCAGGCGTGCTTGAAGGCGGTCCAGGGCGTTGGGGCCGCAAGGCCAAGGATGGCCAGGGCCGCAGGCAGCAGCAGGGCCAGCGCGGGCAGTTGGCCCCAGGGGTTGGCGTAGCCGAACAGGGCCCCAAGGCCGGCGGCCAGGGTCCAGAACAGCGGTGATTGGAGCACGGGCGGTCCTACTCCGCGCGCAGCACGCGCAGGCTTTCGATGTGTTTGGCGTCGGCCTCGTGCACCTGGAAACGCCAGCCGCCCAGGTCGAAGCTTTCGCCCACCGCCGGAATATGTCCGGCGATTTCACTCAAGTGGCCGCCGATGCTTTCCACCAGGTCCGAGGAAAGGTCAAGGCCGAAAAGTTCGTTGATCTCGTCCAGGGAAACCCGCCCGGACACGATCTGGCTGCCGTCGGGCTGGGCCTGCACGTCCTCCGGGCGCAGGGCGTCGTATTCGTCGCCGATGTCGCCCACGATCTGCTCCAGCACGTCCTCCATGGTCAGCATGCCGGCCGTGCCGCCGTATTCGTCCAGGGCCACCACAAGGTGGATCTTACGCGACTGCATGTCGTGCAGCAGGCTCTTGAGGTTCGTGGTCTCGGGCACGAAGTGCACCGGGCGCATGATGGTGTCGATGGCGGGCTGTTCGGCCGCGGGCAGCAGCAAGGGGCCCAGCACGTCCTTGGCGTGGACGACGCCCACCATGTGGTCGCGGTTGTCGCGATAGATGGGGATGCGCGAGTGGCCGTGCTGGATGATGAGCTCGGCGATTTCGGCCAGCGTGCTGTCCTGCTCGGCGCAGATGATGTCCGGCCTGGGGATCATGATCTCGCTGACGCGCCGCTCCTCCAGCTCGATGACGTTCTGCAGGATGCGCACGTCGTCGCTCTTGATCTCGCCTTCGGCCACCGCATCCTTGAACATCTCATCCAAGGGGGAATCGGTTTTGCGAAACAGGTTGCGGATGGCCGAAAGTATTGTGCCGTTTGACCCGTCGTCCAAGACTCTGGCTCCTCTTGCTTGTGGTCCCAGGGGACCGGTTTAAAGGTTCCTGTGCTGCCCCATGGGGCGCAACTTTAAGAAATAGGTGCCTGGGTGGGCAATGTCAATGATGACGCGGATCTCTCGTAGACGCGGCCGCTGACTTGACCTGGCGCTCCTGCTTGCGCAGGTGGATCTCCAGGCAGGTGACGGCCGCCGGGGTGATGCCGGAGATGCGTCCAGCCTGCCCGAGTGTGGCCGGACGCACGCGCGAAAGCTTTTCCACCGCCTCCCGCGTCAGGCCTGTCACCTCAGCATACGCCATGTCCAGCGGCAGGGGCGTGTCCTCCATGTCACGGCTTTGCGACACGCGCAGGGCTTCCTTCTCCAGATAGCTCTGGTAGCGGATGCGCGTTTCGGCCTCGGCCAGCACCTCGGGATTTTCGTCCGCCAGGGCCGGGTAGAGCGGTGCCAGGGCACGGATGTCTATCTGCGGCTGGCGCAGCAGGGCGGAGAGGCTCACGGCCTTGCCGGGGATGGCCGCGCCCATGGCGTTCAGAATGTCGCGCGTGGGCGCGTCGGGCTTGATCTGCACCGTGTCGAAGGCCTCCAACAGGGCGTCCAGCCTGCGCATCTTTTCGGCGAAGCGCGCCTGTCTGGCATCGTCCACCAGGCCGAGTTCGCGGCCGATGGGTGTCAGCCGCGCGTCGGCGTTGCCCTCGCGCAGCAGCAGGCGGTACTCCGCGCGGGAGGTGAACATGCGGTAGGGTTCGTTTGTCCCGCTCGTCACCAGATCATCAACCAGCACGGCTATGTAAGCCTGGTCGCGGCGCAGCAGGAAGGGCGGCAGGCCCTTCTGCGCGCAGAAGGTGTTCAGCGCGGCCCACAGTCCTTGCGCGGCGGCTTCCTCGTATCCGCTGGTGCCGTTGATCTGCCCTGCGCAGTAGAGGCCTGGAAGCGGCTTGCTCTCCAGGGTGGGCAACAGCTGCGTGGGCGGAACGAAATCGTATTCAATGGCATAGCCCGGCCGGGCGATGACCGCGTTCTCCAGGCCGGGGATGGTCTTCAGGAGGGCCTTCTGCACATCCAGCGGCAGGCTGGTGGAAATGCCGTTGGGATAGACCTCCGGGTTGTCCAGGCCTTCGGGTTCGATGAACACGTGATGACGATCCTTGTCCGGGAAGCGGGCGATCTTGTCCTCCACGCTGGGGCAATAGCGCGCGCCCGTGCCCTGGATGACACCGGAGAAGAGCGGCGAGCGGTCGAAACCCGCGCGGATGGCCGCATGGGTGCTTTCGTTGGTGTACGTCAGATGGCAGGGCACCTGGGGCAGCGGCACGCTGTCGGTCAGAAAGCTGAAGGGCGTGGGCGGGTCGTCGCCGGGCTGCACTTCCATGACCGAGAAGTCGATGCTGCTCTTGAGCAGGCGCGGCGGTGTGCCCGTCTTGAGGCGGCCCAGCTCGAAGCCGTGGCCACGCAGGGAATCGGACAGGCCCAGCGCCGGGGCGTCACCCAGGCGGCCGCCGGAAAAATGCGTCATGCCGATGTGGATGAGCCCGGACAGGAAGGTGCCGGTGGTCAGGAGCACTGCGCGGGCCTTGAACTCCTGGCCCATGCGGGTGCGCACGCCGCTGGCCCGGCCCGCATCAGTCAGCACCTCGGTGGCCATGTCCTGCATGATCCAGAGGTCCGGCTGGGCGAAGAGTTCGGCCTGGACCACGCGCAGGTACTCGGCCCGGTCGATCTGGGCGCGGGTGGAGCGAACGGCCGGGCCCTTGCTGGTGTTCAGCTGGCGGAACTGGATGCCTGCGGCGTCGGCCCACTGGCCCATGCGGCCGCCCAGGGCGTCGATCTCGCGCACCATGTGGCCCTTGGCCAGGCCGCCGATGGCCGGGTTGCAGGACAGGTGCCCGATACGGTCGATGTTGCTGGTAAGCAGCAGGGTGGCCAGGCCCAGGCGCGCGGCCGCGCTAGCGGCCTCGCACCCGGCATGGCCCGCGCCCACCACGATGAGGTCAAAAACCTCCGGCAGGGGGCGGGGGGCGGTCACGGGAGCGCTCCTACTCGT
>CAYUOW010000118.1:0-6301 GCA_964446455.1 uncultured Desulfocurvus sp.
GCACCGGCAACGAACTCCTCATGCGCCAGGGCATCCCCATGGCGGGCAACCACCTCATGACCGAACTGGCCATCATCACCGGCGCGGTGGAGGCCATCGTTGTGGACTACCAGTGCATCATGCCGAGTCTGGTGCAGATCTCGCACTGCTATCACACCAAGTTCTTCGACACGGCCAACAAGGCGCGCTTCACCGGGGCCATCCACTACGACATCCACCCGCACAACGCGCTCAAGCAGGCCAAGGAGATGGTCGCCACCGCCGTGGAAGGCTTCGCCAAGCGCGACAAGGCCCGCGTGTGCATTCCCGGCGAGCCCGTGGACATCATGACCGGCTTCAGCAACGAGGCGGTCATCCGCGCCCTGGGCGGCACGCTCACGCCGCTCATCGACGCCATCAAGGCGGGCAGCATCCGCGGCGCGGTGGGCATCGTGGGCTGCAACAACCCCAAGTTCCAGCAGGACTCCATGAACGTGGGCCTGGCCAAGGAACTCATCAAGAAGGACATCCTGGTCCTCGTCACCGGCTGCGTGACCACCGCCGCTGGCAAGGCGGGCCTGCTTGTGCCGGAGGGCGCGGAAATGGCCGGACCGGGCCTCAAGGCCGTGTGCGGGGCCCTGGGCATCCCGCCCGTGCTGCACTACGGCTCCTGCGTGGACAACTCGCGCATCCTGCAGCTGTGCGCCGCCCTGGCGGGCGAGCTCGGCGTGGACATCAGCGACCTGCCCGTGGGTGCAAGCTCGCCCGAATGGTACTCCGAAAAGGCCGCGGCCATCGGCCTCTACGCCGTGGCCTCGGGCATCTACACGCACCTGGGCCACCCGCCGCACATCCTGGGCTCCAGCGTGGTCACCGATCTGGCCGTAAACGGCCTGGAAGACCTGGTGGGCGCAAGCTTCGTCATCGAGCCCGACCCCGTAAAGGCGGCGGAGCTCTTCGACGCGCGCATCAGGATGAAGCGCCTGGCCCTGGGCCTCTCCGCCTAGCAGCAGTCCCCCTTGGGTCGGCCGGGGGTGACTTCCTCCGGCCGGCCCGCAACCATCATATACGGAGCGCAGCATGAAGATCGCATTCGCGGGCAAGGGCGGCGCGGGCAAGACGAGCATCACCGCCTGGCTGGCCGACCACCTGGCCAGGAGGGGCGAGAACGTGTGGCTGGTGGACGCGGACACGGCCCTTTCCCTGGGCCAGGCCTGCGGGCTCGATCCCGCCGAGCTGCCTACGCCCCTGGCCGAGCGCGAGGACATCATCCGGGAGCACATCGGCCAGGGCTACATGAGCCTGAACCCGGACGTCTCCGGCCTGCCGGAAGCCTTGAGCGTGGACGCGCCCCTGGGCGGCCCGGCTCTGCCCGGCGTGATCCCCGGCCGCAAGCGCTTGCTGGTCATGGGCACCATCGCCGGAGCGACCAACGGCCAGGGCGGTGGCTGCGCCTGCGCGGCAAACGCCCTGCTCAAGGCCGTGCTGGCGCATCTCATCCTGGAGCGGCGCGAGTGGGTGCTGGTGGACATGGAGGCCGGGGTGGAACACCTGGGCCGGGGCACCGTGGCCGATGTGGACGCCCTTGTGGTGGTGAGCGAGCCCAGCCTGCGGGCGCTCTCCACGGCCAGCGAGGTCTCGCGCCTGGCCCGCGACCTGGGCCTTTCGCGCCAGGTGCTGGCCCTGAACCGCTGCGACGCGGACATCGCCCTGCCCGGCCGCCTGGACCTGCCGGAGCACCTGCTGCGCGTGCCCACGCTGGAAGGGCTCAAGGACCGGCAGCTCGCATCCGGCAGCGTGCTCGGCCTGCCGGAGGACGCGGCCATCGGCGCCTTGTGCGGCGAGTTGCTGGATGCCCTGGGCTGGACCGGCCAAGCCCTGCACAACGGCCCTGGGCTGTGCCGGAACGTGCCCGTGCCGTCCACTGTTGCCCACAGGGCTCCTTAAGGTGTAACGCTCATTCAATGCGGGAGGGCCGCGCCATGATGCACACCGGCATAGACATCCTGTCGACCCTGAAGCAGCCGGGGCTGGAAGAGCTTTCCGGCTGTTTCCAGACGCGGAGCTTTGCCCGCAAATCCCAAATCTTCCTGCCACAGCACAGTGAAGACCTCATCTTCATCGTGGCCTCGGGCCGGGCGCGGCTCTACCTGGCCTACGAGGACAAGGAGTTCACCCTGGCCATCCTGGAGCGCGGCGACGTGTACAGCACGCACACGCGGGCCTTCGTTTCCGCCCTGGAAGACACCACCCTGCTCTGCGCCGAGACCTCCCAGGTGCGCCGTCACATGCTGGCCCTGCCGGAATTCACCGCAGCCATGGTGCGCGTGCTGGGCGAGGTGCTCAAGCACTCCATCAGCATCATCGACGACCTGGCCTTCCGCGACGTGCAGACCCGGCTGGTGCGCTTCCTGCGCTTCGTGGCCTCGCAAAGCGGGCAGACCCAGCCCGGCGGCGGCGTGCTGGTGAGCCTGGGCCTGACCACGGAACAGCTGGCGAGCCTGCTGGGCACCACGCGGCAAACCCTCTCCACCATGCTGAACGCCCTGGAGCGCGAGGGCCGCATGGAGCTGAGGGGGCGCGGCAGCATCTTCATCCCCCACCTGGAGGCCCTGGGCCAGGCATAGAGACGAGGGGCGCAAAAACTCCGTGCCGAAGCGGACCTGCGGTCTTGCGCACACCCGCCAAAGCAGGTAAACGGTGTGTCCCCGGCATGGAAGCGTATCGTCACCGGTGTGGCGCCTGGACTTCAAATCCAGTGGAACGTCGAGAGGCGTTCGGTAGGTTCGACTCCTATACGCTTCCGCCACCCCCGCTCCCGCGTATACGCGCCGCCGGGGTGAAAAAAATAGCGGGCCCCAGCAAAAAATGCTTGCCAAGCGACGGGGGCTTGCCTTAAAGAGTCCTTCCCTACGGGCGATTAACTCAGCGGTTAGAGTGCCACCTTCACACGGTGGAAGTCCCGAGTTCAAATCCCGGATCGCCCACCATAGAGAAATCGGCCCCGCTTGTCGGGGCCTTTTTCGTTTGGGGCCACAGGTGGCAACAAGCCCTGGCCCCACAGGAGCGTCCCATGCGCATCGTGCTCTTCCAGCCGGAGATTCCGCCCAACACCGGGAACATCGCCCGGCTGTGCGCGGCCACGGCCACGCCGCTCCACCTCATCGAGCCCCTGGGCTTCAAAATCGACGACAAGCACCTGAAGCGCGCCGGACTGGACTACTGGCCGAACGTGCAGCTCTCCGTGCATCCGCACTGGGCAGCCCTGGAGGCGGCGCTTTTGTCCCTCGCTCCCCGGCCGCGCATCGTGCTCACCAGCGCGCGCGGCGGCGTGCCGCACACCGAATTCCGCTTCGAGCCCCACGACGCCATCGTGCTGGGGCCGGAAACAAGCGGCCTGCCGGAGTCCATCCACGAGCTCTGCCCGCTTCGCGTGCGCATTCCCACCTTCGACACCGTGCGCAGCCTGAACCTCTCCACCGCAGCGGGCATCCTGCTGTACGAGGCCCTGCGCCAGACAAAGACGCTGCCGGGGCTTTGAGGGCCTGTAGCCCCCAGTCTTGCGCATCTGCCGGGCAGCGGGTACTACACGGCGAACATTGAAGCATAAGGAGTTCTCCATGCGCCTTCTCGTCACCGGCGGCTGCGGCTTCATCGGGGCCAATTTCCTCTACGCCATGCGTCAGCGCCACCCTGATTGGCGCATCGTGAACTTGGACAAGCTGACCTACGCCGGGAACCTGGGCAGCCTGCGCGCCCTGGAATCCGAGGCCGGGGACGCGTACACCTTCGCCCACGGCGACATCTGCGACCGCGAGTTCGTGTCCGCCCTGCTGGAGGAACACAAAATCGACGCGGTGGTGAACTTCGCGGCCGAGAGCCACGTGGACCGCTCCATCGACGACCCCTCGCCCTTCGTGGTCACCAACGTGCTGGGCGCGCAAAACATCTTGGACTGCGCCCGCCGCGCGAACATCAAGCGCGTGGTGCATGTGTCCACGGACGAAGTGTACGGCAGCCTGGGCCCCACCGGGCAGTTCCACGAGACCACGCCACTTGCGCCCAACAGCCCCTATTCCGCCTCCAAGGCCGGGGCCGACATGCTGGCCCGCGCCTACCACGAGACCTACGGGCAAGATGTCGTCGTCACCCGCTGCTCCAACAACTACGGGCCCTTCCAGTTCCCGGAAAAGCTCATCCCGCTCATGTACACCAAGGCCATCAAGGGCGAGCCCCTGCCGGTCTATGGCGATGGCCAGAACGTGCGCGACTGGATCTTTGTGGACGACCACTGCCGCGGCGTGGAACTGGCCTTGCTGAAGGGCCGCGCGGGCGCGGTGTACAACTTCGGCGGCGCTGCGGAGATGCCGAACCTCGAAGTGGTGCGCACCATCCTGCGCCTCACCGGCCAGAACGACAGCCTCATCCGCTTCGTGGCCGACCGCCCCGGCCATGACCGCCGCTACGCCATGAACTTCGACCTGGCGGCCAAGGAACTCGGCTTCGCGCCCTCGGTGAGCTTCGCCCAGGGCATGGAGCGCACCATCGCCTGGTACCAGGCCAATTCCGTGTGGCTGGACGAAGTGCAGAGCGGCGCGTACCTGAAGTTCATGGACCGCTGGTACAAGGAGCGCACATGAGCCTACCCGCGAAAGCACTGGTTTTCGGCGGCCGCAACGGCCTGCTGGGCCGCGCCCTGGCAACGGCCCTCACGGCTGCCGGCGTCACGGTGGTGCCCGTTTCCGGGGCGGATGTGGACTATTTCGACGCCGACGCCCTGGACGAGTTCCTGGACAGCCACGAGCCCGAGGCCAGGGACGAGAACGAGGCCCTGTACGACCCGGCGGAACTGTGTCTGGTGAACGCCGTGGCCTACACCCAGGTGGACGCGGCCGAGGACCAGCCGGAGGAGGCCTACCGCCTGAACGCGGCCTTCCCGGCCCTGCTGGGCGTGCTGGCCGAGGAGCGCGGCCACCGGCTGCTGCACTTCTCCACCGACTTCGTGTTCGACGGCGAAAAGCGGGCGCCCTACCTGCCCACCGACGCCACGGGCCCCCTTTCCGTGTACGGAGCCTCCAAGCTGGCGGGCGAGGAAGCCCTGCTGGGGCTCGACATCCCCGGCCTGCTCATTTTGCGCACGGCCTGGCTCTTCGGTCCGGGCAAGATGAATTTCGTCAAGCGCATGCTGGAGCTTGGTGCCGCGCGGCCGGAGCTCTCCGTGGTGGACGACCAGCACGGCTCGCCCACCTATACGCCGGACCTGGCGGCGCTGACCGTGGCCCTGCTGAAGAACGGCGCCACGGGCCTGCTGCACGCGGCCAATTCCGGCCCGGCCACCTGGCACGAACTGGCCTCGGCGGCAATCGAGCTGGCCAAGCTGCCCTGCGTGGTGAAGGCCATTCCCACCAGCGGCTACCCCACCAAGGCCAAGCGGCCGCCGTCTTCCGTGCTGGACCTCGCCGAAACCGCACGCCTGGCCGGGTACGCGCCGCGCCACTGGCGCGAGGCCCTGGCGGAATACGTGCCCCTGTGCCAGGCCGAGCTGGCCGCGCAGGTGCAGGCGAGCGCCTAGCGCCACGGCCAAACCGAGGGAATCGCGGTGTGCCAATGACGAGCATGCGGACCTTCTTCTTCCTGCCGCCCGTGCGCCAGGCCGCCGGAGGCGTCACGGTCATCCGGCGCATGGCCGCGTTCCTTTCCGCCGCCGGGCGAGAGGCCTTCCTCGTCCCGCGCGAGAATCCGGGCCAGGGCCAGGGCTGGGCTCCCTCCGAGGCCTGGGTGGACGCGCCCGTCGCCGCCTGGGACAGCCTTTCCCTCACCAAGGACGACCTGTGGGTGGTGCCCGAGGGCTGGGTCAACGCCCTGGCTCCGGGCCTGAACGCCGGGGCACGCTGCCTGGTCTACGTGCAGAACTGGGCCTACCTGCTCTCCGCCCTGCCGGAGGGTGTCAGCTGGCGCAAACTGCCCGTCAGCTTTCTCGCCGTGTCCGACCCGGTGGCGCAATTCGTTGCCGCCACCACGGGCCAGACCCCGCCCGTGCTGCGGCCGGGCATCGATCTTTCGCTTTTCCGCGCGCCCAGGCAAAAGCCGGACCCGGCGGACGCGGTGCGCATCGCCTGGATGCCGCGCAAGAACAAGGCCCTGGCCAAGCAGATCCAGGAGACCTTCCAGAACCTGGACGAAGCCCTTGCCGCGCGCTGCCAGTGGGTGGAGATCGCGGGCATGACCGCGCAGCAGGTGGCCGAGGCCTTGGCCTCGTCGCATATCTTCCTGGCCACGGGCTTTCCCGAGGGCTGCCCCCTGCCGCCGCTGGAGGCCATGG
>CAYUOW010000119.1:0-6299 GCA_964446455.1 uncultured Desulfocurvus sp.
ATGGAGATCTTCTCGGCGATGTTCTTCATGGCCACCACGGCCTGGCCCACAGCCACTCCACCCTCCTGGGCGTCCTTGGCGGCCTGCAGGGCGATGCGCTCGGTCTGCTGGGCGTTGTCGGCGTTCTGGCGGATGTTGGAGGCCATCTCCTCGATGCTGGAGGAGACTTCCTCGATGGCGGCGGCCTGTTCGGTGGCGCCCTGCGACAGGGACTCGCTGGAGGCGGAGAGTTCTTCCGAGCCGGAGGCCACGTTGTCCGTGGCGCCGCGCACATCGGCCACCACGGCGCGCAGGCGGCGCACCATGTCGTTCAGGGCGCTGGCGAGCACGCCGATTTCGTCCTTCTGGTCGATGTCCAGCTGGCCGGTGAAGTCGCCCTCGGCCATGCGCTTGGCGAAGTCCACGCCGAGCATGACCGGGCGGGTGATGCCGCGGGTGAGGAAGAGCGCCAGGATGATGGAGAGCACCAGGGCGATGGTAAGCCCGCCGATGAGGATGGCCGAAGCGGCGGAGAGCGCGCTGGCGGCCGTGGCGGAGCCTTCGATGGTGTCCTTCACGCCCGCGTCGCTGGTCTGCTTGGCGGCCTCCAGCACGCTGTTGGCCGCGACGCCGCGCTTGGCCGCAAGGGCGTCCACTTCATCTTGCGCCTTGTAATAGTTGCCCAGCAGAGTGCGGAAGCTGCCCAGGGAGGTCTTGATGGCGTCCAGCTGCTTGAGATTCACTTCCTGGCGGGTCTTGGAGCGCAATTTCTCCACCAGCTGGTCGATCTCGTCGAAGTTGCCCAGCACCGCCTTCACGTACTGCTGGTCGCGCAGGGCTTGGCTTTTGAAGTTATTGAAGCGGATGTCCGCCCCCAGGCGGACGATCTCAGTGATGCCGTTCACCTTCTCCAGGCGTTCAGCAGCCTTTTTTCCGCTGCCGAGTTCTTCGCCCAGGGCTTTGCGCTGCGACTCCAGGTAATCCTGGCTGTTCTTGGCGAATACTGCAGCCGCGGCCATCATCTCTTGCAGGGCCTTTTCCTTGCCCTCGTTCAGGTCGTGGGTCTGCTTCATCAACTGCTTGTAATCGTTCAGCTGCGCGGTGGCCTTGACCGAATTTTCCTTAAGCTTCACCAGGCTGGGGTGTTTTTGCGCCAGGGCAGCCGCTTCGGCAAGAGCCTTGTCGACCTCGGCCAGATTCGTCTGGGTTTCCTTCCAAGTGCCATCCTCGCCGGTAAGGCCATAAGCGCGCATGGCATACATGGTCAGCAGCGCGCCGCGCTCCACGCGCACGGCGACATCAACCTGGGGAGCGATCTCTGTCTCCAGGGCATCGGCGATGTGGCCCACGCGTTTCATGTTGAACACCGCCACGCCGCCGAGCAGCATGGAGATGATGATGAGAACAGCGAAGCCGCCGCCGATCTTGGTACCCAGCGTGAGATTCTTGAGCATGAAGCCCTCCGCGATGCGAATTCGTCCGGTAGCGTGGGAGGCGCTCCGGGGACACGTTGAAAATGGCCGCTGCTGCCGACTCTTTGACAAAAAACTTGATTTTTCGGGCGAGTGTGAAGCCGATGCAGTAAAGCCTATCGGCCGACCCTCGTACTACCTTTAGACCAAGCAGGCGGTTCGCACAAGATGCCGCGTGAAAAAAAGCGGCTAATGCGTAGGAGGAGGAGCCAGAGGCTTGAGGAGACTTTGCAGGGTATAGGTGTCCAGGGTTTCAAACATGGCCGTGTTGGCCTTCTCCCAGACGTCTTTGGTGGGGCAGGTGGCAACGCGCGCGCAGGAGCTGCAGGTGTCCTTGGACAGGGAGCAGCCCTTGAGCACGACCCATTCCTCCAGGGCGCGGACGATGTCGCCCACGGTGATGCTGGCGGCGGGCTTGGCCAGCACGTGGCCGCCCTTGGGTCCGCGCTTGGAGAGCACAAGGCCTGCCTTCTTGAGCTTGCGGATGAGCTTCTCCATGTACTTTTCGCTGATGCCCGTGCGGGAGGCTATCTCCGCCACGGACACAGGCCCGCCATGGTAGTTCTCGGCGATGTCGATGAGCATTCGTGTGCCGTAGCGGCTCTTTGTGCTCAGGCGCATGGACTTCTCCGAGGTTGTGGGGGGGAGGGTTCTGCTGAAAAGGCGGGGAGGGGCGCGTGAGGCCCCTCCCCGCAGGCATTACGTACTGGTCTGGACCTATTCTTCTTCCTGCGGCTTCAGGTGCTCGGGCACTTCCATCATGCTGATGACCAGCGGCTTGAGGAAGCTCCACTTGATGCCGATCTTGAACTCTTCCTCAAGGTCGCGGATGGCGTCCCAGCAGTTGTGGCAGGGCGCGATGACCAGCTTGGCGCCGGTGGCCAGGATCTGGTCGCGCTTGGTCATGAGGGCGCGGTTGCGCTGCTTGCGGAAACGGCCGATGCCGTTGAAGCCGCCGCCGCCGCCGCAGCAGTAGTTGTGCTCCTTGTTGGGGCTCATCTCCACAAAGTAGCCGGGCTCCACAAGGTAGCTCACGATCTCGCGCGTGATGGCCTTCAAGCCGTAGTTGCGGATGTAGTTGCAGGAGTCCTGCAAGGTCACCAGCTGCTTGATGCGCTTGGCGGGGTCGATCTTGATCTTGCCCAGGCGCAAGGCCTCGGCCAGCCACTCCACGTAGTGCAGGTAGGGCTTGGGCGGCAGGCCGTCCTCGCGTCCGGCCCAGTAGGGGCCCTCGATGACGGTGGCGCGGTGGGCGTGGCCGCACTCGGTGCCGACGCAACGCTTGGGGTTCAGACGGTCCACTGCGGCGTACACGTGCTTCACCTGCATGGCGCAGGCTTCCCAGTCGCCCGCGAAGAGCGAGAGGCTGGTCTGCTCCCAGCCGGAGCTGGGCACGGTCCAGTTTTCGCCCGCCACGTGGAACAGGATGGCCGCTTCGGAGATGTCCTCCGGGTAGTGCTTGGGCTCGCGGGCGTTGACCGTGTACATGATGTCCGCATCTTCCTTGTCGATGGGGATCTCCATGCCGGGCCACTCGTCCTGGGCCTCCTCGCACATCCACTCGCAGGTCTCGGTCCAGTCCTCGTCGGTGACGTTCATCTGGGCCTTGTACACGCGGTGCATGCCCGCGCCGATCTTGAGCTCCCAGGGCACGAAGCCCTGCGAGTACAGAAGGCCGCGGGTGTAGCTGAACATCACGCCCATATCGATGCCGTAGGGGCAGTACTGGCCGCAGCGGTTGCAGCAGGTGCACTGGCTCCAGGCCACTTCCATGGCGTGACGCATGAACTCGTTGTCCACGTCGCCGTTACGCTTCACCATCTCGCCCAGGGTGGACTGGATCTTGTACGCCGGAACCTGCTTCGGATCGCGATCGTTGCACTTGTACAGGAAGCAGGAGTCGGCGCAGAGCCCACAGTGGGCGCACATTTCAAGCCAGGTGCGCGTGCGGGATTTGCAGGTGTTCTGGAGGGAGGCGGCGAGCTTCGCCTTGTCCACGTCCAGTTCTTCCATTTCCGCGTAGTATTGCTTGCCGCCCTTGTCCGCCAGGAGAGCCTCAAGGGCCTCCTGGGTGTTGACGGGCGTACGGTTGCAGAACTTACCTTCGGGCATTGCTTTCGTCTCCTTGACTGCTTTGGGGGCGGGTTGGCCTTGCGGCTACCACGCCATGTCGCCCTTCATGCCGCCGCGCTTGATGCCGTAGTCCATGCCCAGCTGGCCGCGCGAGAGGAAGAAGCCCACCACGTGGAACAGCTTGGTGAAGGGCACGGCCAAGAGCATGACCTCGCCGGAGAGGATGTGCGCGTAGAGCCAGAACTTGTAGTCGCCGCCCAGCTGGTGCACGGCCATGAAGCCCGTAAGGAAGGGCGCGATGGTGATGGCCAGCAGGAGGTAGTCGTACAGGCTGGTGATGATGCGCACCTCGGGCAGGGCGATGCGCCGCACGATGATGAACAGGCCAGCGCAGAGCATGGCCACGGTCAGCACGTCGGCCAGGATCATGGGCAGGGCCGGCCAAGCGAAGCCGAAGCGCATCTTGAAGATGACCAAGTGACCCGCCAGGAACAGCGGGGTAACGACGATGCCGATGTGGAAGACGAAGAACAGGATGGTGAAGATGGGCTTCACCTTCCAGCCCTGGGAGCCGAAGGGCACGATCCAGGCCGCGATGCTTCTGGCCGCGCCGCGCACGCCATAGGCGGTCTGGGTGCCGTAGGCCACGCGGTCGAGCTTCCAGTCAAGGCCTTTGATGTAGGTGTAGACCCGCCAGGCAAGCCCCCCCACGAACACCAGGAAGGTCAGCCACAAGAGAGGTCCGGTGATGATCTGGTACATGGCCTACTCCTTGTCGTGCTCTGGGAACTTGTGGATTTCCTCGTCACGCGAGGTCATGAACGCCCAGATGCCCCAGAAGCCCACCACGAACAGTCCCATCAGGATGTAGGTGATGCTCTTGGTGTGCATCATGAAGTCGTGATAAACGTAGTATTCCACGATGCGCCTCCTTTAGTGGGCGTCCTTGTATTCGGGGTGCTCGAAGAAGATGGGCATGCGGCTGACGATGAAACGGTACACCGTCACGCCCAGGGTCACCACGAAGATGGAGAGCATGATTTCGATCAGGCTCGGGAAGTAGCGCTGGCTGGAAGGAAGCTGCCAGTTGAAGGCCACCATGGACACGTTGAAGCGGTTCAGGATGATGCCGAACACCGTGAGGGCTGCCGTCCACTTGATGAGCTTGATGTTCTTTTCGCGGCTGCCGATGGCGTAGAGCAAGCTCGGCAGGGCCACGAAGCCCAGGACCTCCACCAGCCACCACGCGCCCCAGCCGGTGGCCAGGTACGCCCAGTTGTTGTCGTAGGCCACGGCCACCAGCTTCACGCAGAAGTAGGCCGCGAGCGAGATGGACGCCCCGCGGGCGAAGCCGAGGATCACGCCCTCGTGCTCGTCGATGTGGGTCTGGTCCATCATGTGGTGCCAGGGCTTGTGGGCCAGGGTGCCCTCGAAGATGACCATGGACAGGCCCGCCGGGATGCTCGACACGAAGAAGAGCACGGCCAGGTAGGGCGAGTACCACAGGGGATGCAGCTTGCTGGGCACCGCGATGTACAAGGCGCCGAGGGAGCTCTGGTGCAGGGTGGACAGGACCACGCCGAACACGGTGAGGGCGAGGGTCAGCTTGTGCACGGTGTTGCGCAGCTTCTTCATGCCCAGCCACTCGAGGGCGGCGGGGCTGAATTCGATGGCCAGCACCGTGACGTACAGGAAGACGCACAGGCCCACTTCGTACAGCAGGGACGTGGTGCCCGGCTGCAGGAAGATGGGGTACACGAGGCGGTAGGGACGGCCCACGTCGTAGTGCAGGGCGAAGACGACCAGCGCGTAGCCCAAAAAGGCCGTCAGGATGGCCGGGCGCACCGCGGAGTGGTATTTCTTCATGCCGAACAGGTAGCAGGCGGAGCTGGTGGTGTAGCCGCCGGCAGCCAGGGCGACGCCGCACAGCAGGTCGAAGCCGATCCAGATGCCCCAGGCATTGTTCTGGTCGAGGTTGGTCACCGCGCCCAGGCCCTTGGTGAACCGCAGCACGGTGATCACCACGCCGATGGCGAGGATGATGCCCGTGATGATGTTCACCGGGGTCATGAGAGACTTGTTTTCAGTGGTCATTTAAGCCCCCTCCCCGTCTTTATCGGCGGCGTCGGCGGTGTCGGTTTTGGCGGCTTCGGCTTCCTTGCGGGCGGCCTCGGCCTCCTCAAGGGCGCGCTTCACTTCGCGCTCAACGGCCTGGGCCTTGTCGCGCTCGGCGCTTTCCATGGCCTTGGCCATTTTGGCGTCGGCCTCGGCCTTGGTGGCGGCCTTGGCGGCCTTCACGGCAGCCTTGGTTTCTTCCTCGGCAACCTTTTCCTTGCGCTTGTTCATGGCCCACACGCCGCCCAGAAGCGCCGGCCACAGGGCCGCCACCATGGGAACGACGGACAGCGGACCGGCGCTGATCTCGGGCACGCTCTTGCTGCCCAGATCCTCGCGCATGCCCAGCGCGCCGAAGCCTTCCGCACCGGCCAGGTACAGCCAGTTGGTGCCGCCCATCTCCTTTTCGCCGTAGATGTGCTTCACGTAGCGGCCGGGGTTCTTCTTCATGCGCTCGCGGGCCACCTCGATGAGGTCCTCGCGCTTGCCGTAGGTCAGGGCCTCTTTCGGGCAGGCGCTGACGCAGCCGGGAGCGTCGATCTCACCCTTGGTGATCTGGTCATGGCACATGGTGCACTTCATGACCCGGGGGGTGAGGGGGTCGTTGTACTCGTAGGCCGGGATGTTGAACGGGCAGGCCACCATGCAGTAGCGGCAGCC
>CAYUOW010000120.1:0-6285 GCA_964446455.1 uncultured Desulfocurvus sp.
AGCCTGATTGGTGAGGGATAGAGATCCCTCCGGGCAGTCCCTCTCCTGTCCTTCGGCAGACAGCGGGATGACGTTTCGGCCCTCTCTTGGAGTCTTAAATACGGGAAGAGCAAGATACTCGGAATCTGTCGGAAACGCGCCGAATCAACTATGTCGCTTTTGATATAATTACAATTTTGCAGGCGAAATTGATGAAGAAAATTACTCTGGAAGCTATTGCGTACGGCTTCGCCATCCTCCTCCTGACTGCCGTCATCTGCTCTTTCCTCGCTCCCAACGGCTATTCCGCTCCAACGGCGGAGTCCATCCGCCAGCAGGAGCAGATCGTCCGTGGCGAGGAGGAGCGCCAGCGCCAGCTGGAAAAGCAGCACAAGGAGATGCTGGAACGCCAGCCGCAAGCCATCGACCTTGGGCAGCAGAAACCCGCTGAAGAGCCTGTGGACGACTCCGTGTGCGTGCAGATCGACAGCATCGTGCTGCGCGGCGCGGAACTGCTGAGCGCTTCCGTCAAGGCGAAGCTCACCGCCCCCTATGCCGGGCGCTGCCTGTCTATGCGCCACATCAAGGAACTCATCCGCGACATCACCAACCACTACGTCGCGGAAGGCTACGTCACCACGCGCGCCTATGTCGCCCCACAGGATCTTGCCTCGCGCACCCTTGAGATCACCGTGGTCGAAGGGACCATCGAGGGCATCCAGCTCAACCAGAACGAGCCCTCCGACCAGCGCCGCGTGCGTTCCGCCTTCCCGTGGCTGCAGGGCAAGCCGCTGAACCTGCGCGACATCGAGCAGGGCCTGGACCAACTGAATCGCCTGCCTTCCAGCAACGCCAAGATGGAGATCGCGCCCGGCGCGCAGGAGGGCGCAAGCCGCATCGTCATCACGGACGAGCAGGCCAAGAGCTGGCGGATGCGCGCCAGCGTGGACAATTCCGGCCAGAAGAGCACGGGCGTGAACCAGTACACGCTGTCGCTCGACAAGGACAACCTGATCGGCGTGAACGACATGCTCACCTTCAACTGGAACGCCGACGCCGACACCCTGGCGAGCTTCGAGCGGCACAAGAGCGAAAGCTCCTCCTTCTACTACTCGGTGCCCCTGGGCTATTGGACCATCACGGGCAGCGCCAGCTACTTCGACTACCACACCCACCTGGAGAGCAGCGGCGTCGCCTACCTCAGCACGGGCAACACCACGACCTACACGCTCGACGTGAGCCGTGTGCTGCGCCGCGACGCGGACGGCAAGACCAGCGCCGGGGTGTCGCTCACCACCAAGAAGATCAACAACTTCCTGGAGCACGAGCGGCTTCAGGCCAGCAGCTACGACCTGAGCATAGCCAAGGCCTCGCTGGACCACAGCCAGCGTTTGCTTGGCGGCGTGCTCAACCTTGGGGCCGAGTATGATCTTGGCCTGCCTGTGCTCGATTCTCCCAAGGACAAGACCACCGAACTCGCCTCGCCCAAGCATGAGTTCTACAAGCTCGTTTTCACCGGCGGCTACACGTACCCTTTCGCCGTGCTGGAGCACGAGTTCACCTTCAGCACACGCGCGCAGGCGCAGTGGACGCCGGACACCCTGTACAACTCCGAGCGCCTCAATCTCGGCAGCCGCTACACGGTGCGCGGCTTCCAGCGCGACACCATTTCCGGCGATTCCGGCGGGTATGTGCGCAACGAGCTTTCCACCCCGGTGCTGCCGGAAAAGCAGCGCCCCGCCTGGCTCACCGAGACCCTCGGCGTGCCGCAGGCCTACCTCGGCTACGATGCCGGGTTCATCCACAAGGACGAAACGGACACCTACGAGCGCGGCACCCTGCAGGGCGCGGCCCTGGGCCTGCGGGCCTCCGGCGAGCGCTTCGCCACGGACCTGTGTCTTTCGCACGCGCTCGATGCGCCAGGCTTCATGAAAAATCGAGATTGGGAACTCTATTGGACGTTCAGCATCAAGATATAATTGTCTGACATTGTTGGAAGGTCTTTGATGAATACCAAACTGAAGCATGTTCTTGCCAATCTTCTCGTCGTATTGCTGGTCCTGGAGCCGTTCTCCTTCGCCCTGGCCGGCGGCATCACCGTGGCCCCCGGCGCTCCTGCCTCCAAGCAGCCAACCATGGACGCCGCGCCCAACGGTGTGACGGTCATCAACATCGTCAAGCCGAACGCCTCCGGCCTTTCGCACAACCAGTTCGACCAGTTCAACGTGCCTGCGCAGGGCGTGATCATCAACAACAGCAACCGCGCGGGCGTTTCCCAGCTCGGCGGTGCCATTGCGGGCAACGCCAACTTCGGCGGCGGGGCCGAGGCCCGGGTCATCCTGAACGAGGTCACGGGCAGCAGCCGTTCGCGCATCGAGGGCTACACAGAAATCTTCGGCTATGCCGCGCAGTACATCCTGGCCAACCCCAACGGCATCAGCGTCAACGGCGGCGGGTTCATCAACACGCCCAAGGCCACGCTGACCACGGGCGCACCGCGTTTCGACGGCACGGGCGGGCTCCTGGGCCTCGACGTGCGCCGAGGCGACGTGCTCATCGAGGGACAGGGAATCAACGCCGGCAACATCGACGCCTTTGAGATCATCAGCCGCACGGCGAAGATCAATGCCGAGATCCATGCCAAGAACCTCAGCATCATCGCCGGGCAGGGCAGCTACGACCCGGCCACGGGACAAAGCGCGCCGCTGGCGCCCGACGGCTCCCCCGCGCCCACCATCGTCCTCGACTCCACGGCCCTGGGCGGCATGTACGCCCAGCGCATCAAGTTCGTGGGCACGGAGGCCGGGCTGGGCGTCAATCTCGGCGGCGCTGTGCGCGCCACCGAGCTGCTCACCCTCACCGCCGACGGCAAGATCCAGATCGCCGCGGCGGTTTCCTCGGACAAGGACGCCACGGTGGCGTCCAGAAGCAACTCCGTCGAAATTTCCGGCAAGCTGGGTGCGGGCGGCACGGCGGGCGTGGAAGCCGCGCAGGAGCTGCGTCTGGCCTCGCAAGCCGGAGGCGATGCGCCCCTGCTTTACGGCTCCTCGGTCAACATTTCTGCCGGGAAGCTGACCAACGTCGACGGCAAGGTGCTTGCGAAGAAGACGCTTTCCGCAACGACCACCGGCGATGTGACCAATGCCGCCACCCTCCAGTCCGGAGGCTCTCTCTCCCTTCGCTCGGGCGCCGGGGTAGCCAATACGGGCACCATCACCGCCACGGACACGCTGACCGCTGAAGCCACGGGCACCCTGGACAACAGCGGCACGCTGTATTCGGACGGAACGGGCTCCTTCAAGGCCGGCACCCTGAACAACCGCGCGGGCGCGCGCATCGAGACCCTGGGCGACGCCTTGTTCGGCACGAACGCAGGCTTCACCAACGCCGGAACCATCAACGCCGGGGGCAAGGTCACCATGGGAGCCGCGGGGCTCCTGCGCAACGAGGCCACCGGCCAGATGCTGGCCCAGACCGGCATCGGCCTTCAGGCCCTTGCCGACTTCGACAACCTCGGCCTTCTGAACTCCGGCGGCACCAGCGCCTATAGCGTGGCCGGGCAGCTCCGGAACTCGGGCACGATCTCCCATTCCGGCTCGGCCTCCCTCACCGTGCCCAGCCTCGCCAACGACGCCACGGGCCAGATCCTGTTCGGCGGCGATTCCCTGGTGAGCGTCAGCGGCGACCTGACCAACGCCGGGTTGATCTACTCTGGCGGCAAGGCGACCTACCGCGTGGGCGGAACCCTGCTCAACAACCGCGGGCAGCTGCTGTCCCAGGGCGACATGCTGCTGGAGGGGCTCACCCCGGGCAGCCGCATGACCAAGCTGCAGAACGACTCCGGCAGCATCGAGTCCCTGACCGGTGGGTTGAGTTTCCGCGCGCAGACCATGGTGAACAACAACCTCGATTTCTCGCTGGAAGAGGGAGCCATCGCCGGGACGACCCTGGAAGGCGGCCTGCACAC
Organism: uncultured Desulfocurvus sp.; assembly: GCA_964446455.1. GTDB lineage: Bacteria > Desulfobacterota > Desulfovibrionia > Desulfovibrionales > Desulfovibrionaceae > Humidesulfovibrio. The sequence goes on from CAYUOW010000120.1 coordinate 3,947, forward strand.
CTTTGGCAACGACGTCTGGGGCGTGAACCCGATTTTCACCTGGGCCACGGGGCGTGGCTATTCGGGCGCCTTCGCCTGGAACGCGCGACAGATCTATCCCGCCTACGCCGCCGCCATAGGGCTCGATACCGCCAGGAACGTCTTCTCCCTGGCCGAGATGACCGCAGGGGTCGCCAAGGCCGAGCAGGAGCTTGCGGCCACGCCGGATGCGACCAGGCAGAACCTGGTCAACTGGGTCAAGAGCAGCATCATCGCCCTTCAGGCCCCCTACGCGGTCATGGTCCTTTCGGGACAGCGGGGCGAGATCGTGGTCTACGAGGCCACCACCGCCACGGACCGCGCCGCAGGCATGGACAAGGGCGCCAGCATCGCCGCCAACACCAGCATCGCCATCGACGCCGGGGACTTCCGCAACAACGTCAGCAAGGTCTCCACGGCCTCGGGCGACATCACCATCCAGGCCGCCACCTTCGAGAACGTGGGGCGGACCCTGTACGAACGCTCCACGGTCAAGTGGGGACGTGGCTTTACGAACAATTCCAAGAATAAGGGCGTGTATTCCGAAGGCACTGGCCAGGAACTGCTGCTGAGCCCCGTTGGCTACGCCTACGGCACCATCAACGCGGGCGGAAAGGTCAGCCTCGCCGCCGGGCAGGTGCGGAACGGGGTGAGCGACAATGCGGGCGCGGCCGGTACGGGCAGCGCCGTGGGCATTACTGGGCCCTCCAAGCCTGGCGCCCTGGGGCAGAGCGTGCCCAACATCGTCGACCTCATCGCCTCGCTGCCTCCAATTCCCCCCGCCGTCCAGGCCCCTCAGGGGGAGACCAACCCCGCATTGACCAGCATGAGTACGTTCTACGACTCGGCGTACTTCCAGAAGCACTCGGGGCTCGACCTGGACAAGGCGAACATGCAGTTCCTGGGCGATGCGTACTATGAGGCCAAGCTGGTGCGCGAGCAGGTCCTCGCCCTCACGGGCAAGCGTCTCTTGAGCTCCTCCGTCACCAGCGACGCCGAGCAGATGCAGGCTCTCATGGACAGCGCCCTGCGCGCCGAGTCCTCACTTGATCTCACAGTGGGCGTGGCCTTGAGCAAGGACCAGATCGCCAAGCTCACCGAGGACATCGTCTGGCTGGAGAAAACCGTTGTCGCCGGGCACGAGGTGCTGGTGCCCAAGGTCTATTTGGCCAGCGCCAGCGTGGAGAAGATCGCCCAGGGCGGCTCGGTCATCGTGGGCAAGGACGTGGCCGTCACCACCACCGGCGACACCAGCAACGCCGGGGTCATCCAGGCGGCCAACACGCTCACCATCACCGCCGCCAACGTCTTCAACACCTCCGGCGCGCTCCAGGGCCAGAGCGTCGCCCTGGCCGCCACGGACTCCATCACCAACACCAGCGGCAGCATTTCCGGCAACGACGTGACCTTGAGCGCGGGCAAGAACATCACGGTGGACACAGGGACCGTCACCTTCGCCTCCGCGAACACCACCAGCGTGGTGGCGGGCACGCGCGGCAGCGTGGCCGCAAGCGGCGCGCTCAGCATGACGGCGGGCGAAAACATCGCCGTCACCGGGGCCGATGTCTCCGCAGGGGGCGCTGCCAACCTGACTGCGGGCAAGACCGTGTCCATCGCCGCGCAGCAGACCAGCAACAGCAGCAACACCACCGGCACCGGGTTCCGCGCCAGCAACAGCCTTGAGGGCAACAGGAGCGCAACCCTGACCAGCGGCGGGGCGCTCGCCGTCACGGCTGGCGAGGACCTCCTCGTGCACGGCAGCACGGTGCGGGCGGGCGGCGACGCCACCCTCGCCGCCGGAGGCAATCTCTCCGTTACCTCTGCCGCGAACACCGAGGACTTCTCCCGCTCCATCTCCTCCAAGGGCAGCGGCCTCTTTGGCGGCAAGAGTTCGGAGGCTGCCTCGGGCAGCAGCAGCACCAACGTGGCCTCCCAGGTCTCCGCCGGCGGCACCCTCACCGCCGAGGCGGGCAAGGCAGGCACTGGCGACCTCGTGGTCTCGGGCAGCAAGCTGGCCTCCGGCAATGCCATGCAGCTCAAGGCGGCGGATGAGTTGGTCATCGCGGCCGCGCGAAACACCAGCTCTGGCAGCTACAGCAGCAGCAACAAGGGCACATGGTCCTCAAGTACCCTCGACAAGACGGCCAACAGCGCCATCGTGGTAAAGAGCGAGCTCACGTCTGGCGGCGACACGGTGCTGGAATCTTCTGACGGCGGTGTCACCATCAAGGCCTCGAAGCTCGACAGCGGCGGCTCGGTGCGCCTTGAGTCCGCCACGGGAGAGGTGGCCCTGCTTACCGACACCTCCAGCTCCTTCAGTC
>CAYUOW010000121.1:0-6260 GCA_964446455.1 uncultured Desulfocurvus sp.
GGGGCGCGCCCCGCGGGCGATATCGTGAACTGGACCCTGGGCAAGCTGCGCTAGCTAGACCCCGGCGAAGTCGGCGGAATCGAGCAGGATCGTCACCGGTCCCCAGTTGACGAAGTCGAGCCTCATCTCCGCGCCGAAGACCCCGGTGGCAAAGGGCCCGGGGCACTGGGCGGCAAGGTCTGCGGCCAGGCGGTCGTAGAGGCTGCGGGCGAGGTCCGGGGCCGCCGCGTCGGTGAAGGAAGGGCGCCTGCCCCGGCGCGTGTCGGCGTAGAGGGTGAACTGCGACACGAGCAGCAGCCCGCCCCCCTGGCCTGCTTGCGCCGTCTCGCGCAGGCTCAGGTTCAGCTTGCCCGCATCGTCGGGAAATATCCGCAGATCAAGCACCTTGGCGCACAGGGTGTTCCAGAGCTTCGTGCCCGGCAGGTCCGCGCCGTCGGCCTTGCCGAAGCCCGCCAGCACCAGCAGGCCCGGACCGATGCGGCCCACGGTCTGGCCCTCGACTTCCACGGCGGCGCGGCTCACGCGCTGGAGCAAGAGCCGCATGGCCTAATCCTCGAAATACGTGGCGCGCGAGGTGCCCTTCTCGGACACGCTGACGCTCTTGAGCGCGGCGTGAGGGGCGAGTGCGGCCAGCCGTTCCTTCAGGTCCAGGTACAGGTGCCGGGCGATGTTCTCGCTGGACGGGTTATGCACGCTGAAGGCGGGCAGGTCGTTCAGATGCACGTGGTCCAGGGCGTCCACGGCCTCGCGCGTCAGGCGCTTCAGCTCGCCGAAGTCCACCAGGATCTCCACAGCCGGGTCCAGCTCGGATCCTTCCACCTCCACACTGACGCCGAAATTGTGGCCGTGCAGATGCTCGCACTTGCCATTGTAGTTGCGAAGCTGGTGCGAGGCGCAAAAGGCCTCGTCGATGGTGAGCCGCCATTTTCCGGCCATGGGTGTCTCCTTTGGCTTGAGCGGCCGCGCGGGCCGTGTGTGGATATTGGCCCTGGCCGGGGTTTTGTCAACCGGAACGCCTCCGGTCGCGTCCGGGGCGGGGTGGATTATTTTCGCGGTTTATCGTGCAGCCGAAAGACGCGTCCGTCCGGTCGGGGCATGTTGGGGGGGCGAAACGGCTTCCGTTTCGCAAATGCACTTGGAAAGGACGCGCAATGGGAACGGACGGATTGAAAGTACAGGCAGCGGCCGTGGCGCAAGAGCCGGGCTATCTGCAGGGCGACGGGCAGGAGCGGGCGTGCAGGGGCGTCTTGGGCTACGTGAGTGAAAATTTGACCACCTGCGGCAAGAGCCCCCGCACGGTGTGGCTGGGCTTCCTGGCCGCCTGGGCGCTCTTTTTTCTGATTTACGCCGTGCTGCCCCGGCCGGAGGGGCTGACCGAAGAGGGCATGTCGGTTCTGGCCGTGGTCATCTGGGCCAGCATCATGTGGGTGGCCGAGGCCATGCCCGTGGGCATCACCGGGCTTTCCGTGCCCACGCTGCTCATTTTGACCCACGGGCTGCCCTGGAAGGAAGGCAAGCCGCCCATGGGCCAGGCCTTCAACGGCTTCACCACCCATGAGGTCTGGCTGTGCCTCTTCGCCTTCTTCGTGGGCGCAATGCTGCAGATCCTCAAGATGGACAAGCGCATCGCCCTGTCCATCCTGGACAAGCTCAAGGCCTCTTCTGTTGGCCGGGTCATCTGGGGCATGTTCTTCGTGAACATCGTGCTGGCTTTCCTTATCCCCGCGGCCAATGCCCGCGCGGCCACGCTCATGCCGGTCATCCAGGGCATCACCAAGCTGCTGGGCGACACAGACCGCGAGCGCGAGGCCAAGAAGGCCATCGTGATCCAGTGCATGGTCTACGGCTGCATGATCTGCGGCGTGTTCATCCTCACCGCGCACATGCCGAACCTGATCATGACCGGCATCTTCGACAAGAACGGCTTCAAGAACCTGGGCTACTTCCAGTGGGCCGTGCTCCAGTTCCCATACCTCGGCATGTTCGTGCTCACCCAGATGTGGGTGCGCTACCACTTCAAGACCGCCGGCGTGAACATCGGCGGCGGGCACGAGGAAATCCACAAGCAGCACAAGGCCCTGGGCCCCATGACCACCCCGGAGTGGACGCTTCTGGGCATCTTCGGCCTCACCACCGTGCTGTTCATGACCGGCAAGGGCAGCCCGGTGCAGCTGCACTCCCACCAGCTGGGCATCATCGGCTTGGTGGGCATGATGCTCCTGTTCATTCCCGGCCTGTTCCCCTTCAAGTGGAAGGCCGTGCAGGAACGCACCATCTGGGGCACCTTCCTGCTTTTGGGCGGCGCGCTGACCATGACCAGCGCCATGACTTCCTCCGGCCTGGCTGGCTGGCTGGCGGACCATGTGCACGCCTTCGTCACCGGCATGAACTGGTGGCAGATCCTGCTCTCGCTCATGGTCGGCACGCACATCATCCGCATCGGCATGCTGTCCAACGTGGCGGCCGTGGCCATGCTGGCCCCGGTGGTCTTCGCCATGGCGCCCAAGCTCGGCCTGCACCCCGTGGCCTTCACCCTCTTGGTGTGCGACACGGACACCTACGCCTATCTCTTGCCCACTCAGATCACGGCCGCGGTCATCGCCTACGGCACGGACACCTTCTCCACCGCGGATTACGCCAAGGTGGGCTGGGTGTGCGTCCTGATCGCCATCGCCTACGGCATCCTGGTCATGGCCCCCTGGTACGCCCTGATGGGCATTCCGGTCTGGGACCCCACCGCGCCCTGGCCCTTCTAGGCCTCTGGCCCGGCAGTCACAGCTCGTCACACTCAAAGGAGGACGGATTATGGCAAATAGACCCGGCGGCCGCCGCACACTGGCGCTGCCCAAGAATCTGGCCGAGGTGAAGGTCGAGGTCGTGGACTGCGACCTTCTGATCATCGGCGGCGGCAACGCTGGCTGCTTCGTGGCCACGGAAGCCGCCCTGAAAGACCCCAGCCTCAAGATCGTGATCATGGAAAAGGCCGAGATCATGCGCTCCGGCGCGTGTTCCGCCGGCATGGACGCCCTGAACACCTACATCCCCGAGGGCAAGACCCCGGAGGACCTGGTGCGCTGGTCGCGCGCCCAGGTGGGCGGCGGCCCCCTGCGAGAGGACCTGGCCCTGTCCAACGCCCGCGAGCTGAACGAGGCCATCGACGACCTGGAGCGCTGGGGCCTGCCCATCCTGCGCGACGAGAACGGCAAGATCCGCTACCGCGGCAAGTGGGACATCTCCATCCACGGCGAGCAGCTCAAGCCCATCATGGCCGAGAAGGCCATCGAGGCCGGGGCCGAGGTGTACAACCGCGTGGCCGGAACCTCCCTCCTGATGGACGGCGGCCGCTGCGTGGGCGCAACCGGCCTGGGCGTGCGCGACGGCAAGTTCTATGTGTTCCGCTCCCGCTCCACCGTGGTCTCCACCGGCGGCGCGGGCACCCTGTACAAGTCCTACACGGCCGACTCCACCGACTCCGGCGCGCAGATCTGGATGTGCCCCTACTGCGTGGGCTCGGGCTACGCCATGGGCTTCCGCCAGGGCGCGGAGCTCAGCAGTCTTGAGCAGCGCTGGGTGGCCACGCGCACCAAGGACTTCTGCGGTCCGGTGGACACCATCTCCGTGGGCTACAAGGCGCCCATCATCAACTGCAAGGACGAGAAGGTCATGAGCCGCTACGCGCACCTGGGCGGCGACGCCGCGCCCCGGTACATCCGCGCCAACGCGCCCATGGAGGAGTGGCTGGCCGGCCGCGGCCCCTGCTACTGCGACACGCGCAACATGGCCCCGGAAAGGGTTGATGCCATGATGACCGACTACCTGAACGAGCGCCCCAGCTTCGTGCTCTTCCTGGCCTCCCGCGGGCAGGACGTGACCAAGGAGCCCATCGAGATCTACGGCTCCGACCCGTACATCATGGGCGGCCACACCATGGGCGGCTTCTGGGTGGACATGGAGCGCATGACCACCGTGCCCGGGCTCTTCGCCGCGGGCGAGACCGCCGGAGGCAACCCCAACAAGTTCGTGGGCGGCTGCGCCGCCGAGGGCAAGCTGGCCGCGCGCGGCGCCATCGCCTACATGGCCAAGGCCGCGTCCCTGCCCGGCCCGGCCGATCCGGCCTTCATCTCCCAGGTCGAGGCCGAGAAGGCCCGGGTGTTCGCGCCGCTTCTGCGCGGGGCGGAGTTCGACGGCGTGAAGCCCCTGGAGATGAAGGAGCGCCTGCAGCGGCTGATGGACGAGTACGCGGGCGGCACCAGCCAGTACTACCGCACCAACGAGGAGCGCCTGGACTACGCGCTGAAGCACATCGCCATGCTGCAGAGCCAGTTCCAGTACCTCAAGGCCGCGGACCTGCACGAGCTGATGGAAGCCAACGAGACCATGGACCGCGTGGACGTGAGCGAGGCCGTGGTGCACCACCTGAAGGCCCGCAAGGAGACCCGCTGGGCGGGCTGGCAGACCAGGAGCGACTACCCGGAGCGCGACGACAAGAACTTCGACTGCTTCGTGGAGACCCGCCGCGACCCGGAAACCGGCGCGGTGACGGCCTTCACCCGGCCCTACGAACAGCTCGTCGACGGCGACCGCTTCAAGGCTTAAGCAAGGAACAAGGAGAATACCATGCCACCAAGAGTGCTGCCCAACAAATGCAACGGCTGCGCCGACCGGGAAGAATCGCGCTGCGAGGAGGTCTGCCCCGGCGACCTCATGGCCGTGGACCCGGTTACGGGCAAGGCCTTCTGCCGGAGCACCAGGGACTGCTGGGACTGCATGTCCTGCACCAAGGTCTGCCCGCGCGCGGCCATCGAAACGCGCATCCCCTACCAGCTGGGCTACCACAAGGCGTCCCTGCGGCCCATCATGGGCAAGAACCGCATCATCTGGAAGTGTGTGGACATAAACGGCAAGGAGTCGACCTTCGAATATGCGAACCGTATTACGCAGAAGGACGGCTTGCCCTAGGCCACGTCCCGGGCGTAGGGTTCAATCGGCGTAAGAGCCCGGTGATGCGTTCGCGCGTCGCCGGGCCTTGGCCATTGGAGGCGGCATGGACCCATTCTGGCACCTGGGCACCGGAGACTTCTTCGCCGGGCTCGAAGCCGAGCGCGCGGCCTTCCTCGCCCTTGCCCGCCGGCGCGAGCTGAACAAGGCCGACCCGATCTTCGACGAGGGCGAGCCGGGCGGCTCGTGCTATTACCTTGAGCGCGGCCTGGTGCGCATCTTCGGCCTGTCGCGCCGGGGGCGCGAGCCCATCTTCTTCCTGCGCCGCTCCGGCGAGGTCTTCGGCCTGGCCGAGGTGCTGGACTCCCAGCCGCGCCGCGCGGCCGCCCAGGCCCTTTTGCCCGGCGTGCTGCACGAGGTGGACAAGGCCTCCTTCGAAACCTTCCTGGCCGGGCACCCGCGCGCGGCGCAAAAGGTCATCCGCACCCTGGGCCGCAGGCTGCGCCACCTGAGCGAACAGGTGGAGGGCCTGGCCTCCTGCGACGTGGACACGCGCATGGCCCGGCTGCTGCTCACCCTTTGCGCCGACGCTTTGGCCAAGCCTTCTGCTTCCGCCTCTGACGGCGTTCCGGTGGAGGTGCCCCTGCGCCTGACCCAGGAACAGATGGCCGCCATGACCGGCTCGTGCCAGCAGACCGTGTGCCAGGTGCTCAAGAAGTTCCAGGACGAAGGCCTGGTGGGCATGCGCGGCCGGGCCATCCTGCTGCTCGACCCCACGGCCCTGCTGGACCGCGCCGGGGGCTGACGAACCCTGCGGGCGCGCGCCGCGTTGACTTCCCGCCATTGGTGCCTACCTCAATGAAACAACAAGGAAGGCCCAATGAACCTCGATGCTTTTCCCAAGGCCACCTTCGCGGGCGGCTGCTTCTGGTGCCTGGAGGCGGACATGCTCCACCTGCCGGGCATCCTCTCCGTCACCTCCGGCTACACCGGCGGCGACGTGGAGCACCCCAGCTACGACGAGGTCTGCCAGGGCGATACCGGCCACTATGAGGCCGTACAGGCCCATTTCGACCCGGCCCTGGTGAGCTACCGCGCCCTGGTGGACTGGTTCTGGCGGCGCATGGACCCCACCAACGCCGACGGCCAGTTCTGCGACCACGGCCCGCAATACCGCCCGGCCGTCTTCTTCCACGATGCCGACCAGGAGCGCGAGGCCAAGGCCTCCAAGGCCGCGCTGGACGACCTGCGCCTGCTGCCCCGGCCCAACGCCACGGAAATCCTTCCCGCCGCGCCCTTCTACGAGGCCGAGGGGCACCACC
>CAYUOW010000122.1:0-6182 GCA_964446455.1 uncultured Desulfocurvus sp.
GTTGGTGGGGGCCCCCGGGGGGGGGGGGGGGGGGGGGGGGGGCCGCCCCCCCCTAGTCCTTGGGTGCAGCGATGGATAGTGTTCGTCTGGCGCGAGAATGCCGCCGGGCCCCGGCGCGGACCGTTGCGCTATTGCTTCTGGGAGGGAACACTCTTTTTCAGGTAGTCGACGATGTACTTCGCATGTTTGGTGAATTCCTTGTCTTTGTCCGCAAACGGAAAGTTCGGTGATGTGTAGTCGATTGCAAGCAGTTTTATGCTGTTCACGAAAACAACTGTTTCAGCCGTATATTGCAGGCTTCCCTTGCTGAAGAATCCGTTGAATGAAAGGTCATAGTTCTTTATCGTTGTAACAATTTTATACATTTTGTTGCTTGAGTTGTTGAAGGACGTGTTTGATTCCATGACAACGCGTTTGATTGCGTTGGGGAGCATGTCACGAGCAACTCGGTTTATTATGATATCTTTGTGCCTCTTTGATTCAGCATTCCCAAGCGATTCCCAAAAAGACTGCGACTTAATGACATGCAAGCCGAGGACATCGACAAGAGTGCCATCGATGACTGCGCCGGGAGTCGGCTGTTGCTGGATGTTGAGGCCTGCCATCTCTTTACTGAATTCGAGCGCACACTGGTTGAGCGCATTGCTCAAGCCCGGCTTGCCAAATGATTGGTCGCAGTAGTTATTGATGGTATCCTTAGGCACTGTTTGCGCTATTTTTTCACAACGTTTCGAGAGGATCGGTTTGTTCGTCCCAGGGTCGATGAGTGTGATGGTCCCCGCGAATTCGGCAGGGGAATTTTCAAAGAAACCTTGTGTGCTCGTTGTGAATTTATCAACGGAGCAGACAACGTGGACGACCGGCGCCTGCGCGTATCCCTTGTCGATGGGCTTACTGAACCAAGACTCGATGACTGGCTCCGCGTACGTGTATATGAGCGGCTTATATTGATATACATTTTGGAATGAGCTTTCGGAGCTTGAGTTTGTTTCTTCAGCATTGGTCGCAGGCTCGACGATCAGTGCGCCGAGGCGGTAGTTTTGGAAGGGCGAGTTTGGCAACGACTGGATAGGGGCAACTTTGCATGGTTGCGCGCACGCGCTGAGCAGAAGCAGCAAGGGTATAGCAAGGAGTCTTTTTTTCATAACACCCTCATCCTCCGGAAGTTATAGAATGGCAGGATAATGTATCGCTATTTGTGATGGTGGCGATAACTTTGTGCGGCCAAAACCTATAGATTGCGGCGAAAGATGTGGCAATGGAAAATTGTAAAAAGTGGGTCCGACCGGATTTGTCTGAAAAGATCGGATCAAGGCGGCACAGGACAGTCTCCAGGCTGGTTGAACGGCCTATCGATGTGCGCCCAGGCGTGAGCGGGACGGCGTTGCGGGGAGCTTCAGCCCCCCATGCGGCGGAGCATCCTGGCGGAGGCGTTGGGGACCTTGTCTGGCTGTTTGACGGCGAAGAGAACGAGTTCGGCCACTTCGGGCGGGTGGATGGCGCGCATGCACCGGCCGCCCTGGCTGCAATGGCTGTGGCTTTCGCGCCAGCGCGGGCAGGCGTCGTGGAACACGGGCAGGGTCCAGCTGTGGGCGCGGAAGCGCGGGTTCACCGGCCCGAAGATGCACACGGCCGGGGTGCGCACCGCGGCGCTCAGGTGCGCCAGGCCGCTGTCGTTGCCCACGTAGCAGGCGCAGCGCGAAAGCAGGTGCGCGGTCTGGCGCAGGCTCACGGTGCCGTGGAAGCTTGCGTCCAGGCCCTGCAGGCGGATGTCCACGGCATCGCCGTAACAGTTGGTGAAGGGCTTGCCGACCTGGACCACAGCCAGCCCGGCCGTTTGGAGAATCCGGGCGAGTTCCTCGAACTTGGCGGCTCCCCATTCCCTGTTCGGCCAGCCCGCCTGGGGGTCCATGGCCACCAGGGGCTTGCCGCGCGCCGGCTCGGGCAGGGCGGCGGAGATGTCGAAGGCGTCCGCCTCGTCCAGGTAGACCCGGGGGGCCCGGTCCTCCAGCGTGACCCCGGCCAGGCGGGCGTACACGTCGATGAGGTGCTCGCAGGTTTCGGAGGCTTCCGGATGCCGGAAGGTGAGGGGTGCGCGCAAGGACTCGCAGTGCGTGGCAAAGGGGTTGTTTTTGAGCAGCCCTGCCATGTTGGGGCCGCCCACGGCGATGCGGGCCTGGCGCTTGCGGCTCAGGGCCTCCAGCACCGGCAGCAGGCAAACGCAGTCGCCCAGGGAACCCTTGAAATAGGCCTCCACCGGGTGCTGCATCGCGCCGCTCCTTTCCACTGCGCCGCCTGCGGCGCTATTTTGCAGAAATGGTGTACTTCTTCAGCTTGTACTGCAGCAGGCTCTTGGAAATGTTCAGCAGCTCCGCGGCCTTCACCTGGATGAAATCGGCCTTGACCAGGGCCCGGCGGATGACTGCGGCCTCGATCTTTTCCAGGGTCTCGGAGAGGTCGAGCTTGGTGGGCAGCAGGTCCACCGCGCTCTTGAACTGCGACTCCTCGTCCTTGATCTCCGGCGGCAGGTCCTCGGCCCCGATGGTTTCCCCGCTGGAAAGCACCACGCAGCGCTCGATGACGTTCTCAAGCTGGCGCACGTTGCCCGGCCACTCGTAGGCCGAGAGGTAATCCATGGCCGAGGGGCTGAAGCCCTTCATCTCCCGCGTGTTCTCCTTGGCGAACTTGTCCAGGAAGTGCGCTGCCAGGAAGGGGATGTCCTCGCGCCGCTCGCGCAGGGGTGGCAGGTGGATGCTGACCACGTTCAGGCGGTAGAACAGGTCCTCGCGGAAGATGCCCTCGGCCACGGCCTTCTCCAGGTCGCGGTTGGTGGCCGCCACGATGCGGATGTCCACCTCCACGGCCTCGGTGCCGCCCACGCGCTCGAAGCGGCGCTCCTGCAGCACGCGCAAGAGCTTCACCTGCATGTCCTGGGAAAGCTCGCCGATCTCGTCCAGAAACAGGGTGCCCTTATCGGCCATCTCGAAGCGGCCGCGCCGGCGCGAAACGGCCCCGGTGAAGCTGCCCTTCTCGTGCCCAAAGAGTTCGCTTTCCAGCACGCCGGGATTGAGCGCCATGCAGTTCACGGACACGAAGGGCCCGTCCTTGCGGGGCGAATCGTTGTGGATGGCCTTGGCGATGAGCTCCTTGCCGGTGCCGGATTCGCCGGTGACGAGCACGGTGCTGCGGCTGGGCGCGGCGCGGTGCACCATGTCGAGCACGTGGCGCATGCTCTTGTCGCGGCCGACGATGTTCTCCGGCCCGAAGCGCTCCTGGATCTGCCTGCGCAACTGGCGGTTTTCCTGCTGGGCGCGCGCGTACTGCATGGCCTTGGAGAGCGAGAGCAGCAGCTCCTCGTTGGAAAAGGGCTTGGTGATGTAGTCGAAGGCGCCGGTGCGCATGGCCTCCACCGCGGCCTCGATGGAGCCGAAGGCGGTCATGATGAGCACCGGGATCTGCGGATAGTGCTTCTTCACGTGGTCCAGCACGTCCTTGCCGGTGAGCTTGGGCATCTTCATGTCCGTGATGACCACGTCCACTTCGGACTCTTCCAGAAAGGCCAGGCCCATCTCCGGGTCGGACAGGGGCGTGACCTTGTAGCCCGCGTCGGTGAGGATGGCGTCGAGGACCAGCAGGTAGTTCTGCTCGTCGTCCATGATGAGAATATTGCCTGACATGCTTGGGCTCCGTGTGCGCTTCTAGGCTGTTGGCTTGGGTTCCGAGGCGGGTTCTTGCTTGCTCTCGCCGCCGCTCTTGCGCGCCATGGGCAGGGTAAGCTCGACCACCGCGCCGCCCTCCGGGTGGTTCTTCAGGGTCACCGCGCCGCCGTGGCTTTCCACGATGCTGGTGACGATGGCGAGCCCCAGGCCCGTGCCCGTATCCTTGGTGCTGAAGAAGGGGTCCTTCATCTTGTCCATGTTCTTCTCGTCAAAGCCGGGACCGGAGTCGCGCACGGCCAGGGTGAGCCTGGGGCCGCCCTCGGCCTCCGGCGCTTCCGGATCCGCCGCGGTCGTGCGCACGTCCACCTGGATGGTGCCGCCCTGGGGCATGGCCTGCATGGCGTTGCCCAGCACGTTGTACACCGCGCGGTAGATCAGGTCGCGGTCGCCGCGCACAAGGGTTCCGTCCGGGCAGGTGCGCGCCATCTGGATGCCCTTGTCCTCGCACTCGCGCTCCAGGAACACGCTGGCCTGCTCCAGGATGCGGCACAGGTCCACCTCGTCCTGCCGGGGCTGGCGCGGGCGCGCGTAGTCCAGAAAGTCGTTCACCGTGCGCGAAAGCCGCCGGGACTCGTCGTAGATGGCCTCTATGATGCGGGTGTGCGGGTGGTTGTCGGCCTTGGCCTTTTTCAGCACCAGCTCCGCGCTGGACTGGATGATGCCCAGGGGGTTCCTGATCTCGTGGGCCACGCCCGCCACCATGCGGCCCATGCCCGCCAGCTTCTCCTGCTGGTGCAGCTCGGCCATGAGCTTTTCCTTCTCCGCGTGGCGCTCCGCGCTGATTCTGTCCACGCGGCGCAGGATGCTGATGATGAGCGAGAAGAGCACCATGCTGGTGATGAGCGAGGAGGAGTAGACCAGACGCTCGAAGTTCACCACGGCCATGTAGTCGTCGGTGATGTCCTGGCTGAACTCCAGGATGCCCATGATGGGGTTCTTGGCCCCGGGGCCGAAGTTGCGCTCCATGCGCAGGGGGGTGAACCCGCGCATGACCACGCTGCCCGGCCGCATCTCGATCTTGAACAGGGCCGAGAAGCCGGAGATCTTGCTGAACAGCTCGAAGCTCGGCTCGTCGTGGGTCAGGGCGCGCTTCACGCCCTCCCCGGCAAGGCCCGTGCGCAGCACCAGGTTCGGGTCGGTGCTGTAGGTCACGCGCAGCTCGGGGTCGTAGATGCGTACCTCCTGCACGTGGAAGCTGTGGATGGTGGTGCGCACCACCTGGTCGAGCCGCGCGAACTGGTCCGGCACGCGCAGGGATATCTGCCCATAGCCGATGATGGTGGGCAGGGTGAAGCGGGTGAAGATCTGGTGCGAGACGTTCTCGGCCAGGAGCAGGCCGAACTCCTTCTGCTTCTCCAGCAGCACGCGCTCGGCGTGCTTGGAGAGGAACACCGAGAGCATCAGGTTGGTGCCCAGGATGAGGATCAGGAAGGTCCAGGTGAGAACCTTGACGAACTGCAAGGGCTTGTGGGTGCCCAGCAGGCTCGAGTAGATGCTCAAGGCCTAGAACCCCCGCTCGTCGCGATTGCCCGTGGTGAAGGCGTGCAGGTCGGCCTTTTCCTCGGCCAGGCCATCGGCCCCCAAGCGCGCCTTGGCCAGGCGCTTGCCCAGCTCCACGGCGGGCTGGTCCACGGGGTTGATGCCCATGAGCCAGCCGGTCAAGAGCGTGGCCGCGCCGAGCAGGGCCATCATCTTGCCCGCTGCAACCGCGTCGTCCTTGCCCAGGCGCAGGGCCACCAGCGGCACCTCGTTCTTGCACAGGGCCATGCGCGTGCCCAGGGCCTCGGCCGGCAGGAGTTCGCCGAAGCGCTTGCCCTGCAGGTAGTCGAAGATGTCCGGCATGTCCGCCGGGAAGGGCAGGCCTTCCGGTCCTTCCGCGCGCTCCACGAACAGGCAGGCCTTGTTGCGCGGGCCGTCCAGGAACATCTGGTTCACGCTGTGCTGGTCCGTCACGCCCACGGCCGGAAGGGGCTGGCTGCCCTGGCCGCCCTTGCCCAGGCTCTCGGCCCAGAGCTGGGCGAACCAGTCGGCGAAGCTGCACCAGGCCGGGATGTAGAAGAAGGTGATGAGTTCGGAGTAGCCCGCGTCCATGAGGGCCTTGCCCCACAGGGCGAACTCGAAGGACGGGTGCGCGGCCAGTTTCGCGGCGTCAAGCTTCGGGTCGGCCAGGGGCGCGGCCACGGAGGTGAAGCCCTTGACCAGTCCGCGCCAGTCCATGCCCAGAAACGCTGCGGGCACAAGCCCTACGGCGCTGATGGCCGAGTACCGCCCGCCCAGGTTGTCGGGCACGGGCAGAGTGCGCATGCCGAACTGCGTGGCCTCCTGGCGCAGGTAGCCCTTCTGCTCGTCGGTGTTCAGCAGCAGATGATCCTTCCAGTCTTGCGGCAGCTCTTTTTTCAGCCACTGCTTCACCAGGAAGTACTGGCCGATGGTCTCGATGGTGTCGCCGGACTTGCTGACCAC
>CAYUOW010000123.1:0-5038 GCA_964446455.1 uncultured Desulfocurvus sp.
CGCCCTCTGGACTCCCTGTGGCGTGGAGAACCCGGCGCAAAGACGCCGGGTTCTCCACGCGGGGGGATGGAATCCCCGGCAGCGGCAGGGCGCGTGGAACGATTCGCGCGCGGAGGGGCGAGCAGGGAGGAGAACGGCGGAGGGCATGCACGATACGAAAGGCAGGCTCCTGGCGTGTTGCCAGCGGGCGCGGCCTCGGATACAAGAACCCGTCCCGCAAAGCTTTCGCGGGGCGTCACCGATAAAAAAGCGAGCGCAGCATGAGCAAGAAGACCCCGGCGCCTGTGTTCACCGAAACCGAGCAGCGCATCCTGGCCCTGGCGGGCGCGGATCTGCCCGACTCGCCCACGCCCTACGCCGACATCGCCGCCCAGGCGGGCAGCACCGAGGCCGAGGTCATCGCCCTCATCACGCGGCTCAAGGCCGACAAGGTCATCCGCCGCTTCGGGGCCACCCTGCGCCACCAGAAGGCCGGCTACGGCCACAACGCCATGGTGGCCTGGCGCGTGGACGACCCGGACCAGGCCCTGAAGGTGGGCGAGATCATGGCCGCCCGGCCGGAGATCAGCCATTGCTACATCCGCCGCACCTACCCGCAGTGGAAGTACAACATCTACACCATGATCCACGGCAAGAACCCCGGCGACACCGCCCGGGTGGTGGAGGAACTCAAGCGCGACACCGGCGTCACGGACAACCAGACCCTGGCCTCGCTCAAGGAGCTGAAGAAGACCTCCATGCGCTATTTCTAGGCGCAATCCACAAGAACCTACGCCAAGCTTTCACGCCGAGAAAAAAGGGAGAATACGCCATGTCCAGCCAGTCCGAGACCTATTTCGAGCGCGCCCAGAACATCCTGCCCGGCGGCGTGAACAGCCCGGTGCGCGCCTGCAAGAGCGTGGGCTGCGAGCCCCTGTTCATCCATCGCGCCAGCGGCAGCCGCATGTGGACCGTGGACGGCGACGAGCTGCTCGACTTCGTCATGAGCTGGGGCCCCATGCTTCTGGGCCACGCCAATCCTGAAGTGGAAGAGGCCGCCATCTGGGCGCTGAAGAACGGCGCCAGCTTCGGCGCGCCCTGCCCGGCCGAGGTGGAGCTCGGCGAACTCATCCGCTCCATCATGCCCGGCATGGAAATGGTGCGCATGGTTTCGAGCGGCACCGAGGCCACCATGAGCGCCGTGCGCCTGGCGCGCGGCTACACGGGCCGGGCCAAGGTGCTCAAGTTCGACGGCTGCTACCACGGCCACAGCGACGGCTTCCTCGTCAGCGCGGGCAGCGGCGTGGCCACCCTGTGCATTCCCGGCACGCCCGGCGTGCCCGACGCCATCGCCAACCTGACGCTCCTTGCTCCGTACAACGACCTGGCCGGAGTGGAGGCCCAGTTCAAGGCCCACGGCGACGACATCGCCTGCGTCATCGTAGAGCCGGTTGCGGGCAACGTGGGACTCATCGCGCCCGCGCCGGGCTTCTTGCAGGGCCTGCGCGACCTGTGCACCAAGTACGGCGCGCTGCTCATCTTCGACGAGGTCATCACCGGCTTCCGCGTGGCCCTGGGCGGCGCCTCGCAGCGTTTCGGCGTGCGGCCGGACCTGGTGACCCTGGGCAAGATCATCGGCGGCGGCTTCCCGGTGGGCTGCTACGGCGGCAAGAAGGAGATCATGGCCCACATCGCGCCCAGCGGGCCGGTGTACCAGGCGGGCACCCTCTCCGGGAACCCGGTGGCCATGGCCGCGGGCATCGCCACCCTGAAGCAGCTGGCCAGGCAGGACTACGCCGCCCTGGAGAAGCGCACCGCGGCCTTTGCCGGGGAGATGGCTGACATCCTGCGCGCCAAGGGCCGCAAGGTGACCTTGAACCAGATGGCCTCCATGTTCACGCTCTTCTTCACCGAGACGCCGGTGACCGACTATGCCACGGCCAAGACCGCCGACGGCGCGGTGTACGGCGAGTTCTACCGCCAGATGCGCGCCCTTGGCGTGAACCTCGCGCCCTCGGGCTTCGAGTGCGCGTTCACCTCCTTCGCCCACTCGGACGATGACCTGAAGAAGGCCCTGGACGCCGCGCGCAAGGTGACGCTTTAGGGAAGCTTCGGCAGCTGCACGCGCCAGAGGATGGCGTCGCGCACATAGGAAAGAACGGGACAGAGCCCGTCGGGGGATGCTCCGGCGGGCTTTTTCGCGTCCAGGGGAAGCTGCGGCTCTTGGCCGAAGCTGGTGTTCGCGAATTCCGAGCACTGGCCCTGGGCCATCTCGCGGCGCATCTGCCCCGTGATGTCGGCGCAGTAGGCCTCGTAGCTGTCCACCTGGCCCTGGGCGTTGTTCACGGCGCGCACGTTGAGGGAGATCCAGGCGCTGCCGCCGTCCCTGGTGCGCAGCTCCATGGCGTAGCGCTGGAAGCTGCCATGGGTGCGCAAAATGCGCATCACCGTGTCCCGTTCGCTCGGGTGGGCGGTGTGGTACAGGGTCATGGTGGAGGGCACGCAGCGTAAGAATTCTTCGGGCGAATCGTAACCGCAGATGCGCGCGTAGTGGCTGTTTACGCTTAGGTAGCGGCCGTCCATGTCCGCGCGGTAAATGCCGATGGAACCCTGGTCGCACAGGGCCAGCAGCTCCTCGCGGCATTTCTTTTCTTCCGTGATGTCCACCACGAGGCCGTAGCCGGTGAGCTGGTCGGCCGCGCCGCGGTGCGGCACCAGGCAGGTGCGCAGCCAGCGCATGCCGCCCTGGGGGGGCAGGATGCGGTATTCCTGCAGCCAGGGCGTCAGGCTGCGCGCGGATTGGGTCATGGAGACCAGCACCCGGTCGAAGTCCTCTGGATGCAGGAGGGTGAAGAGCTGGGCCGTGTCCTCGCGCACGTCTTCCAGGGGCATGTGCTGCACGCGCTGGAAGTTTCCGGTGGCAAAGGGCAGGCGTGAGCTGCCGTCGGACCGGAGCTGGAAACGCACAAGAGTGCAGGGCGCCCAGGGATGCAAGGCCTGCATGCAGGCGGTAAGCCCGGGGCAGGATTCGCCCAGGCTTTCATCCTCGGCTGCGCGCGGGCATGCATGAGGCGGGCAGATGCCGCCGCAGGCCAGAAGGACTTCCGGGAACGGCTTAAACATGGCTTCTCCGTAAGAAGCGGCAGGCTTTTCGCGCGTGGCCGGGAGAGGGGATTTCCGGTGCGCGGACATAAAGCCTGCCGGGGCCATACCCCAGGGAGGCAGCAAAGGCAACGCCCTGGGATTGCAGCGCTCCCTCTTGGGCAGGCCAAAGGGCCGCGGAGTCTGTTTGTAATAAAATTGGGAAAGCCCTGGGATTCCCTCTTGGCGAAATAGGAAATCAAGGGTAAAAAGCGACTCCGTATTTGTTTATCCACTGGAAATGTGGGAAGAAAATAAATTTGGGGGCACGCACCTTGAATTCTGCATCAGGAAGTTTTTCTCCAGACGCCTTCGCGGCGCGCCTGCGCGAGATCCGGAAAGCCACCGGCCGCACCGGGGCGGAAATCGCCCAGCACGGCTGCATCACCAAGCAGACCTTCTCCGGCTACCTGCACACGGGCAGGCTGCCCTCGGCCAGCGTGCTGGCCAACTGGGTGTACCGCCTGGGCATCAACGCCAACTGGCTGCTCACCGGCGAGGGGAAAATGCTCCTGGATCAGGCCCGCGAGGACCAGGACCCCGTGATGCTGCGCGTGACTGAGCTGGTGCAGGCCCTGCGCGAGGCCGGCGCGGTGGAGGACGAAATCCTGCAGTCGGTGCAGAGCCTGCTGGAAGACGAGTTGGCCCGGCTTGAACAGGCCGCCCCGGAGCTTGGCACCGCGCCATAGCGGCGGAAGGAATATGCTCCGCAGGCCAGGGGGATGCCCCCCCTGGACCCGCAGGCCAACGAGAGAGGGCCTGGACGCTTGCGCGCCCAGGCCCTCTCTCGTTGGGGCCGCGCCCCTGGTCTAATGCCCGTGCCCGTGATGACACTCGTGCCCGGCGCCGTGCTCCAGGCAGATGACCTTGCTGTCCACCAGCTTGCCTTCGATCCAGGCCTGCACGGCCGCGCCCACGTCGCCCTTGGCGCCGCGGAAGACCTTGATGCCCGCCTGGGCCAGGCGCTGCACCGCACCCTCGCCCATGTTTCCGGCCACCAGCACGGAAACGCCCATGTCCACCAGGGTGGGGATGAGGTTCGATTTGCAGCCGCAGGCCGGGGGCGGGGTGAAGCGCTCCTGGTTGACCACGGCCTTGCTGTCGTCGATGCTGTAGATGGTGAAGGCCTCGCAGTGGCCGAAGTGTTCGTCCACCTGTCCGGCGCGAGTGGGAACCGCAAGCTTGAGCATGGCGTACTCCATTGGCGTGAAGGTTGGGAAGTTATGTGGCATGGCCGCAGGGGGAACCGCTTCCGGCGCAGCCAGCGCGATGAAATTCGTCGGACCCGCAGGCGGGGCAGCCGCCGGGCCTGCCGGTGCCGAAGGGCTCCTGCCAGGCGTGGCCGCAGGCCGAGCAGGTGAAGTCGCGCATTTGCGGCATGGCGGCGGCCTCGGCCTCAGGCACCTCGATGCGCAGCACGCAGCCCAGCACCAGTGCGCGCGCCACCTTGCCCCGCGCGCTGGCAACAGCCCGGCCGAAGGTCTGGCGCGAAACGCCCATGCGCCCGGCGGCCTCCTCCTGGTAGAGCCCTTCATGGTCGGCCAGGCGCAGGGCCTCGTATTCCTCCAGGCTCAGCACTACTTCCTCAAGGGTAGAGGCGGGCATGCCCGCAGGCTTGAACACCTTGCAGGCGGGCTCTCCGGCTATGCGGCGGCAGCAGCGTGGTCTGGACATGGGCGACTCCTGGGGGGCGTTGGTGAAGGCAAGTTATGGGCATATGCTCATAATGTCAAGGGGGGGCATAAAAAAGCCCCGCCGGAACGGGGCTTTTGGGGGGGGCGCGATCAGTGGTGCCGGGGCTAGCTTCCAGGGGGGGGAGGCTGCAATTATTATGGACATTTAGATTTGACGCTTTTTGCTTGGCTGCATTCTTTGAAGTCTGTCCCACAAATACTATTGATATGTGATAGGCAACTGG
>CAYUOW010000123.1:5048-5924 GCA_964446455.1 uncultured Desulfocurvus sp.
TTTCTTTTGCAGCCGATTGTATTGCTCGGTTCATGGTAAAGTCTAGGTCCACAGCGGTGATCAGGATTTTCATTGAATCTGGATTAAGTGGCAATGATTCATCGGCGAGCATCTGTGAATAATAGTCTTTTATTGTCTTTGTGTAAGATGACACGGCACCTGTACTCGCCTTGGCTTTCTCGATCGAGAAAGTCAAGTGTGTGTGTAGCGCATATTCTGCCAATAATGCGTTGACGCTTTTGTAGTATACTGCTGGGTAGTTGAAGTAAAATCGCCTATACTCCGCGTCGCCGAAGCACGATCTGTCGTTTTGTCTCTCCTTTCGCCATGAGATTGGACGACTATTTTTGTCAAAGAGAGTTATTGAGGATGGGTTGATCTCCTTCGAGCGCTTGCTTTGAAAGAATGAAGCAAGAAGGGCAGATTTAAGATCTGGGTACGCATAAAGGGGTCCAGGGTTTTCCGGATTGACACCAATTTGTGCATAGCTAGGCAAACTGCCATAATGCATTCGAATTAGTAAAAGCTTCTGCTCAGCAAAGATGCGCTGTTCGCGCGCAGAATTTAGTTCTGAAAGATTATTCTCAGACATTATGTTGTCTTTATTCAACTCCTTTGCAAGTTCTTTAATCTTGTCAATTTCATTTTCTTGTGCTGATCGCATGTCTTCTTCAGCTTGGCACAGCTTTTGGTAGTCAGCGCCTGCGCTTTTGCAGCTAGACGCTGTTGTCTTTTGTCTTTTGAACTTTTGTTCATTTGATTTTATGTAATTTATTTCGCTAGTTGGCAGTGGGCATGGTTCTTTTTTGCCTGCTTTTATAATATTTGGTTCATTTTGAGCGATTGTCAGATTGAGACGTAATGTGGAATTTGTTG
>CAYUOW010000124.1:0-5907 GCA_964446455.1 uncultured Desulfocurvus sp.
GTTCAAGGGGCGGCGCCCCTTGCCTGCTCCACCTGCGGGCTATTTTTCTACCGTGACGCGGATTCTCTTGAAGGTGTCCGGCCGATAGCCGGGCTCGTTCTTCTTGATCTTGATGAGCACATCGCACTCGCCCTCGGCCAGGGTGGTGAAGGTGTAGCGCACGCGCCTGCCGCCGTCGTAGGGCTCGATGCCGTCCAGGCGCAGCAGCTTGGAATCGAAGGATGTGCCGGAGAATACGTAACCGCTCTGGCCGGGGTCGCGCATGTCGAGGATCATGACGCGTCCGATGGGCAGGCTGGTCTCGTGCGCCTGTTCGCCGTCCAGGCGCAGTTCCACGTCGCCGCTGCCGCCCAGCATTCTGGGCATGTGCCCGCAGGCGGCGCTGAGCAGGAACACGAGCGCAAGGCAGAAGAGCAGCCGGGCGGCGCGCGTCGGGGCGGGGAGGGGGGTGCGCATTGGTTGGGCTCCGGGTTGTGGCGGTGTGGGGCGCAAGTGGTGTACCGCGAGGCCGGAGCGGGCGCAAGCGCACCGGCGGGGGCGGGGCGCAAAAGAAGGGGGCCGGTTGCCCGGCCCCGTCTGGCGAATGGAAGTCGAACGGAGAGTGGAGTGGTGAGAGCGGAAGATGATGCGAGAGGAGGAGAAGCGTTCGTTTTGGTTACTGCTTGGGCCGCATTTGCGTTTCAAGCCAGGAGCGTACTTCCGTGTCGGGCGGGTACACGCCCTTCAGGTGGCCCACGGAGTCCAGGAATTTGCGTCCCAGGTCCTCAGGCAGCTCAAGCTCCGCCAGTTCGCGCGCTTCTTCTGAGTTGCGGCGCACCAGGATCGCTTTCGGCTTGTTATCCCAAGTGTATACCACGAAATAGTTGCTGAAATCCGCCTTGGACCGCACGGGCTGATGGTCCGCCCGCCAGGAGTTGTTGCCCCACTCCAGGTACAGCGTCACCGCATCCCAGGGGGTCATGTTCCAGTCGATCTCAAGGTCGCGATAGTTTTGCAGGCTGCCCATGGAATCCTCCTTTGGTCTGAGTCAATTAGTAATCCTTCCTGTTTTGAAGTCAACCCTTTCAGTCCACATTTTTTTCAGTGGTGCAAAAGCAGCCGGACATGCTTATACAAATGGAGATGAATTGCGCGGCGCACCCAGGCAAAAGCGCGGCCAGGTTTGACGGGTGCACCCTCTTGTGCCAGAACAGGCGCGGCCTTTCGGGCCGAATTTCCCTTGCGAGGTAGTGACATGGAGATGACCGATATCCTTCCCGTCGAGGCCTGGGCCGAATTTGAGCGCGACATCACCGCGCGCTTCGGCGTCAATGCCCATGTGTACAACGACAAGGGCCAGCCGTTCACCGGCCACGCCACCTGGGAGAACAAGCTCTGTCTGGCCATCCGCGAGAGCAAGGGCGCGGCCACGGGCATCTGCGCGGTCATCAACCAGGTGCTGGGGCACGAGGTGCGCGAGACCAAGGCCCCGGCCATCACCGATTGCGACGCGGGCATGCTGGTGGTCTGCGTGCCGTTGTTCATCAAGGGCGAGTTGGTGGGCATGGTGGGCGGTTGCGGCGGCTTTGCGGACGACAACGAGCCCGAGACCTATCTGCTTGAGAAGATGGCCGGACTTTCCGAGGACAAGGTGGAGGAGCTCTGCGCGGACATGCCCCGCAAGACCGCCGAGGAAGTGCAGGCCTTAAGCGACTACATCGAGGGCCGCGTGGCGGAGATCGTCAAGGACTACGAGGCGCGGCAGGCCCAATAGCCTCCCGTTCAAAGGCCAGCACAGGGAAGGAGAAGCTCATGCGCGAGAACATCG
This sequence comes from uncultured Desulfocurvus sp., assembly GCA_964446455.1. GTDB lineage: Bacteria > Desulfobacterota > Desulfovibrionia > Desulfovibrionales > Desulfovibrionaceae > Humidesulfovibrio. The sequence continues at coordinate 1,808 of CAYUOW010000124.1, forward strand.
TCGTCATCGGGGCCGTGGCCCTTGGCCCCAAGGCCGCCTGCCGCTGCAAGCGCCTGAACCCGGAAGCAAACGTCGTCCTGCTGGACCGGGGTTCGCGCATCTCCTACGGCGGGTGCGGCATACCCTACTATATTTCCGGCGATGTGAGCGACGCGGACGAGCTGCAGTCCACCTCCTTCCACATGCTGCGCGACACGGCCTTCTTCCGCGACACCAAGGACATCGAGGCCCGGCCCCGCACCGAGGCGCTGTCCATCGACCGCGCGAAAAAGATCGTTCGCGTGAGAAACCTCGACACCGGCGTCGAGGAAGACCTGCCCTACGACAAGCTGGTGCTGGCCACGGGCAGCAGCCCGCGCGCCCTGCCCATCCCCGGGGCGGAGCTGCCCGGCGTTTCCGCCGTGGCCGACCTGGACGCGGCCATCAAGATCCGCGCGGGCCTCACCGCGGGCCAAGTGGGCAGCGCGGTCATCGTGGGCGCGGGCTTCATCGGCCTGGAAATGGCCGTGGCCCTCGCCGACATGTGGGGCATCGAGACCACGGTGGTGGAGTATGCCCCGCTCATCCTGCCCACGGTGCTTTCCCCGGTGCTTGCGCGCATGGTGCAGCTGCACATGGAGGAAAAGGGCGTGCACTTCCGCCTGGCCGCCCAGGTCACGGCCGTGCAGGGCGACGGCAAGGCCGAGCGCGTCATCGTGAAAGGCCCGGACGGAGAGGAAACCATCGACGCGGACATGGTCATCATGTCCGTGGGGGTCACGCCCAACTCCCAACTGGCCAAGGCCGCCGGACTAGACGTTGCGCCGCGCGGCGGCATCGTCATCGACGAGGAGATGCGCACCAGCGATCCGGACATCTTTGCCGGCGGCGACTGCGCGGAGATCAAGAACCTCGTCACCGGCCAGAACTTCTTCCTGCCCCTGGGCTCGCTGGCAAACCGGCAGGGCCGCGTCATCGGCGACAACCTCTGCGGCCTGCACTCCCGCTTCCCCGGCGCGGCCGGGGCCTGGTGCGTCAAGCTCTTCGAGCAGAACGCCTCGGGCGTGGGCCTGACGCTGGAGGCCGCGCGCCGCGCCGGGCTCGACGCCGTTTCCGTGCACGTGAGCCAGTTCGACCGCGCGCACTTCTACCCGGACAAGGACTTCATGTTCCTGGAGCTGGTGGCCGAACGCGGCACCGGCCGGGTGCTGGGCGTGCAGGGCGTGTGCTCCCTGGGTGACGCACTGGTGGGACGCATCGGGGCCGTGGCCGCGCTCATGCCGCACAAACCCACCGTCACCGACCTTGCGCTTCTGGAGCTGCCCTACTCGCCGCCCTTCAACTCGGCCATGGACATCCTGAACATGCTGGGCAACGTGGGCGAGAATATCCTCACCGGTCGGAACAAGAGCGTGGACCCGCTGGAATTCGCCGAGCTCTTCGAAAACCGCGACAACCCGGAGCTGTTCTTCCTGGACTGCCGCGAGCTGGGCAACGCCCAGACCTACCTGGAGAAGTTTCCCGGCGTGTGGCACCACATCCCCCAGGGCCAGCTGGCGGGCAGGCTCGCTGAAGTGCCGCGCGACCGCCGCGTGGTCATGCTCTGCAACTCCGGCGCGCGCTCCTACGAGGCCTTGCTGACCTTGAGCCACGCGGGCTTCACCGATGTGGTCAACGTGGCGGGCGGCGTGGCCAGCCTGCACGCTGTTGGAGCCGACCCCAAGATGGCCCCCAAGGCCCAGTAGCGCCAGCGCGCACCACGCAAGCAAGGAGCATCCCCCGTGCCCAGAATCTTCACGCGCGAAATCGCCATTGTCGACTCGGACATCGACGTGCAGGGCCATGTGAACAACCTGCGCTACGTGGCCTGGATGCAGGACGTGGCCGTGGCGCACAGCACCGCCCAGGGCTGGGGCATGGACCGCTACGTGGCCGAGGGCGCTGGCTGGGTGGTGCGCCAGCACACGATTACCTACAAGCGGCCCTGCTTCCTGGGCGAGACAATCACCGCCTGCACCTGGATCGCGGGCGTGGGCCCGCGCACCTGCCCGCGCAAGTACCTGTTCTGGCGCGCGGCCGACAAAGTCGTGCTGGCCGAGGCCGAAACCCAGTGGGTGTTCATCGACCTCAAGACCGGCCGCCCGGCCAAGGTGCCCCAGTCCCTGCGCGACGCCTTCGAGATCGTGGAGGACGAGGCCGAGGTGAAAAGGCTGCTGGAGGGGTAGGGCGTTGACTCCCACCTCATCCCGGTGCACAACTCCCCTCGCGGCCACCACCGCCAAGGGAGCCTCATCCGCACATGACTGCTGATCAGAAACCTACCGCCTCGCTGCCCATCGGGGTGTTCGACTCCGGCGTGGGCGGGCTGACCGTGCTGCGCGCCCTGCAAAAGGCCCTGCCGCACGAGGACTTTCTCTACCTGGGCGATACCGCCCGCCTGCCCTACGGCACCAAGAGCGGCGCAACAGTCGCCCGCTACGCCCTGCAGACGACCAAGGTCCTGGTGGACCAGGGCGTGAAGCTCCTCGTGGTGGCCTGCAACACCGCCTCGGCCGTGTCCCTGCCGGGCCTCACGCAAGCCTACCCGAACATCCCCGTGGTCGGCGTCATCGAGCCCGGCGCGCGCGCCTGCGCCCAGCACGCCCCCAACGGCCGCATCGCCGTCATCGCCACCGGCAGCACCGTGCGCGGCGCGGCATACCAGACCGCCATTCTGCGCCTGAGGCCGGAGGCCACCATCGCCACCCGCCCGGCCCAGCTCTTTGTCGCCCTGGCCGAGGAAGGCTGGACCGACGGACCCGAGGTGGAGGCCGTGACCAAGCGCTACCTCACGCCGCTCATGGCCGAGTTTCCCGAGGGCAAGCCCGACTGCCTGGTGCTGGGCTGCACCCACTTCCCGGTCCTGGCCCAGGCCATCCGCAAATTTCTCCCCGAGGGCGTGTGCCTGGTGGACAGCGCCGAGACCACGGCCGAGAGCGTGGCCGCCGAGCTGGCGCGCCGGGGTCTCTTGAAGCCCGGCAGCGATAAAGCCGAGGGAAGCATCCGTTTCTTCGCCACCGACGACCCGGAACGCTTCGCCAAGGTGGGCGAGATCTTCCTGGGCCGGCCCCTCTGCGTGTCCGACATCACCCTCGTGGACCTGTAGGGGACCTGCAGGCTGCGCCGCCCGCCGATTTTTCGCACCGGGCGGGCCTGGACAAGCGGGCGCTCTGCGGGCATGTTCCCGCATGGCAGCCAACCCCCAAGAGACGCGGAGGCACCATGCTTCGTCTGCACGGCCTGAGTCACGAGAGCTTCGAGAAAGAGGCGGAGATCGCCGCCTGGGCGCGCGAGCGCGGCCACAGCCTCACCCACACGGACCTGTGGAACGGCGAGACCCCGCCGGATCCGTCCACCTTCGATTTCCTCGTGGTCATGGGCGGACCCATGAACATCTACGAGGAAGACAAATTCCCCTGGCTGGCCATGGAGAAGCGCTTCCTCAAGGCCAGCATCGACGCGGGCAAGCTGATCATCGGCGTGTGCCTGGGTGCGCAGCTTTTGGCCGATGTGCTGGGCGGCAAGGTGACCAAGGGCAAGTACCGCGAGATAGGCTGGCACGAGGTGACCGCAGGACCCGACGCCGCCAAGAGCCGCGTGTTCGCCGATCTGCCCGAACGCTACACCGCCTTCCACTGGCACGGCGACACCTTCGCCATTCCGCCCGGAGCCCTGTGGACCGCCAAGAGCGAAGCCTGCGCGCACCAGGCCTTCACCGCCTGCAACGACCGCGTGGTCGGCCTGCAGTTCCACCTGGAGACCAACGCCCAGAGCATGGCCGAACTTTCCACCAACTGCGCCGACGAGGTCACCGTTGACCCGGTGAAATGGCCCTATGTCCAGTCCGTGGCCGAGATGACGGCCCGGCCGGAACGCCTGGCGGGCATCCGCACCCTGCTGGACCGCATCCTGGACAACATGGCCGCGCTGGGATAGAAGGCCGCCCGAACGCCGCACGGCACAATCACGAAGGAAGGAACCACATGGCCGAGACCGTTGAAGAGTTGACCATAAGCTACGAGGAAGACGGCGTCGTCGTCACCGAGGAACTGGACAAGGTCATCCTGTCCAAGGGCGCCTGG
>CAYUOW010000125.1:0-2452 GCA_964446455.1 uncultured Desulfocurvus sp.
AGCGCAAGGCCAAGGCCCGGCCCTACGACTCCGAGGAGGAGGCCGTGGCGGCCATTCTGGCCGGAGACATCAAGCCCGGCGACGCGGTGGTCATCCGCTACGAGGGACCCAAGGGCGGACCCGGCATGCGCGAAATGCTCACCCCCACCAGCACCATCATGGGCATGGGCCTGGGCGAGAGCGTGGCCCTCATCACCGACGGCCGCTTCTCCGGCGGCTCGCGCGGGGCGGCCATCGGGCACGTCTCACCGGAGGCCGCCAGCGGCGGGCTCATCGGCCTGGTGCAGGAGGGCGACCTCATTGAGATCAATATCCCCGAGCGCAAGCTGAACCTGCTGGTGGATGAGGCCACCCTGGCCGAGCGCAAGGCCAAGTTCCGGCCTAAGCGCAAGACCATCAAGTCGCCCTTCCTGAAGCGCTACGTGAAGCACGTGAGCAGCGCGGCCCAGGGCGCGGTGCTGGAATAGGCGCTCTTTCCAACCCGCTCCGATGAAATATAAACGGCCCGGCCTCTCCACGCGGAGAAGCCGGGCCGCTTATGTTTCGCTCTCCTCGCACCGCACGAATGAACAGTACTGGCCGCGTCCTCCGTCTTGCAAACACATGCGGGTCCAGGGGGTGCATACCCCCTGGCGGGGTTCAAGGGGCGGCGCCCCTTGTTCTTGCCTCGCTCTCCCGCCTTGCTCGCTACTTCCTGCGCACGCCCAGGCCGATGCCCACGAGGGTGGCGGCGACTCCGACGAGTTCCGCCGCACCGGCGGGCCGGGCGAAGAACGTCAGGTCCCACACATAGGCCAGCACGGGCTGCAGCAGCAGGATGAGCCCGGCCAGGGACATGCGCGTTTCGCGCAGGCCCCGGCTGATGAGCGCCCAGCCCATGAGCTGGGAGGTGAGGCCGTAGCCCGCCATGAGCAGCATGGGCATGCCGAACTCCAGGGCCGGGCTTTCGCCCCGTATGAGCAGCACGGGCAGGAGCAGGGCGGCGGTCATCAGGGAGTTCACGGTCATCACGGCCAGTTGCGAGCCCTCGCCGCAGACCATCATGCTGCGGCCCAGGGCCAGGATGAAGCCCGCGTAGAAGAGTCCGGTCAACAGGCCGAAGAAGACGCCCAGCTGGTAATCCTGCCCGGCGCTGGCCCAGGCCGGGGCCACGATGGCGAAGAGCCCGGCCATGGCGAGTACGAGGCCGGCGAAGAAGCGCGGGCTCGGCTTCTCCTTCAGGAACACGATGCCCCACAGGGCCAGGAGGAACACCTGGAAGTTGCCGAAGAGCGTGGCCAGGCCGGGGCCGATGTACAGGATGGACAGGTGCCAGGACACGAGGTCGGCCGCGAAAAAGGCCGCGCACACAAGGGACCACCACCAGCCGCCGCGCGGCATGGCCGAGACCTTGGAGCGCGGCTCGCGGCTCAAAAGCGTGGCCAGGTACAGGCCCAGCCCGCCGATGAGCACGCGGTGGAAGGCGGCGGCGTCGCCGCCCACGCCGTAGGGCGCGGCCAGCTTCACGAACACGGGCGAGAAGCTGATGATGAAGGCGCCGATGAGCAGATGGAGCATGGATCAGTCCTTACGACTTGCGTTGCTGCGCGGCCCAGGCCGGAGCCAGGGCGAGGCGCTCGGCCAGGTGTATTCCGGCCTCGGTGATGCGCGCGCGCCAGGCCCAAACCTCGACGCCCGCGCGCAGGGCCACGGCCAGCCCCTCGGCATAGTCCGGGTCGATGGCCTCGGCCGGGGCGAAACAGTCGCCGTCCGGGCGCTGCACCAGGAAAAAGAGCGCCGCGCGGCAGCCTTCGCCCACAAGGCGCGTCAGTTCACTCAGGTGCTTGCGCCCGCGCTCGCTGGCGGCGTCCGGGAACTGCGCCTGGCCGTCCTCAACCAGCGTCACGTTCTTGCACTCGACGAACAACGGTGGCAGGCCGTCCCCGTCAGCTCCATCGAAGCGGGCGTCCAGGCGGCTGTCGCCGGTCTTGGCCTCGGGCGTCATGCGCGGGTAGGCCGTGGCCTCCGGCAGCAGGCCCGCCTTCCAGGCCGCGGCAAGCAGGCGGTTGGGCGTCAGGGTGTTCACGCCCACCCAGGCCGGGTTGATTCCGCGATGCCCGCCCGGCAGGGCCAGGGCCTCCAGGGTCCACTTCAAGGCGCGGTCCGGGTTGGCGGCAGGGGAGAGCAGGGCCGCTGTGCCCGGCCGCAACAGGCCCAGCATGGAGCCGGTGTTGTTGGTGTGCGCGCGCACCTCGTCTCCCGCTTCGTCCAGCGTGACGGCCGTGAAGCGTTTTTCGCGGCGCAGCAGGCTGGTCACGCGGCAGCCCGGGGCAAAGGGGAGCAGCAGGCGTGTCTCGTGGTTTCCGGCGGCGCTTCCAGCGCTACACATGCCTGGGGCCCTTGTCGCCGTCGGCCGAACTGTCGCCGGGCTCCTTGCCCACCAGGCGCAGGCCCTCGCCTGGGTACACGCGGC
>CAYUOW010000125.1:2462-5905 GCA_964446455.1 uncultured Desulfocurvus sp.
CGTTTCTCGCGGCGCAGCAGGCGGGTGACGCGGCAGCCGGGGGCGAAAGGCAAAAGTGTTTGCGGGGCGCTACACATGCCTGGGGCCCTTGTCGCCGTCCTCGGGCTCCTTGCCCACCAGGCGCAGGCCCTCGCCGGGGTACACGCGGCGCTCGGCCTTGAGTGTCGGGCGCGTCACGGCCGGCCACACGCCGGGCACGGGCTCGGCCCCTTCCCTGGCGCAGGCGGTGGGCTCGGTGTCGGCCATGACCGGCTTCTTGCGGATGTCCACCCCGGCCACGGGCACGCTGAATTCCACCGCGATGTTGTTGGGGTCAAAGGAATACAGCGAGTGGATGAAGCCGTGGTCCACCACCTCCGACACCCAGAAGCCCGCGGCGTCCAGGCGGTCGCGCAGGTCCCACAACTCGTCCTCAGCCTCCAGGCCGAAGGAGATGTGGTCAAAGGTGAAGGGGCCGCGCACCGGCGCCCCATGGTCCTTGTCCGGGCCGGGCTCAACGCCGGGCCACTCGAAGAAGGCGATCATGTCGCGCTCGGTGAGCTCGAAGAAATAGTGCCGGTAGCCGGGATGCCCCAGGCCAGCCACAAGGCGCATTCCCAGCAGGTCGCGCCAGTAGCGGATCGTCGCGTCCATGTTGCCCGTGGCCATGGCCAGGTGATTGATGCCGGTGAAACGCATGGCATGCCCTCCAATTTGCGGAACCTAGTCAGCCGGGGCGGGAAAAGCAAGGGCGCAGGCGTACCCTGGGGGGATGCCGCCTGCTCTCTCCGGCTCCCGCCCTTGCCCTGCCGGGCCCTGCCGGGTAGAAGGCGGCCATGACCAAGAAACGCAGCGACAATCCCTACGCCCCGGCCCCGGGCGAAGTCTCCGGCGAGGCCAAGCGCGCGGGCTTCAAGCTCGCGCCGGACCAGGCCGAGGCCCTTTCGCGCTACCTCACGCTCCTGCTCAAGTGGAACAAGGCCATGAATCTGGTGGGCCGCGCAGACTGGCCGGGCGTGTTCCGCGACCTGGCGGCCGACAGCCTGCACCTGGCGGAGTTCCTCAAGGGGCTTGAGTTGCCGGAGGCCCCGCTGACCCTCGACCTGGGCGCGGGCGCAGGCTTGCCGGGCATCCCCTTGCGGGTGCTGTGGCCCCAGGGCGACTATGTGCTGGTGGAGCTGCGCGAGAAGCGGGCGATCTTTTTGACCCAGGCCGTGGGCGCGCTCAAGCTGCCGCGGACCTTCGTGCTGCACGGGCGCGCCGAGGCGGCCCTGGACGCGCTGCCGGGCTTCAAGCTGGGAAAGGCGCGGCAGCGGGCGGACGTGGTGCTCAGCCGGGCATTCATGCCTTGGCCGCAGCTTTTGCCGCTGGCCGCGGAGCTGCTGGCCCCGGGCGGAACGCTGGTGGTGCTGGCGAACGAACCGCCGCCGGTGGAGCAGGGGGCGGACATGGGCGCGGGCTTCCGGCTGTCCGGGGTGCGGGAATACCCGGCCGACGGCCGCAGCCGCTATTTCTGGTCGCTCGTCTTGGCCAGCGCCTGAAGCATGCCGCCCCGGAAGATGAGCTTGGTGGCCAGCTCGTCGGCCTGATCGGCCAGATCCATAAGCTGTTCCAGATACCCCAGAATCGCCTGACGGCGCTCCTCATCCCCGTGTTCGAAGTCAAAGGCCAGGTCGCCGGAGTTGAAGTATTCCGCGAGCTTGTCCAGGTAGGCGCTATCGAGCATGTCTGTGTCCTTTTGGGTCGTGATGGCTGAAAAGGCGGCTAGTCGTGGTGGTACGGCAGGCCCTTGTTGATGCTGGCGGCGCGGTAGAGCTGCTCCAGGAGCACCACGCGGGCCAGCTCGTGCGGCAGGGTGATGCGCCCCAGGGAGAACATGGCCCCGCCGGCTTTGGCGCGCTCGCGCACCTCGTCCGAAAGTCCGTATGCCCCGCCCACCATGAACCAGGGGGAGCGCGCCGCGTCCTCCCAGGCCTTGATGCGCGCGGCCAGTTCGCGGCTGGACCATGTTTCGCCGCGTTCGTCAAGGATCACCGGCACCGCTCCGGGCGGCAGCTTGGCGAGCAGGTCGCGGCCCTCGCGCAGGGACTTCTCGGCCGGGGGGCAGGCCGCGGGCGCGTCCTTCACGGTGAGCACCTCGCAGCGGGCCAGGCGCGAAAGCTTGAGGGCGTAGAGATCCGCCGCCTCGCGCAAGGAAGCCTCGCGGCACTTGCCCACGAACAGGCAGCCCAGTCCTGCGGCCACTAGATGCGCCCCAGCAGGGCGGAAAGCACGCCGTTCTCCAGGCTCACGCGGGCAAAGCCGCCGTCGGAGAGCAGGCCGGGGTTCAGCACATGGCAGCGGCCCAGGCGTTCCTCGCCCAGGCCCTCGTGGATGTGCCCGCAAACGCAGATCTCGGGCTGGGCGGATTCCAGGAAGGCGCGCACGGCCTGGCTGCCCACGTTCAAGCCGCCGGGCAGGCGGTCCAGGCTGGTGCCGTGGGGCGCATTGTGGATCACGGCCAGGATGCGGCCGCTCCCTTTTCCTGCGGGGTCAGCCAGGGCGCGGGCCTTGGCGTGGGTCTCGTCCAGCCAGGCGGCCATGTCGGCCTCGGTGGCCTCGCTGGGCGTGCCGAAGGGCGTGATTGTGGAGTAGCCCACGCCCATCAGGGCCAGGCCGGGCGCCAGCAGCAGCGCCTCGCGGTGGATGTTCAGGCCCTTGGCCGCCAGATGCGCGGTGACCTGCGGCTCGTCCATGTTGCCCACCTGGGCCAGCACGCGGGCGTTGGCGCGCTGGGCGGCCGCGATGACGCGGTCGGCCTGGGCCGGGCCGCCCCGGTTGGTCATGTCGCCGGAGATGATCAGCGCCTCTGCCCCGGCCACGCCGGGGATGCGCTGGAACATGTCCGTGCTCTCGTGCACGTCGCCCACCACTATCCAGTACATCTGCCTGCTCCCTGCGTTGCGCCGAATGCCGGGCTATACCCCTATCCCCATTGGGGAATGCCGTAGTCCCCGACCAGGATGTGCGGATATTTTCGCTTCCATTCGGGGCGGTCATAGCATACACAAAATCACGGCGCAAAGGGTGCGGGGGCGCCCGGAAGCCGCCTTTCAGGGGGGGACCATGACCGACGCGAGCCAGGAAAAAGACAAGCTTCGCAAGATGTTGGTGGAGCAGCGCATGGCGCTCTCGCCGGAGGAGGTCACGCGCGCCAGCTTGGCCGTGGCGGAGCGTGTCCGCTCCCTGGCCGAGTGGAAAAACGCCTGGTCCGTGCTGCTGTACTGGCCCATCAAGAACGAGATCGACACCCGACCGCTCTTGGTGGAATTGTGGGAGCGCGGCGCCATTGCCCTCTTGCCGCGCTGCCGGCCGGAGCAGCCCGGTTTCATGGACCTGTGCGCCTGCTCCTGCGAGGAGGACCTCACCGAGGGCTCCTTCAACATCATGGAGCCCGCTCCGTGCTGCGCCACGCGCGAGGACTC
>CAYUOW010000126.1:0-3558 GCA_964446455.1 uncultured Desulfocurvus sp.
CTTGCCCGCGCCCCGGCGCTGGTCGCGCGCGCGGTCGTTGCGGCGCGAATCTTCGAGGGCGCGGCGTTCACGCTTGTCCGCGTGGGAGGGCGCTGCGCCCTGCTCGCCCGGGGCGGAACTTTGGGCCAGTTCCAGGTCGATCTCCAGCCGGTCCAGGTGCACGCCGATGAGCTTGGCCTGCACGGCCTGACCCGCGCGGATGACGCGGCCGGTACGTTCGCCCAGGAGCATCTCACGCTCGCGCAGGTAGCCGTAGTAGTCGTCGAGCATGGTGGACAGGCGGATGAAGCCCTCGGCCATGACTTCGGGCAGTTCCACCCAGAAGCCGTAGTCCATGAGGGAACTGACGATGGCCTTGAACACGCGGCCTTCCTGCCCGCGCAGGACCATGCAGGCATAGCGCTTGTGGCACTCGCGCTCGGCCTCCTGGCTCACGCGTTCGCGGCCGGAGAGGTGCTGGCCCATTTCGGCCAGCTTCTTGAAGCCGGGCACGGGCATGTGCTGGTCACCCAGGGCGTGCTTCACCAGCCGGTGTATGATGAGGTCCGCGTAGCGGCGGATGGGCGAGGTGAAGTGCGCGTAGGATTCGCTGGCCAGGCCGAAGTGACCTTCGTTCTCCGGCTGGTAGCGCGCCTGCTTCATGCTGCGCAGCACCATGCGGTGCACCAGGAACTCGCGCTCGGTGCCGGCCACGGAGTGCAGCAGCTTGCCCAGGCCCTCGGGCGTGAAGTCCTCGTCGGAGAACTTGCCCGCGCGGGCGCGTTTGGGCGCGGCCTCGCCATCCAGGCGGGAGAGCAGCGTGTACAGGGTTTCCAGCTTCTCGCGGTCGGGCTCGGCGTGCACGCGGTACAGGCAGGGCAGCGCGTGGGCCTGCAGATATTCGGAGACCGCCTCGTTGGCGGCGATCATGAACTCCTCGATGAGCTGGTGGGCGAAGTGGCGCTCGCGCGGGACGACCTCCACCGGGTTGCCCTCGGCGTCGAAGCGCACCTCGCCTTCGGGCAGGTCGAAGTCCAGGCTGCCGCGCTCGAGCCTGCGCTGGCGCATCTGCCGGGCCAGGGCCTCGGCCAGGTCCAGCATGGCCACCACGTTCTCCCCGGCCTCCTTGGCCAGTTCGGTCCGCGCCTCGGGCGCCTTGTCCACACACACGTCGCGGGCCTGGTCATAGGTCAGCCGGGCGTGGCTCTTGATGACCGCGTTCATGACGCGCACCTCGCCGGGCATGCCGGTCTCGCTCATGTCCATGCGCGCGGCCACGGCCAGGCGCGGCACGTTCGGGTTCAGGCTGCACAGCCCGTTGGAAAGCGCATGGGGGAACATGGGCTCCACCGAGGCAGGGAAGTAGTAGGAGTTGCCGCGCTCGTAGGCTTCCAGGTCCAGCCCGGAGCCCAGGGGCACGTAGTGGGCCACGTCGGCGATGGCCACCCAGAGGCGATAGCCCTTGCCCTTGCGCTCCACATAAATGGCGTCGTCGAAGTCCCGCGCCGTGGCCCCGTCGATGGTGACGAAGGGAAGTTTGCGCAGGTCCTCGCGACCCTTGAAGTCGGCCTCGGCGGGCTGGGCAGGCAGTTTTGCGGCCTCTTCCAGGGCGGCCTTGGGGAAGCTGGTGGGCACGCCGTGGTTGGTCTTGACCAGCGATTCCTGCACCTTGGCCTCGTTCTCCGGTCCCAGGCGGGAGAGGACGACGCCCTCCCACACGGCGGAATCCACCTGCTCGCCCGGGGCGACGATGGCGATGTCGCCGTTTCTCAGGCCCAGGGCCATATCGGTGCCGTGGGTCAGCACGGCGAAGTCCAGGCGCGGGTCCGTGGGGCGGCAGAGATAGCTGCCCGGCCCGGCGGAGCGCATGACGCGCACGGTGAGCACGCGCTTGCCGCGCTCGATGATGCGCACCACGCGGCCCTCATGGTTCTTGCGGGCGTTCTCCCTGGTGATGGCCACGGCCACCTTGTCGCCGTGCCAGGCCCCGGCGGTGTCCTGGCCCAGGAACACGTCCTTGCGCCGGGGGTCGTCGGGGATGAGGAAGGCCACGCCGGAGCGCTGCATCTGCACCTTGCCGGTGATGAGGTTCACGCGCTCCATGGGGGCGTAGGCCCGGCCAAGCTGGATGAGCTTGCCCTGGGCCACCAGGTCCTTCAGCATGTCGTCCACATCGCCCTTCTTGCGGCGGTGCAGGCCCAGCATGGGCAGGATGTCGTCCGGGGACAGGGGGCGCTTGGAGTCGCGCATGATCTTCAACAGGGTTCTGTGGTCGGTGGGCAGCGGCGGAACGCTCCCAGTGCGGTTTTTCTTGCTCATAGGATTCTCGATGCGCGGGTTCGCGCTGGTTGGAAGGAAATTCGGAAGGTTGACGCGCGGCCAGGAGGCTCGCTCCGGCGCGAAGGGACAAAGACAGGGATCAGATATGCTCCCGGGCGGCGAGGGGGTGGTAGTGCGCCGCCAGTTCGGCGAAGCGCGCCGCGAACCAGTCGTCGAAGGGAGCCGGGGCGAAGAAGGACGGGCCGAACTCCAGCTCGGTGCGCAGCACCCAGAAGCCCTCGGCTCCGGGCAGCTTGGCCAGCTTCACGGCGTCCTTGGCCGTCACCACCACATGCGCCCCGGCGGCTTCCGTGTGGATGCGCAGCAGGTCCTGGGCGGTGAAGGCATGGTGGTCGGCAAAGGGCAGCAGGGCCTTGGGCGCGTGGGCCAGCAGAATTTCCGCCGTTTTGGCGGCCTGGGAGGGATCGGCTATGCCCGTGGCCAGCACATAGTCCTCGCGGCCCAGGTTGGTGGCGCGCACGGTGCCGTCCACGCGCATGAGGCCCTTGGGCCTGAGGTGAAAGGTGTACACCGGCTTGCCGAAGCGCGCGAGCCCGCGGCGGATGGCGCCTTCAAACTCCGCCGCCTTTTCGCCCGTGAGCTGCGGCGTCTTGATGCAAAAGGCCGAAGCACGGGACAGGGCCGCCTCGCTCTCGCGCCAGGTGCCCGCCGGGCACACGCGGTTCCAGCCCGCGCCCAGGTCGTCCGGGGTCAGCAGCACAAGGTCGATGTCGCGCTCCACCGGCAGGTGCTGGAAGCCGTCGTCCAGCAGCACGAAGTCCGGGTCGAAGCGCTCGTAGGCCCACGGGCCGGAGCGAGTGCGCTTGGGGTCCACCACCACGCGGGCCAGGGGGTGCGAGCGCGCCAGCAGCAGGGGCTCGTCGCCGCAGCTGGCCGGGTTCTCCGTGCGGGTGACCAGAAGCGGCAGGCGGTGGGGCTTGGCCCCGTACCCGCGCGTGAGCACGATGGCGTGTTCCTCGTGCTTGCCCGCCCAGCGCAGGATGTGCCCGCAGAGCGGCGTTTTGCCGCTGCCGCCCCAGCCGATGTTGCCCACGCTGACGACCGGGCAGTTTGGACGCCAGCGCGCCAGACAACAGGACAGGCGGCCGGACTCGTAAGCCCAGCGGCGCAGACGCATCGCCTGCCCGTAGAGCGCGCCCAGGGGAACGAGGGCGGGCTTCAGGCGGCGTTGCAGTTCGGCTATGTCCATGAGGAGGAAGCAGGGCCGCTCCCTTCAAGAGGAAGCGGCCCCACGTGCGG
>CAYUOW010000126.1:3568-5839 GCA_964446455.1 uncultured Desulfocurvus sp.
ATGTCGGGCATGGAGGAAACGCGGGGCCGCCGTGATCAGGCTGGCGGCCCCGCGCCTTTTTCGCGGCTAGTCGCGGCTGGAGCCGAAGAGGCGCAGCAGCATGAGGAAGAGGTTCAGGAAGTCCAGGTACAGGGTCAGCGCGCCCAGGATGGTGCCGCGGCGCACGGCCGTGCCGTCGTCCTGGGGCATCACTTCGCCCATGTACTTGAGCTTCTGGGTGTCGTAGGCGGCCAGGCCGGTGAACACGATGACTCCGATGACCGAGATGCCGAAGCTCAGGGCCGAACTCTGCATGAACATGTTCACCAGGGAGGCGATGACGATGCCGATGAGGCCCATGAACATGAAGCTGCCCATGCCGGTCAGGTCGCGCTTGGTGACCATGCCGTACACGCTGGTGGCGCCGAACATGCCCGCCGTGACCACGAAGGCCTGGAAGATGCTGGCCCCGCTGTACACGAAGAAGATGGACGACAGGGTGAGGCCCGTGAGCGCGCTGTAGCCGGCGAACATGAGGCTGGCCGCAGCGCCGGAGAGTTTGTTGATGGCGGCGGAAAGGCCGATGACCAGACCAAACTGCACCACCACGAGCATCAGCACCAGGCCGGGGCTCCGCAACAGCGTCAGGCCCAGGGGGCTGGCAGCGGTGAACCAGGCCACCACAGCGGTGATCAGAAGGCCAAGGGACATCCAGCCGTACACGCCGCGCATGAACGCGTTGACGGTCTCGGCCCGGCTTACGCTCTGGGTGCCGGGATAGCTGGGATATTGAGCCATTGCAGAATCCTCCTTGAAGGAATGCTGACATGTTTGCACGCGGATAATCCGCGAATAGTGCGTAAGATAAGCGCTGCCGGGCACTTTGGCAAGGGGAGGCCCCTCCCGGTTCCCCGGGACAAGCTCCCGACGACGCAGGATTCTAGCGCCGTCCGCCTGGGCGCAGCAGCTCCTTCAACCCATGGGGCTGGCAACGCAGGTACTGCGGCGGGCAGTCGGCCTGGGCGCCAAGCTCCGCAGCCGCGTGCCAGGGCCAGCGCGGGTCGTAGAGCATGGCCCGGCCAAGGGCCACGGCGTCGGCCTGGCCAGAGGACACGATGGACTCGGCCTGCTTCGCGTCCGTGATCAACCCCACCGCGATGGTGGTCAGGCCGGACTCCTTGCGGATGGTCTCGGCAAAGGGCACCTGGTAGCTGGGGCCCAGGGCGATCTTCTGCTCCGGCGCAAGCCCGCCCGAGGACACGTGGATGTACGCCGCGCCAAGGTCCTTCAAACGCTTAGCCAACTCCACGCTTTGGGGCAGGTCCCAGCCGCCCGCCACCCAGTCGGTGGCGGAGATCCGCACGCCGATGGGCATGCTGGCCGGCAGGGCCGCGCGCATGGCCGAGAAGATCTCCAGCACCAGGCGGATGCGGTTCTCCAGGCTGCCGCCGTACTCGTCGGCCCGCTGGTTGGTAAGGGGCGAGAGGAACTCGTGCAGCAGGTAGCCGTGGGCCGCGTGCAGCTCCACGGCGTCGAAGCCCAGCCGGGCCGCTCGCCGGGCCGAGGCCACGAAGGCCTCGCGCACGCGCGCCACGCCGGCCGCGTCCAGGGCCTGCGGGGCTTGCTCGCCAGGATTGTACGGCCGGGGCGAAGGCGCGCAGGGCAGCCAGCCGCCGCCGCCGGGTGGGATGAACTGTCCCCCCTTCCAGGGCAGCGCGCAGGAGGCCTTGCGCCCAGCATGGGCCAGCTGCACGGAAACAGGCATGGGCGAATGCAGACGGATGGCCGCGAGCACCCGGCCAAGGGCCGCCTCGGTGGCATCGTCCCACAGGCCCAGGTCCGCGGCGCTGATGCGTCCCTCGGCCTCCACGGCCGTGGCCTCCATGATGAGCAGGCCCGCGCCGGAAAGCGCCAGGCCGCCGTAATGCATCAGGTGCCAGTCCTGGGCCAGACCCTCGTGCGCCGAATACTGGCACATGGGGGCGATGATGATGCGGTTCGGCAGGGTCAACGGACCAAGGGACAGGGGGGAGAAGAGCATGCTCATGGACAGGGCTCCTGAAGGGGTTTGACGACAGTGCCTAACATAAGCAGCACGGCGGCAGGATGCAATATCTTCGGGGCAAGGAAGATTCGGAGTTTTCCGGCCGGGCATGGCGGACGGTGGAGGCGGGGGGGGCGCCCCCCCCCCCCCCCCCGGGGGGGGGGCCCCCCCCCCCCCCCCCGCCCCCCCAAAAAGGGCCGGCCCCCGGTGCCCCCCGCCCCGGCGCAGGGGGGGTGGGGGGGGGGGGG
>CAYUOW010000127.1:0-5770 GCA_964446455.1 uncultured Desulfocurvus sp.
GGTGGCCATCGGCTGCGAGGCCGTGCAGGGATACTTCTTCCATCCGCCCCTGCCCGAGGCCGAGCTGGCCGTGCTGCTGGCCCAGGCCGGGGAGCAGGACGCCTAGGCCGCAATTGACGCGTGACTGCCTGCTGCGTATTTCTCGCGAAACACTCTGCTTCCCCAGGAGGTCTTTTTTGAGGATCAGCACTCTGGATCTTGCCCCCCTGGTTGCCGGCGAGAGCCGCGGCCAGTAGGAGCCCCAGGGCGTAAGCCTCCCGCGCGCCGGGAGCCTTGCGCTTGCGGGGCGTCCTGCCCCATCCGCACCCGACTGGCCCGGCATCCTGGCCAGTCTTCTCTTCCCTCGTCCGGCAACCTGTCCGCCCGGCGCATTCCGCGCCGCTGACCGGCCACATGCACCTCATGGCGCGCCGCGCCTGTCCTGCGCCCGCTTCCGCTGGCGGGGATCGGTCCTGGCGCCCTGGTTGTCACGAACGCAATGGGGCCCGCTCCGGCGGGCCGTTCTGGAGAGAAGACAATGGATTTGAACGAGATGGGCTTTGGCGCCTGGTTCGCCGACCGCGCCGCGGAACTGGACTTGAACGGCTGCGGCCTGGCGCGCGTGTGCGCCGTTGACCGGGGCTCCTGCCGCATTCTTGGTGAAGCGGGAGAGGTTCCGGCGGAGTTGTCCGGCAAGCTGTCCTTTCACATCGACAGCCCGGAGGAACTGCCCTGCGTGGGCGACTGGGTGGCCGCCCGCCATTATGACGGCGGCTCGGCGGCCGTCATCCACCACGTGCTGCCGCGCAGGAGCTTCCTGCGGCGGCGGACGCCCGGCGTGTCCGCGCGGTATCAGATGATCGCCGCCAATGTGGACGCGGCCCTCATCGTGCAGTCCTGCCAGTACGACTTCAACCCGGCCCGGCTGGAACGCTATCTGGTGGCCGCGGCGGATGGCCGGGTGGAGCCCGTGGTGCTGCTGACCAAGACGGACCTGCTGGCTCCGGAGGAGATTGAACGCAAGCTCGCGGTCATCCGCTCCGTCACCGGCGCGCGCGCCCAGGCCGTGAGTTGCGTGTCAGGGGAAGGGTTCGACGCCCTGCGGCAGCTCCTGTGCCGGGGCAAAACCTGCTGCCTGCTCGGTTCATCGGGTGCGGGCAAGACCACGCTCCTGAACCGGCTCTTGGGCCGCGAGGCCTTTGAGACAAGCGGGCTCAGCGGCACCGGGGAGGGCACCCACACCACCACGCGCCGGCAGCTCGTCGTCCTGGACCAGGGCGCGCTCCTGATCGACACGCCCGGCATGCGGGAGTTCGGCCTCATGGGCGCGGAAGGCGGGCTTGAACTCGAGTTCGCGGACATCGCGGCCCATGCCGCCCTGTGCCGCTACGCCGACTGCGCCCACCGGGACGAACCCGGCTGCGCCGTGCGCGCCGCCGTGGAGCGGGGCGACATCGAGCCCGCGCGCTACGCGGGCTACCTCAAGCTCAGGAAGGAGTCGGAGCACCACGCGCTGTCGCGCCTGGAGAAGCGGCGCAAGGACAAGGCCTTCGGCCGGATGGTCAAGGCGCTGAAGAAAGGGCTGAAGGACTGAGGCCCCAGGCTGCGCGCCCGGGATTAAAAAAGGCCCCCCGGACTTCTGTCCAGGGGGCCTTCGTCTGCGCTGTGCGCGCCGCTACTGCGCGTAGACCTTCAGGCTCTCGCCCGTGCGCAGTTCGGTGCCCTTGATCTTGTTCCAGCCCTTCAGGGCCTCGGCGGTGACGCCGAACCTCTTGGACAGGGAGTACACGGTGTCGCCCGGGCGCACGGTGTAGCGGGTCACCTGCTCGCGGGCCTTGGCGGCCTGCACGCGGGTCTTCTTGGTGGCCTGGTCCGAGGCGTCGGGGATGTTCAGCTTCATGCCGGGCTTGATGGCCTTGGTGCTGGGCAGGCCGTTGGCCTCCACCAGGGTCTTCACGCTCACCTTGTACTTCTTGCTGATGGACCAGGCGGTGTCGGCCTTGCCAACGGTGTAGTTGGCGCGGGAATCGGCGATCTTGCGGGTCTTCTTCAGGCCCTCGGGCATGGCCTCGCCCACGCTGCTCTGCGGCACCATGATGCACTGGCCGGGCTTCATGGCCTGGGCGCCGTTGCCGTTGATCTGGCAGATGACTTCCTGGGGCACGCGGTAGCGCTTGGCCAGGGTGCGCAAGGAGTCGCCCTTCTGCACAGTGTGGGCGATGAAGCCCGCGTGGGGCAGGGCGCTGGGATTCTGCAGGTAGGCCAGCATGGGCTGGGCCTTGTCCTTGGGGATGCTCACGGCCACCTGACGGTCCGGGGGGCTCACCTGGCGGCGGAAGGCCGGGTTCAGGGCGTGGAACTCCTCCCAGCTCATGCCGCCGGACTTGGCCAGGGCCAGCAGGTCGGTGCCGCCGGGCACGCTGACGGTCTCGAGCTTGGGCGCGGCGTCCCAGCGGATGGGCTCGAAGCCCAGGGCCTCGAGGTTCTGGAAGATCTTGGTGATGGCCACGAACTTGGGCACGTAGTGCTGGGTCTCGGTCTTGAGCCGCATGGCGCGGTTCAGGCGGTCGTTCTGGCTCACCAGGTCGAGGAAGTCCTCGGCGTTGGTCATCTCGAGCGCGCGGGAGATCTTGCCCTCGCCCGCGTTGTACGCGGCCAGCGCCAGGTACCAGTCGCCGAACATGTCGTTCAGGAAGGACAGGTATTTGGCCGCCGCCTCGGTGGAGAGCCTGGGATCGCGGCGTTCGTCGATCCACCAGTCCACCGTGAGGCCGTACTTGCGGCCGGTGTAGGGCATGAACTGCCACATGCCGCCCGCGCCGGCCCAGGAATAGGCGTTGCAGTTGTAGCCGGACTCCGCGAAGGGCAGCATGGCCAGGTCCTGGGGCAGGCCGTTGCGCTGCAGGCTTTCGCGCACGTGGGGCAGGTGCGTCTCGGAGCGCTTGAGCCAGCGGGCGAAGGTTTCGCGCGCGGGGCCGGTGTAGTAGGCGAAGTAGCGCTCAACCTCCTGGGAATCGAAAAGGTCGAGGTCGAAGTCGAGCCCGGTCTTCTGGCTCAGGATGCGGCGCTGCTCCTCGGTGAGCTGCGGGGTTTGCGGCAGGGGGCCGGTGACTTCGGGCTCCAGCAGGGTGCCGGTCTGGCCGGGGGTCAGGGGCACGGCGGAGAACTCGGGCTCAAGATCGACATCGTTGTCCAGCACCGGGGCGCGATTTCCTGCGGCGCCCATGCTGCGGCTCTGGGCGGCCATCAGGCCGCTTTTGGCGGAGGTGGCGGAAGCCGCCTGGCGCTGGGAATCGGGGGACTGGGCCTTGACAGGGCTCACGTTGTCGATATTCATGGCCGAGCACGACCATAGCGACGCCAGCAGGCAGAGGCTGCCTACTGTGGTCAAGGATAATCGCATAAGATTCTTCATCAATATTCGTTCCTCCGGTCGGCGGCGCGGGTGGAGAAGGACTCCTGGGGACTGACGGGCGGCTGAAAAGCGGCCAAGCCCCGTGCGCCGATAGTTGGATACGTAAAAAGACACCATACCCTACACCCGAACTTTTTGTCTGGCAAGCTTGTGCAAAAGCGCCGGAAGAACCCTGGAGGTTCCCATGTCCGATTCCAAGAAACCCTCGCGCCCCAAGGGCCCCCGCACTGGCGGCAAGCCGGGCGGCTCCGGCAAGTCCGGCTCCGGCACGGGCTGGTCCACCAGCAAACCCGGCGGCAAGACTGGAGGAAAATCCGGCGGCCGGTTCGGTGAAAAATCCGACGAGCGCTCCGGCTCCGACCGCCGCCCGTCCAGAGGCCCCGGCAAGGGCTCCGGTAGCCGCACCCCCGGCGATCCGCGCGTCACCGGCGGCTACGGCAAGCCCCCCAGGCCGAAGCCCGCGCAGGAGAAAAAAGCCCCGCGCGAAACCGCTCGCGTGGACGACTTCGATTTCGACATCGACATCGACCTGAGCGACACCCCGCCCGCGGCCTTCCCCACGCCCGCCCGTCCGGCCAAGAACGCCGGAGACGGGGCCCAGCGTCCGCCGCGCGCCCGGTCCGACCGGTCCGAAGGTTCCGCCAAGGATGGCAAGCCCGGCAAGTTCACCAAGACCGACCGCTACGACAAGCCCGGCCGCCCCGGCCGTCCCGAGCGCCCTGAGCGTTCGGACCGCCCCGGCCGTCCCGAACGGCCCGCCGCCGCGCCCCGCGCCGAAGCGGGCGAGCTGGAGGACGGCAAGAGCGTCACCGCCGGGCGCAACCCCGTGCGCGAACTGCTCGAGGCCGCGCCCAAGCGCATCGACGGCATCTTCGTGCGCAAGGGCCAGCGCGACGCCAAGGTGCAGGAGATCGTCGCCCTGGCCGACCAGAACCGCATCAAGGTGCAGTTCGTGGACGACATGTTCCTGCGCCGCCTGTTCGCGGGCACGCACCAGGGCGTGGTGGCCGTCACCGCGGCCGTGGAATACGCCGACCTGGACACCCTCATCGCCTCCGTGGCCTCCGCGCCCCTGCCGGTGCTGCTGGCGCTCGACGGCGTGCAGGACCCCGGCAACATGGGCGCCATAGCCCGCACCGCCTGGGCCCTGGGCGCCGCCGGGCTCATCGTGCCGCGCCACGGCGGGGCCTACATCGGCTCCGGTGCCATGCGCGCCAGCGCCGGCGCCCTGCACCACCTGCCCGTGGCCCGCGTGACCAACATGAGCCAGGCCCTGGACACCTGCGACGAGGCCGGGCTGTCCATCCTGTGCACCGACGCCGAAGGAGACGACCTGTACAAGGCCGCCATCCACCTGCCCGCCGTGCTCGTCATGGGCGGAGAAGAAAAAGGCGTGCGCCACGGCGTGGGCAAGCACTGCCAGCAGCGCCTCGCCATTCCGCTGAAGCGCACCTTCGACTCCCTGAACGTGGCCCAGGCCGCCGCCATCTGTCTGGCGCGTTTGGGCCAGTTGTAAGAAGAGAGTATCTGGGGGCGCCGCCCCCAGACCCCCGCCAGAGGGCATACGCCCTCTGGACTCCCGATGACGCGAAGGACCTGTTCCGGCGAAGACGCCGGAACAGGTCCTTCGCTTTGGGTGGGCAAGGTGGGCAGGGAGACGGCAGCGGTCCGGGCGCACTCGGAACGTGATGTGGCGTGAACTTCCGGGAACGACGCGTGTTCCGCAGCGGTGGAAAGCCGTTCATGCTCTGGTGTCGAAGGGGAACGGTTGCTCGGGTGCGCTTGAAAGGGCTCTGGAAGCACGTCCCGATAACCCCACTGCAATCGAAAGGGCCTGGGCCGTGTTCCAACACGACCCAGGCCCTTTCGATTGCCTCTGCGGGTCCAGGGGGGGCATACCCCCTGGCGGGGTCTGGGGCGGTGCCCCAGCGGGGTTCAAGGCGCGGCGCCCCTTGCTCCTCTCCTCCTACGATTGTCCTTCGCGCTTCAGTTCGGCCACCAGGGCGCGCAGGGTTTCGGCCTGCTCGGCCAGTTCGCGGATGGCGATGGTGGTCTGCTGCATGCTTTGGGCGGTTTCGCTGGCGATGGCGTTGATCTGGTCCACGGCGTGGTTGATTTCCTCGCTGGCGGCGCTTTGTTCCTCGGCCGCGGCGGCGATGCTCTGCACCTGCAAGGCGGTGGATTCGCTCATGCTCAGAATCTCGTCGAGGGACTTGCCGGACTGGCGCACCAGTTCGGTGGACTCGGCTATGGCGCGGGCGGCCTGTTCCATGCCGGCCACGTTCTGCTGCGAGACTTCCTGCACGGCGCGCACGGTTTCGCCCACTTCCTTGGTGGCGCTCATGGTCTTTTCGGCCAGCTTGCGCACCTCGTCGG
>CAYUOW010000128.1:0-5690 GCA_964446455.1 uncultured Desulfocurvus sp.
TTGAGAGGATGCAGGCGAGCCCGACCAGCTTTGTCATCGTTTTCAGATTTTTCATGCACTTCTCCATGCTGAGGTATTCAGGCGTGACCTTTGGGAATCAATTTCGAGCTGGGGGGAGCTACCACCACGGACGCGGCTGGGCCGCAGTCCGACGATACTATGCGTAGTCTGTTGGGGTCGCTATTGCAATAGCGGCGCGTGAATAAACGAACAGGTGAGAAGGGGGGGGGCGGCGGGGGGCCTGGGCATGGCGCCAGGCCCCCGGTGCAATTCATCCGATCAGCACACTCTTCAGCACATCATAATGCCGCACATGCTTGTCCGGCACGATTTCGTAGCGCTCGTCGCCGGGATAGAGCACGGCGCGTTCGGGATCGTCCCCCGCGAAGGCGCGCACGGCCTCCCAGGACTGCCAGTAGGTGGTCAGCCCGATCTCCACGCAACCGGAACGCCCGGCCTGGCAGGCCTGGTCCAGCCGTTCCAGCACCTGGTGCCCCAGGTAGCCGGGCGTTTCGCGCGCCTCGCGCACGCCGGTGCGGTCCAGGTGGACCAGGAATCCTTCACGGTGCCGCGTGGGGCACAGGCATTTCCATTCGCGCGCGATCATGCCCCGGCCTACTTGCGGATGGTGTTCGGGTGGTGCGCGTCGGTGTCCTTGCGCACCTTGTGGCACATGGTGCAATTGCCCGCCGCGCCCAAGGGCTTGGCCAGCCTCTGGTACTGCAGCGGCTGGATGGTGTCGCGGTTCTTTCCGTAGGGGTTCACGGACGGGTAGAGCGCGTGCTGCGGGCCGTGGCAGGCCGGGCAGGACAGCGCACCCATCTCGTCCAGGCGCGTGCGGAAGCGCGCTTCCGCGTTCTTGGTCCAGTTGCCGAAGGCCTGGCTGGGGTCCGGGCTGCCGTAGTCCTTGTGGCAGGCCAGGCAGTCCGGCGTTTGCAGCCAGGCGGTGCGCGGCGGGATGGATTCCTTGGACATGATCTGCGGGGCGATCTGGCTGATGAGCCGCTTTGCGCCGCGCTTGTTGCCTTCCGCCTCGCGCTTCAGAAGCGCCAGGGCGTGGTCCTCAAGGGGGCCGTGGCAGGCCACGCAGTCCAGGCCCATTTGGGCGTGCAGGCCGCGCTGGAAGCGGGTGCCGCCGTCCGGGCGGCTGGGGTGGCAGCGGGCGCAGGCTTCGGCCCCCTGGCCCTTCAGCGTGTTGGCATGGAAGCCGTGCAGCGCTGCGGAGACGGACAGCAGGTCGCCGCGGCCTTCCTTGCCGGTGAGCGGGTCGGAGTGGCAGCTGGTGCACTGCACGGTCTTGCCGCCCTTGGCCAGATTGGTGAGCTGCGTGCGGTTCAGCCGGTCGTGGATGCGCAGGATGTTCAGGCCGGTTTCGCCGCTGATGTTGCCCTTCTTGTCGGCACCGCCATGGCAGTTGGCGCAGGCCACTTCGTCGGACACGGGCAGGGCCACGCGGGTGCGGCCCAGCACGTTGCCGCTGGCCGCGTCGCGGGCCTCGATGGTGGCGAGCGGGTAGGGGTTCAGGGTGCCGTCGGGCTTTCTGGGCGAAAGGGACAACTGGGCCAGGAACCAGTCGCGGCCTTCGATGAGCTTCATGCCGCCGGAGGCCACGCCGCCTTCCACGGTATAGGAGAGGGCCACGTTGTCGGTGATCTTGCTCGGGCCGTCGCCGCGCTTGATGAGCTGGGCGTTGAGCTCGAGCAGGGGCGTGCGCAGGGAGAAGGCCCCTTGCGACTCCACCACCATGTGCATGCCCAGGTCGGGCCAGGCCAGGAGCACGTATTCGTCGATGGCCGGGTTGAAGGCCGGGATCTCGGTTTCCTGTTCGGCAAGGGTGACTGCGCCTTGCGCCTCGTCCTTGCGGCCGCCCAGCACCTGCGCGAGGTAGCTGGCCAGGGCCTCTTTCTCGGCCTGGTTGCCGATGAACGGCGGCATGGCCGGGTTGACCTTGGAAATTGCGCCAAGAAGCGCCACCATGCCGCGCTGGGTCAGGTTGGCGGCCCAGGGCTTGATGTTGTTCATGGGGCCGCCGATGGAGTGGCAGGAGGCGCACTGGTGCTGGTACAGCTCGGCCCCGGCCTCCAGCTTGTTCTCCTCGGTCACTTCTCGGATGCGCGCCCATTTGGCCGTGGCCAGGTAGCCCTGGGCGCTGGTCGCTTCCTCGGTGCCCACGCGGATGCCGTTGGAGTAGGTGTGGCCATAGAGCAGGTAGGGCTTGCGCGCGGCCTCGCGCACGAACTCGAAGCTGCCGATGATGCCCCAGCCCGTGAGCAGCACGAGCAGGGCCAGGGGAAAGCGGATGCGCGACGGGGACTTCACGGCCAGGAGCAGCGCGCCCAGGGCCGCGGTGCCGGCGAAGATCTCGAAGTACTTTATGAAGCCGGAGATGCGCGCCGAGCGCAGCATGACCATTTCGAACTGGGGCTGGGGCAGGGCCTTGATGTACCACCAGCCCGCGCCCAGGCAGACCAGGAGCGGCACGATGGTCCAGGCCGCGGCCATGCGCACCATGCGCTCGCGGGAGATTTCTTCCTCAATCCGCGTGGCCGTGACGAAGCCGAAGAGCCCGGCCAGGGAAAGCGCGATGGCCGTGCGCAGCAGGCATTGCGGCCAGAAGCTCTGGTTCATGAAGCCGTCCCAGAAATTGCGCGTGGTGAGCCACTCGCCCGGGGTCAGCATGAAGCCGATGATGCCGTTGATCATGAACAGCGAGAGGAAGGCGAAGAGGAAGTAGAACCAGCCCATGCGGATGTGGTCCGCCGGGTCCATGCGGTCGAAGCCGTAGTAGTAGATCAAAAGCGCCACGATCTCGCCCAGGAAGAACACCCACTCCGTGGCGAAGCCCCAGACGAAGATCTTGAGCAGCGTGCTGGTGGCCTGGGGCGACAACAGCCCGATGGTGAACCAGATGCCCACGCCCGTCACGCCGCCCGCCACCATGGTGATGAGCAGGAAGAAGCGCGTGTGCTTCTTCACATGGGCCAGGAGCACCGGGCTGTTCAGCTTGCGGGCGTAGATCTCGGACAGGACCAGGTACAGGCCGCCGCCCACGGCGAAGTGGGCCAGAAACACGTGGAAGGTGCCGATGAGGGCGATCCAGAAACCGCCGGCCAGGGCGAATTGGTGCCAGATGGGATATTCCATGGCCTAGCCCCTCCCTTCGGTCTTGGGCGCGGACTTGGCGTACACCTTGAGCATGTAGGCGATGGCCGCCAGGCCCAGCAGAAGCGACACCAGGAACATCAGCAGCGGGGAAACCTCGCCCGTCACGGGCAGGCTGGCCGGGGTGAAGTATGGCGCCAGGCTGGCCAGGCGCACCTGGGAGCGCGTGGTGGCCATGAACACCACGGTGATGACCACCAGGGCGGCCGCGGCCGCGGGCTTCTTCTGGATGCCGGCCATGAGCGCGGCCAGGCCGGCCACGACGCTGGCGGCCAGGATTCCGGTGGCCAGGGAGTTTTGTCCCATGAAGGTGAGCATGACGTCCTTGGGCAGTGAGAACAGGAGCCAGCCGCCCACCAGGATCTGCAGCATGGTGACGCGCGTGAACCAGGCCAGGCCGAAGTCCACCCAGTCCTGGCGGCGTTTCTTCTGCCCCAGCAGCGCGGCGTACAGCCCGGCCACGGCGGGCGCGGCCAGCATGACGTGCAGGTAGCGCGGCCACAGGGTCGCGTCGGAAAGGTTCAGCAGGCTGCCGCGCGGGTTGTCCATGTAGGCCAGCCAGGCGGCGGGCCGAAGCATCAGGGTCATGTTGTTGGCCAGCAAAAAGCCCGTGTACAGCAAAAAGGCCAAGGAGACGCCCAGGGCCAGGCGGGAGAGTCCGGGCGCGGCCTCGGCCTTGGCGTCGTGCACGTACAGGCCGTAGTAGCCGAGGATCACCGCGCCAATGGCGCTGAGCCACCACCCGGCCATGAGTACAGAACTGGTGTACAAAAACTGGCCGTACAGCACCTGCACGAACAGAAGCGGCGCAACGCCGAAGTTCACCGTGAGCGCCAGGAAGGTGGGCGCGCGGTGGCCCAGCTCCTTGGCCAGGTCTTTTTGCCTGCCCGTCGCGCGGCCCAGGAAGGCCAAGAGGGCCGAACCCACGGAAAGATTCATGAACAGGATATGCAGCGCGAAGGTCAGTATGAGCAGCGCCTCGAGCAATCCCCAGGACGAGGGGATGGCCTCGGGCGCGGGGATGAGCCGGGCCGGGTCCATGGCGTATTCTCCTTGACGGATGTCTATGATACGGCAATACACCGCCTTGGGCGTGCTGGCAACGCATTACGTATAAGTCTTCGCTTCGGCACACGCCCGTGAATCTTACTCCATCAATACCTTTCCCAGGAACACTACATGGATACAGTTATTCTGCTGGATGTGGGCAATACCAACGTCAAGGTGGGGCTGGCCCGCCCCGGCCTGGGCCTCATCTCCTCCTACGCCCTGCCCACCGCGCCCGCGGGCAACCTGGACACCCCGGACGCCTGGGGCCTCAAGCTTCTGGACATCTGCCGGGTGGAGAACGTGACCCCCGGCGAAGTCGCGGGCTTCGTGGCCTCCTCCGTGGTGCCGCCCATGAACCCTGTGCTGTGCCGCGCGGCGGAGCGTTTCTTCGGCCAGAAGGTGCTCTTTGCGCCCGAGGACATCCCCATCCCCATCGAGAACCGCTACGCAAGGCCCGCGGAGGTCGGGGCCGACCGCCTGGTGACGGCCTACGCCGCGCGCCAGCTTTCGGACGCGCCCGCCCTTGTGGTGGTGGACTTCGGCACGGCCACCACCTTCGACTGCGTGCAGGGCGAGGCCTTCGTGGGCGGGCTCATCAGCCCGGGCGTGCTTTCCAGCGCGCGGGCGCTCGCCACGGGCACGGCCAAGCTGCCGCACATCACGCTCGAGATCGGCCCGCCCAGGGCCGACGGCGGCCTGGACATCGGCCAGAGCACGTCGCAGAGCCTCAACGTGGGCCTCATCTACGGCTTCGCGGCCATGGTGGAGGGCCTGGCGGCCCGGCTGGCCACCACGCTTCTGCCCGGACGCGAGGCCGAGGTGCGCGTCATCGCCACCGGCGGCTTCGCCGCGCGCATCGCCTCCGTGTGCCCGGCCATCCACGAGGTGCGCGAGGATCTGCTCATGGAAGGCCTGTGGCGCGCCTGGCAGGCTTCGCGCTAGGGTTTCGCCGCGGCGCACGCAAAAACGTCACGGGAGAGTATTTGAATCCGTGACAGAAATGGTATATTGACCCGGATGGAACAACACGTCATCCACCACCGATCACGCAATCACGGTTCATAGAACCACGGTTCACACAACCAAGGAGCGCATATGAGCACCATTATCGCTGTCTGGGCCCGCGAAATCCTGGATTCCCGCGGCAATCCCACCGTCGAGGTCGAGGTTACCTACGAATCCGGGGCCTCCGGCCGGGCCGCGGTGCCCTCCGGCGCCTCCACCGGCAGCCGCGAGGCGCTCGAGCTGCGCGACGGCGACAAGAAACGCTACGGCGGCAAGGGCGTGTCCAACGCGGTGAACAACATCCGCGAGGAGATCGCCAACGCCATCGTGGGCATGGACGGCCTGCGCCAGGTGGCGCTGGA
This sequence comes from uncultured Desulfocurvus sp., assembly GCA_964446455.1. Lineage (GTDB taxonomy): Bacteria > Desulfobacterota > Desulfovibrionia > Desulfovibrionales > Desulfovibrionaceae > Humidesulfovibrio. The sequence continues at coordinate 5,580 of CAYUOW010000128.1, forward strand.
CAACTCGCTCATCGACCTGGACGGCACGGAGAACAAGGGCCGCCTCGGCGCCAACGCCATCCTGGGCGTCTCCATGGCCAACGCCCGCGCCGCGGCCAACTTCCTGGGCAT
>CAYUOW010000129.1:0-2416 GCA_964446455.1 uncultured Desulfocurvus sp.
TGTACTCGTAGGCCGGGATGTTGAACGGGCAGGCCACCATGCAGTAGCGGCAGCCCACGCAGACGCTCGCGTCGTACGTCACCGAGCCGTCGGGGTTCTTGGTGAAGGCCCGGACAAAGCAGACGGACGCGCACGCAGGCTCCATGCAGTGGTTGCACTGGATCTTGCGGAACAGCGGGCCGTTCTTGCCCTGGTACTTGTTCACCACAGTGTAGGTCTTCTCATCCGTGCGGCGTTCCTTGTCGAGGACGGTGAGGTCCTCGAAAGGCTTGGGCGGCGCGGGCAGCTTGTTGACCTTGTTGCAGCCGGCCTCGCATTTGCGGCAGCCGATGCAGCGGGTGGCGTCGAAAAGGACGCCCTTGGCATCGGGATAGCCGTCAAAGGATTTGCCACCGGCGGCTTGCGCAGTCGTGCCCAGGGTGGCCGTGATCCCCGCGGCGCCCAGCAAGCCGAGAAACTGTCTTCTCTTCATGGACGTGCTCCTTATTGTGCCGGGGTCCGGCCTACTTCTTCCTTTCCTTGTGACAGCCCACGCAATCCGTATTGAGGGGCTTCTTCAGCGCCATCGACTTGTGGCAGCTCATGCACTGGCCGTGGTAGGCGGCCTTGAGGCCGGGGCGGCCGGGCTGCTTGTCGTCGAAGGGCTTGCCGTGGCAATTCACGCACTTGGGCGGCTTCTTGGCGCCGGGCTGGCCATTGTGGTGGCAGGCCTGGCACAGGGTGCCCGGATCGGAGTGGAACACGCCGGACATCTTGGAGTCCTTGATGTTCTCGGCGAGCTTGAGCACGATCTTGCGGTGAGGCATCTCGGAGGCCTCGTACTCGTTCACCATGCTCTTGATGACGACCTTTTCCGGAATGTCCTCAAGGGTGAACATGTCGGCCTTCTCCGGGCGGTCCTTCAGCAGGGTCGCGGCGGCGGCGGCCTTTTCCTCGGGCTTCATGTTCCAGTAGGCGGGCATGGAGCCGGGCTCGGCGGGCACGGAGAGCTTGCCGCCGATGTGGCACTTCTTGCACTCGGCCTGGGCCGGGTTCTTGCGCACCTTCATCAGGTCATGGCAGCCGGCGCACTTGGCTTCGGCCTTGGCGGTGTTGTGGCAGCCCACGCAGCTCTGCTTCGCGGTGGCGCGGTGCATGGCCTGCTCAAGCTGGACAAAGCCGCCTTCCTTGCTGCCCTGGAGGGTGTGGCACTTGTTGCAGGCCTTCAGCTCCTTGTGGTGGCAGCTGCGGCAGGTGTCCACGTTCTTCTCGTGGGCCTTGTGGTTGAACACCGCCGGGCTCATGGCCAGGGGCTTCATGCCTTCCGCGGGCTTCTCGATGCTGATGATGGTCAGATCGGGCTGGCCGCGGCGGATGAGCTTGGCGCCCTCGGGGGCCTTGGCCACGGCTTCCTTGTTCTTGGCCGCGATCTTGTCCTGGGCTTCCTTGCTGTGGCAGCCCGCGCACTGCACCGGACCGGTCTCCTTCTTGCCAGCCTTGGCAAGGGAGAGGTGGCAGTTCACGCAGGCGGCGTGGGAAGCTTCGGCCATGCTGCGCGAATCCTTGCTGGACTTCTCCAGGTGGCACACGCGGCAGGAGCCTTCCTTGCCCTTGGCGTAGAAGGTCTTCTTGGTTTCCTTGTTGTACTCGTGGTGGCAGCGGTCACAGTTGTCCTTCAGGACTTCGCCGGACTCGCTCTTGAGACCGGAGGGAATCTCCTTGGTCTCGGTATGGCGGAAGTGCAAGGCGTTGTTGAAGCCCGCGGGCTGCTTGGCAGAGACGATCTTGCTCTTGGCGTCGTGGCAGGAGCGGCAGTCGCCGTCCAGCGGGCCGGTCTTCTGGCCCTTGCCGGCCAGGTCGGTGTGACAGCCGATGCAGTTCTTGTGGTAGATCGCCTTGACCTCTGTCGCGGTGGTGTCCTTCTCGCGCATGAACTTCACCACGAGCTTGCCGTCTTTCTCCTGGTGGCAGACCTTGCAGTCCTTGCCAGCCTTCTCGACGGCCGCCGTGTGCTTGTCATGCAAGAACGTGACAGGCGGCAGCTCCAGCGCGCCCAGGGCCTTCATGGCGTCGATCTTCACCACATCGGCCCTGGCGGCTGCGTTTGCCTGCGCCTCCCCGACCCCCTGCGCCTCAAGGCTCAGGATCGAGACCACGGCCAGGGCGACCACGGCCCCGGCGCTCAGCAGCAGCACTCTTCCTTTTTCCATGTTGTTGTTCCTTGCCTCGTACGTTTGAGAGGGTTTGCCTCAACCTGTAAAACAAGAGACCCCGCGCGGCCCTCGGGAAGCAGCCAACGCGAAATTCCGCCAGAATGGTAGGGAATATTGTCTTCCCCGTGACTACCGAATTACGTCAATCGAGTCAAGGGATGTTGGCGAAAATCCCGCACTTTGTATGAAATAAATTCCCTTCCTGAACATCTGGTTATAGCTGT
>CAYUOW010000129.1:2426-5677 GCA_964446455.1 uncultured Desulfocurvus sp.
TGTTCTGGGGCCTTGTGATATCCGGCACGAAATATTCCCCACCCAAAAATCGGATTTAAATCGAGGTCCGGCGCAGTTGGACAAGCGATGCGGGATTGCGTATACCCGCTCTCGCTGCGCGGCTTTAACCATCTGCCGCGCAGACGATTATTCGCGAGGTTTCCATGCTCAGACCCGATTTTGCCAAGTGCGGCGGTCTGGTGCCGGTCATCGCCCAAGAGGCGCAGACCGGAGAGGTGCTCATGCTGGCCTACATGAACGAGGCGGCCTGGGACAAGACGCTCGAAACGGGCGAGGTCCATTATTATAGCCGCAGCCGCAACACGCTGTGGCACAAGGGCGGCACCTCCGGCCACGTGCAGAAGGTCCATACCATCCGCCTGGATTGTGACGCCGACACGGTGCTCATCCAGGTGACCCAGCTGGGCGGGGCGGCCTGTCACACGGGCCGCAAAAGCTGTTTCTACCGCGAACTAGCCGGCGACGCCGAACGCGAGTGCTCGCCCATGGTATTCGACCCCAAGGAGGTCTACGGAAAATGAGCAACACCAACACCACCAATAAGCTGAAGCTGGGCGTGCCCAAGGGCTCGCTCCAGGACGCCACCATCAAGCTGTTCGAAAAGAGCGGCTGGAAGATCCGCCTGCACTCCCGCAACTACTTCCCGGACATCGACGACGACGAGATCACCTGCAGCATGTGCCGCGCCCAGGAGATGAGCATCTACGTCGAACAGGGCGTGCTCGACGTGGGCCTGACCGGCAAGGACTGGATCCTGGAGAACAACTCCGACGTGGTCGTGGTCTCGGACCTGGTCTATTCGAAGGTGAGCAACCGTCCCGCGCGCTGGGTGCTGGCCGTGGCCGGAGACTCCCCCTACAAGAAGCCCGAAGACCTGGCGGGCAAGAAGATCGCCACCGAGCTGGTGAACTTCACCAAGCAGTACTTCGCCGAGCGCAACATCCCGGTGGAGGTGGCCTTCTCCTGGGGCGCCACCGAGGCCAAGGTGGTGGAAGGCCTGTGCGACGCCATCGTGGAGGTGACCGAGACCGGCACCACCATCCGCGCCCACGGCCTCAAGATCATCGAGGACCTGCTGTTGACCAACACCCGGCTCATCGCCAACAAGAAGGCCTGGGAAGACCCCTTCAAGCGCGCCAAGATCGAGAAGATGAACCTGCTGCTGCAGGGCGCCCTGAAGGCCGAGCGCATGGTGGGGCTCAAGATGAACATGCCCAAGGCCAAGATGGACGCGGCCGCCACCCTGCTGCCCAGCCTGACCTCGCCCACGGTGAGCAGCCTCTCCGATCCGGCCTGGCTGTCGGTGGAAATCGTGGTGGACGAGAGCATCGTCCGCGACCTGATCCCGGAGCTCAAGGCCCTGGGCGCGGAAGGCATCATCGAATACCCGCTGAACAAGGTCATCTAGCCCAAACGAAACGGGGCGCCTCTCCGCTTGGAGGGGCGCCCCGTCATTCTTCTCTCCGTCACTTCCTCACACCACCACGATCACACGGGGGCGCACATGTTCACCAAGGCCGGACTGCTCATCGCCATCCTGCTGGTGTTCATGGGCTACCGCTGGGGCAAGCGCAAGGCCCAGGCGGCCATGCAGCCGCCGCCGGTCCAAACCCCGGCTCCGGCCGCCGCGCCCGCGCCCAAACAGCCGTCCTGGCTCTCGGTGCGGGTGCTGCTCGTCATCGTCATCGTCCTGCTCGTCATCGCCATCTTCTCAAGCCTGCAGCGGTAGATACCCCTACACGGCGAGCTCGCCCAGCTTCCTGCCCACAACATGCAGGCGGATACCCCGCGCCTCGCGGATGCCGCCCAGGGCGCGGAAGCCTTCGGGCCGGTGCTCCGTCACCTCCAGGTCCACGTTGATGCTGGCCTGGTCGCCGAAGGAGCGGTATTTTTCCCCGCACAGATGCAGGATCTCAATGGTCAGGCGCAGGGCTTCCCCCTCGCCAACTTGCTGCCCGCGGAACAGATAGCTCTCGTTGGCTCCGTGAACCCCGCAGAGGTCACACACGGTGATGCACTCGCCCACTGTGGCCAAGCTGGACTGGAAGGTCACGTGATAGATTCCCAGCAGCATCGCAACTCCTCATTCACGTTGGAAGTTCTTGCCACTGTAGCGGAGAATTTCGCGCGGGGGAAGCCCATCGGGCAGCTATTCCGTAGTTCCGCCCATCCAAATGACGGACATCATGCGCCCGGTTCTGCCCTGCGTTGCGCGTGCCGCGCGATACGAGAAGAATTCCTGTGGGTTGGACTGCGTGCACAGGTCCACGCCGAAGATGCGTTCCCGCTTGAGGCCGGCCGTCTCCAGCTGATGCCGCGTAAGTCGCCAAAGGTCAACGGTGTCGGCCTTGCGGTTGAAGAAGGGCAGGAACTCCTGGCCGAACTCCTGGGCGAAGTGGACGAACTGGGCCTTGTCCGGGCCCAGGCTCGGGCCGCGCACGGCATAGAGCTCACTCGCCGCGCAGCCATAGTGGGCGCACAGGCGGGCCACGGCCGTACCCGGCAGGTTCAGCACGTTGCCGCGCCAGCCCGCGTGCAGGGCGGCCACGAAACGGCCGGATTCATGAGCGAGAAGAATGGGCTGGCAGTCCGCCGTCTTGACGACGAGCCCCACGCCGGGCGCGGCGGTGGCCAGGGCGTCGCCCTCCAGGCTTGCGCCCGCGCTGGCGAAGGCCTCCAGGGACGCGGGAGCAGGCTCCAGGTGCAGCGCCTCGCCGTGCACCTGCTTGAGCTCGCACCACTGCGAGACGCCCAGCTGTGCTGCCAGGGCGCGCCGGTTCCGGCCAACGTGCGCGGGCTCGTCGCCCACGTCGAAGGACAGGTTGGCGCCGTCAAAGGGCGGCTGGCTCTCGCCGCCCGTGCGGGTGGTAAACGCGCAGGACACCCCGGCCAGGCCGGGAAAACGGAAGGAGATCGCCCCTACGGGCGTGCCCCCTAGCGGAACCATTTGAGCTCGCGTTCGGTGCACACGGCCTGCACGGGCTCGTCCCAGGCATTGGTGGGCAGCACCGGAAGGCGCTGAAATTCGTAGCACAGGCCGATGGTCACGGCCCCGTCCATCTCCGGCTTGGCCAGCAGGCGGTCGTAATAGCCACCACCGAAACCCAGGCGGTAGCCATGGGCGTCGAAGGCCACGGCAGGCACCAGCACCAGGTCGGGCACGAAGGGCTCGCCCGAGTCCTCGCGCGTGGCGCAGCACGGAGCGGGCTCCATGATGTTGAAGGAGCCCT
>CAYUOW010000130.1:0-5595 GCA_964446455.1 uncultured Desulfocurvus sp.
TGTCGGCCGGGGCCTTTTCCACGAACTCGGTGTAGTAGTTGCGGCCGGGCTTGGCGCCGTCGCAGCCGCCCACCAGGAAGAAGTGGCGGATCTTGCCGGCCTTCACCGCGTCGATGACGGCACCGGCCACGCTCATGACGGTGTTGCGGCCGAAGCCCACGTTCACGGTGCCGCGGTCCACGTCGTCGGTGAAGCCGGGCAGCTCAAGGGCGCGCTTGATGACCGCGCTGAAGTCCTCGTTGCCCACGTGCACCGCGCCGGGCCAGCCCACCAGGCCGGTGGTGAAGATGTTCGGCAGGTAGCTCATGGCGGGCTTCTGGATGCAGTTGGTGGTCATGAGCACCGCGCCGGGGAATTCGGCGAATTCCTTGATCTGGTTCTGCCAGGCCGTGCCGTAGTGGCCGAAGAAGTGCTTGTAGGCCTTCAGCTTGGGGTAGCCGTGGGTGGGCAGCATCTCGCCGTGGGTGTAGATGTCGATGCCCTTGCCCTCGGTCTGCTTCAGCAGGGTCTCCAGGTCCTTCAGGTCGTGGCCGGAAACGAGGATGCACTTGCCCTTGCGGTGGCCGATGGGCACGGCGGTGGGCGTGGGGTGGCCGTAGGTGCCGGTGTTGCCCGCGTCCAGGATCTCCATGGCCTTCAGGTTGGCGGTGCCGCACTTCATGGCCAGGGCGACCCAGGCGCCCAGGTCCAGGTCGGTGCGCAGGGCGCTGGCCAGGCCTTCATAGATGTAGGCGGCCACGGAAGCATCGTACTGGCCCAGCAGGGCGGCGTGGTCGGCATAGGCGGCAACGCCCTTGATGCCGTAGATGACGGTCTGCTTCAGGGACTGGATGTCGGCGTTGGGGTCCACGGAGTTGATGGCGTGCTCTTCGCCCTGCTTCACCAGGCCGGCGATGTCGCCCGCGGGAACGAAGTTCAGGCAGGCGCAGTCGGAGATGACGCCCAGGGAGCCCACGCGGGCGGTCATGCACTTGCGCAGCTCAACGGCCTTGTTGATGAGTTCCGGGAAGCGGCCGGCGTCGAAATTCACGTTGGTCAGGGTGCTGAACACGGCCTTGTAGATGAACAGGTCGGTTTCCTTGTCCTGAATGCCTTTCTTGGCGGCCTCGTGCGCCACCACGGACAGGCCCTGGCAGGCGTAGATCAAGAGGTCCTGAAGGGCGGCGACGTCGGGCTGCTTGCCGCACACGCCGATCTGGGTGCATCCGGTTCCCTTGGCGGTCTGTTCACACTGGTTGCAAAACATGGGTGCCTCCTGGTCGGTATAAGGTTAGCGTCGAAGTTTCTCGGTTCAGGCGAGCCCGGTTCCCCGCGCCCGCAAAATGGGTTTACGATAACCTTTGCATCTCTTCTTTGACTTGTGTCAACGGGGCATGGTTTTTTTGAAAAAAAAGCGCCCCGGGCAAATGCTCGGGGCGCTGATTGTGCGGGAAAGCGGCGGCTAGCTAGCGGGAGAGCGGCTCCTGCCGGGTCAGGCAGTGGATGGTGCCCAGGCCCCAGACCAGGTCCACGGCGTGGATGCCGATGACAGGGCGATCGAAGCACTCGGACAGGATGCCCAGGGCCAGGCGGTCGTTGGGATCGTTGAAGGTGGGCACGAGAACGGCCGCGTTGGTGATGAGGAAGTTGGCGTAGCTGGCGGGCAGGCGCAGGCCGTCGAACCAGAGGGGCGCGGGCATGGGCAGGCGCACCACCTGGGGCCGCGTGCCGTCCTCCAGCTTCGCGCCTTCCAGGATCTCGCGGTTTTCCTCCAGGATGGCGTGGTTCTCGTCGGCCGCGTTCGTTTCCTCGCACAGCACCAGGGTGCGCGCATCGGTGAAGCGGCAGAAGTCGTCCACGTGCCCGTGGGTGTCGTCGCCCTTGATGCCGTTGGCCAGCCAGATGGTGTTGGAAACGCCCATGGCGGAGGCGAACACGGCCTCGTAATCGGCGTGGGTGAAGCCGGGGTTGCGCACCTGCACGGAGGGGTCCAGGCAGCATTCCTCGGTGGTGACCAGCGTGCCCCGGCCGTTGATGTCGATGGCGCCGCCCTCGAAGACCACGAGGCGCTCGCCATGCATGGCGGGCACGAACTCCAGGTTCAGCAGCTTGGCAACGTTGGGCGGCACCAGGGCGTCCAGCTGGTATTCCGGGTACTTGCTCCAGGCGTCGAAGTCGAAGCCCGAGATGGCCACTTTTCCGTTCTTCTCAATGAAGCAGGGGCCGCAGTCGCGCATCCAGCCGCGGTCCGTGGGGATGCGGAAGAAGTCCACGCGGCTCATGTCCACGTGGGCCTTCTTCAGCTGGCCGCGGGCGCGCTTTTCCACCGTCTCGTCGGCCACCAGCACGCGGGCGCGCTCCTGGCCTTCGGCGTTCGCGATCTTGCGGATGATCTCCGCAAAGGCCCAGGGCATGGGCGCGAACTTGCCCGGCCAGTCGCAGGCGTTCTGCGGCCAGGTGATCCAGGTGGCGGCGTGGGGCTCCCACTCCGCGGGCAGGCGCAAAAGAGGCGCGGCGCTCATGTCCTGCTACTTCGCGGCCTTTTTGCGCAGGCGGTCCTGCAGGCCCTTGATGAGGATGGGCCAGGCCATGGTGGCGTCGGCGTGGACCTCGGCGAACTGGCCGCCCTCGGCCGGGGGCACGAACTTGCCCCAGGAGATGCCCTCCTGGTAGGTGCAGCCGGACAGGCCGCCCCAGTGCACGGGCTCCGGGCAGATGCGGATGGCGTACTGGAAGCGCCGCGCGGGCAGGTCGCGCTCCAGGCGGTCGCTCATGACGTCGAAGAACGGGCCCACCTGCTGCGCCCAGTTGCGCGGCACGCCGCCGCCGATGGTGAAGATGGCCATCTTCTTGGCGCCGTGCATCTTCTTGGAGTAGCTGAACAGGTCGAGGAAGGGGTTGAACTGGAAGGGCAGGGCCTCCGGGCCCTTTTCGCCCAGCAGGTGGCCGAAGTCCTTGGCCAGGATGGAACAGGCCACGTCCAGCGCCAGTTCGGAGTCGGTGAAGGCCGGGATGTAGACCGGCACGTTCTTCTTGTAGGCGCTCTTCAGAATGCCGGGGCCGTTGTACTTCTCAGAAAGATGCTTGCCGATGGCGCGGCAGATGAGCTCACTGGACAGGTGCGTCACCTTTTCCACGTCCATGAGCTGGTGCATGACCTCGCGCACCACAAGCTCGGCCTGGGTGAAGTTGGCCTCGGGCTCCAGGGTGTCGTACACGCGGTTGTAGCCGGCGTCGAAGAGCGCCTTGTCGTTCATGTTCGGGTCGTACTTGAAATGCTTGAGCCCGATGGACTCGATGAAGCCGTGGGCCATGAGCGCGCCGGTGGAGACGACGACGTCCAGCCAGCCCTCGTCGATCATCTTGATCAAGAGCTTGCTCTGCTTGGCCACGGTCATGGCGCCGGAGAAGGTGCCCACCACCACGCAGTCGGGATCCTCCACCATGGCCTGCAGAACGTCCAGCGCCTCGCCCAGGCTGCGCCCGCCAAAGGCGGTGCGGCCCATCGCGGTCAGCAGTTCGTCGAAGTCGTTGATCTTGTCCGGGTCGAGGGTGGTCAGCGGGGTCAGCTTGTCTTTGGTTCCGTCGTGCAGGACGCGCTTGATGGTGGACATTCGGGCTTTCCTTATGCCAGGGCCTCCCGCTCCCTTGATGGAAACGGGAGGCCCCGGGATTGGTTCTGTATGCGGCTTCGGGCTAGAAGATGAACACGACGGCGGACACGGTGGTGGTCCACATGTTGCCGGTGCCGATGGCGGAGACGGGCATGGAGATGGAGTCGATGATCTTGCCGCTCATGAGGTACACTTCGCGGCGCTCGTCGTAGCCGATCTCAGGATCGAAATCCACGCCAAGGGTGGTGGCCAGCATGGTGGAGGCCAGGTCCTCGGCGAAGTCGCCCAGTTCCTTTTCCTCCTCGCCGAAGCTGTGGTGCTCGGAGATGTAGCCGTAGTGCTCCTTGTCGGAGGGGATGGCCATGCCGCAGGAGGAGCCGACCAGGCGGCCCTTTTCGTTGGTCTGGTTCCGCGCCATGACGCAGAAGGTGATCTGGCCGGGGTGCAGGGCCTTCACGCCCTCTTCCAGGCTCACCAGTTCGCAGTTGGGCGGATAGATGCTGGAAACGTAAACAAGATTCTGTTTTTCGATGCCGGCCTCGCGAAGAGCCAGCTCGAAGGATTGCAGCTTGTTCTTGTGGACGCCCACGCCTTTGGTGAAGAAGGCACGGGTGGGAACCATGGGATAATTGGCCATGTATGGACCCTCCTGAGCTTGGGATAACGCCGGTGTCCCGACGAATGACGCCATATATTTTTTTGGAAGGGCTGGCTACTATTAAATTGGACCAGCCTTGGCAAGAACTATTTGCGCACCAATCGATACCGTATGGCCAACAGGCTGATTATCCAGCCAGAAGCTTCAGCTGGCCGCAGGCGGCGGCGATGTCCTGACCCATGCTGCGGCGTATGAAAGTCGTAATATGCTTACTACGCAGATAGTTCTCAAAGGCCAGCACGCCTTCCGGGTCCGGAGCCTCGAACGGGGCCTTGCCCGTCTCCGGCGGGGGCGGATTGTAGCTGATGAGGTTGACCTTGCACCTGCGCTGGCCGAGGAGCTTCACCAGCTGCTTGGCGTGGGCCATGGTGTCGTTCACGCCGCCCAGCATGATGTACTCGTAGGTCACGCGCTCGCGCATCTTGAGGGGGTAGCGGTCCAGGCAGCCGAGGAGTTCTTCCAGGGGCACGCGGGCCGCCTTGGGCATGAGCTTTTCGCGCAGCTCCTGCGTGGGCGCGTGCAGGCTGATGGCGGGCACGGCCAGGCCGGAATCGCCCAAAATTTTGAGGCCAGCCGGGATGCCCACGCTGGAGACCGTGCTGCGCCGCGTGGCGATGGAGATGCCCTCCGGGCTGCCCAGGGTCTCCAGGCTGCGCAGAAGCTCGGTCAGGTTCATCAGCGGCTCGCCCATGCCCATGAACACCAGGTTCTTGAGGGGCGGCAGGTTGTGCTCCGCCAGGTGCGCGCGCGCCACCAGAATCTGCCCCACGATCTCGCCCATGGTCATGTTGCGGGTCAGGCCGAGCTCTCCGGTGGAGCAGAAGGTGCAGGCCATGGCGCAGCCCACCTGGGTGGAAAGGCACTGGGTGTAGTGCCCGGCCATGGGGATGAGCACGGTCTCGATCTTTTCGCCGTCCGCCAGTTTGAGCAGCAGCTTGATGGTGCCGTCGGTGCTCACGCGGACCACGTCCACGGCGGGGCGGATGATGGCCGCGCGCTCGTTGAGCTTCTGCTTCAGCGCGCCGGAGATGTTGGTCATGGCCTCGAAGCTCTGCGCGCCGCGGTTCCACAGCCAGTGCCACAGCTGGTCCGTGCGGAAGCGCGGCTGCTTCAGCTCGTCCACCACAAAGGCTTCAAGCTCGGAGCGCGTCAGGTTCAGGAGGTCCGCCTTGGGCGGGGTGTTGGCGGCGTCTGTCATCGCTCAAGCATGTACCAGCGCCGGGGCGCTTCCACAAGAGGCCGGAAAGGGGCGCGGGCCCTGGGGCGGCGTACCCTCTCCCTCTGCCTGCCCCGCCGCCTTTACGCCGAACTCGACGCCCTTGTGCAGCTCCTCGTTGGTGGCAC
>CAYUOW010000131.1:0-5394 GCA_964446455.1 uncultured Desulfocurvus sp.
ACTAGAAGCGGTCCTGGACGCCGAAGGGGTCCTTGAACTCCACGTTCTTGTCCCACTTGATCTTCTTGTCGCCGCGGTTGTCGAGGTACTTGCCGATCTCAAGATCGATCTTGATGGGCACATCGACGCCCGCCTTGGCCATGGCCTGGCGCAGGTAGCCCTCGGCCTTGCTGGCGAAGGCCAGGCTGTCGCCCAGCACGCGCATGGCTTCAGTCGGGTTGTGGAAGCCGATGGAGTTCTCCGCGCCGATGAAGAGGCTGCGGTAGAAGGCTTCCTCGTAGTAGTCGCGCGCCTTGTCGTACAGGGCCTTGTCGATGACCTTGCCACCTTCCTGGGCCTTGTGGGTCAGCTCAAACAGCTTGGCCAGGGCGGCGGTGGCGTTGCCAGCGCGGATCTGCAAGGAAACGGTGCGGTCCTGAATGGACGTGACCTGCTCCTTGAGCCAGGCGGCCGTCTCGGTGTGGCACTGCATGCAGGCCTTCATGTCGTTCTTCAGCGGGCTCATCACGCGGTGGTCGCTGATCTTCTTCACGCCGACCTTGGTGTAGGGCATGTGGCAATCCGCGCAGGCGGCGCCGGCCTTCCAGTGCACGCTGTTGTTGCTGAACAGCTCGAACTCCGGATGGCGGATGAAGCCCATCTTGAAGCCGGTGACGTTCTGCTTCCACTCGCGGTAGGAGTCGTCGGAGCGGATGACCTTGATGATGTTCTCGATGGTGATGGCGCCCCACTTGCTGCCCTGCCAGGGGAAGAACAGGCCGACGGACTTCATCTCCTTGTTCTTGGGGATGTTGTAGGTGACGTGGCACTGGGCGCACACGGCGGAGCGCTTCTCCTGGCGGGTGAGGTTCTTCTGGTCCACCTTCATGGCGTCGAGCGCCGCGCCCAGGGTGTAGCCGCGGGAGATCTTGAGGCCCATGTCCTTGTTGTCGTGGCAGTCGATGCAGGCCACGCCGAGTTCCCGGTTCTTCTCCGGGATCATGGCCAGGATTTCCTTGTAGGGCTTGGAGTAGTAGTCCTCGCCCAGCTGCTTCTGCAGCTGCACGGAATAGGGAGTCTTGCAGGAGAGGCACACGCCGCCGGCCTTCAGGCGGCTGGCGTCGACCTCAAGCTGGTCGCGCACCATCTTGGAGTGGCCGCGGGGCTCGTTGTACTCCACGCCGAAGCCCCAGCCATTGAACAAGACGGCCATGTACGGATACTCGGCCAGCTTGTCGTAGGTCATGTGGTCGGCGTCCATGCCCTTCTTGTACTTGCTCTTTCCGGCGGGCTCGGGATCGTTGGTCTTCTTCCAGGACTCAAATTCTTCCGGGTAGGCCTTGCCCCACAGCTCGGGGTCGATCTCGCCGTCGGGAATCTGCACGGTCTTGACCATCTCCGGCTTGCTCGGCGCGCAGCCGTAGGGGATGATCAGGTACGCCAGGGCCAGGGCCACGCCGACGATGAACAGGGTTCTCTTTTTCTTCGCCATCACTCGCTCCTCCTCCGTAAAAAGCGTTGTTCCCCTGCAACGGAGAAATTTCTCGTTCGTGTCGCGCCGCGAAGCGGACTAGTAGGTCTCTATCGCGCCGCTGCGCTTGTGCATGATGCGCCTGTGGCAATCCGTGCAGTTGCGCTCCTGGTTGATCATCTCCACCGTGGCCTCGTGGCAGCGGATGCAGTTGGCCTGCACCACCTTGCGCCCGTGCTCGGTGATGCGGATGTCGTCGGGCACATGGCCCGAATGGAACAGGACCAGATCCTTCATGCCGTCAATGGACTTCCAGGCGTAATGCACGGGCACGTTGTCGTTCGGCAGGTGGCAGTCCACGCAGGATTTCCTGCGGTGCGCCCCCTGGTGGAACCAGGCCTCGTAGTGCGACTCATGGATGTGGCATGACGCGCAGAATTCCGGCGTCTCGCTCTTGGCCAAAAGCTGGGGCGGCCCCAACATAACGAAGAGCGCCACCGCCAGGGCCACTGCGCCCCCAAGCAGAAGGTACTTCAGTCTTCCAGGTTTTTCTTCACTCATCCACCCACCGCCTTCATGTGAGACGTGACGCCCGCCACCCCTGGCGGGCCAACACCGCATGGCCCCCGCGCAAACCACCCAAGCCGCAGGCACCATACAATTTCGTACTTACCATATTCTCTGCCGAACGACTTGACTTAAGTCAAGCGAGCGAGGGCAAAGAGGGTGTATTGAGGAGATATTCCCGAAAAAATGCCCCCGCCAGTCACCAGGACCGGCGGGGGCGCGAAGCGTTTTGGGAAGTGCCTGCCCTACATGGCGTTGGCGTCGATGTGCTCCACCTGCTCCTGAATGGCCTTGGCCAGCGGGCCCTCAAGGCCCATGATGTCCACGTTCAGGAAGCCGCGCACGATGGTCGAGGTGGCCTCGGCCTCGTCCATGCCGCGCGCCATCAGGTACTCGATCTCGTCCTGGGCGATCTTGCCCACCGCGGCCTCGTGGGAGAGGTCCACCCCCTCCACCGTGGCGTCCAGCTCCGGCACGGCCAGCATCTGCCCGCCGCCCAGGATGAGGCCCTTGCACTCCAGGTGGCCCCGGCAGGGCACGGCGTTGCCCGCGATGTGCCCGCGCGCGATGTTCACGCCGCCGGTGGTGATGGCGCGGCTGATGATCTCGCAGCGCGTGTCCGGCGCGTTCATGATGACGCGGTTGCCGCAGTCGGCGTGGGAGCCTTCCGGCGTCACGATGACGGAGTTGAAGCGGGCGATGGCCCCGCGGCCGTTCAGGTGGATGGCCGGGTACATCTGCAGGGTGCCCACCGGGTTCAGCAACACGTAGTTGCTCTGGAACACGCCGCCCTCCTCCACCACGCCGACCGAACGCGGCCGCACCGAGGCGTTCTGGCCCCAGTTGTGGATCATGGTGAAGGTGAGCTTGCCGCCCTTCTTCACATAATATTCGGTGATGCCCAGGTGCGCGGCGCTCGTCGTGCTGTGGGCCGTGGAGCAGCCGGTGAGGATGTGCAGCTCGCTGCCTTCCTCCACCACCACGATGTTGTGCACGTTCTGGCCGGCCTTCTCGGCCTTCAAAAACAGGCAGGACTGCACGGGCTTGGCGATCTTGGCGCCCGGCTTGGTGCGGATGAAGTAGCCGCCGTGGACGTTCTCGGCCACGTTCCGCGTGAACTCGTCCTTGTCGGCCGGGACGAGCTTCCAGGCGTACTCCGGCAGGCCGTCGTAGCGCTTCATGGCCGCCTTGATGTCCAGAAGCTCCAGGCCCGGGTCGCGGCTTTCGCAGTGCACGGTGCTCTGGTCCATGTGCATGAACACGGCCGAGGCCGCGTCGGACTCCACGTCCACGCCCGCGTAGAGGATGCGGTTCTTGTCATTGGCGTCCAGGGTGCGCAGGTCGGCGATCTCGCCGTGCTCGATGCCCTTGAAGGCGTAGTCGCTCAGTTTGACTTCTTTCATTCTCGTCTCCCAGGCCCTAGAGCGGGGTCAGCCCATTGGGGGCGGGCTCGTTCAGGCACTTGATGCATTCCTGGTAGCCGTAGCTGCGGATGTGCTCCAGGATGTCGCGGGGGCGCGCCTCGCAGCACAGGTGGCCCTGGTAGAGCACCTGACCGCGGTCGGCGTTGATGTAGTCCAGGATGTAGCCCGTGTGGGTGATGATGAGCCCGCTTGTGCGCACCTTGCACTTCAGCGGCTTGGCGCACATGCCCGGGGGCAGGTCCACCTCGCCGTCCAGCAGGCGGCGCACCACCTTGCCGATGAGCTGCATGTTCTCCAGGTCCACGCCGCTTTCCGGCTCGTCGAAGAGCACGAAGCTGGGCTTCTGGGCCATGAGCTGCAGGAGTTCCGAACGCTTGATCTCGCCGCCGGAGAAGCCGGCGTTGATGTCGCGCTCCAGGAATTCCGTGAAGTTGACCTTGGCGGCCATGGCCTCGGGGTCGATCTCCCGGCCGCGCGCGCACATCTGCACCAGGTGGCGCGTCTTCAGGCCGTGGATGGTGGGCGGACGCTGGAAGCTCATGCCGATGCCCAAGCGCGCGCGCTCGTACATGGGCAGGTGGGTGATGTCTGTTCCGCGGAACAGGATACGGCCGCCGGTGACGTTGTACCCGGAAAAGCCCATGAGGGTCATGAGCAGGGAGGTCTTGCCGGAACCGTTGGGGCCGAAGAGGATGAAGGTCTCGCCCTCGCGGATGTGCAGATTGATGCCGCGCAGCACTTCCTTGTCGCCAATGCTGACGCGCAGATCCTCGATCTTGAGCATGAAAGCCTCGCTTTGCCCCGCCTGAATTTCGGCCCCCAGGCAGGGGGGTCCGGCGGGCTTGAGAGCGGTTTCCTACCGAGTTTGGCGGCTGAAGTCCAGCCGGGTACGCGGCGGTGCCTGTTCCTCCGCTTTGCTCCGGCCGCGCTTTGGTGTAGGCTGACGAACATGCGAGGCACGCCATGACAAAGAAGCTCAACTCCCTGGATGCGCTGAAAGAACTTAAAATGAAAGATGCCAAGCCCAGCCTGCTGCAGCAGGCCAAGGCCGCCCTGCGCGAGGGCAAGAAGGCCAAGCTGGCCCCGGGCAAGCCCCAGGCCCAGAAGGCCGCTGCCGTCCAGGATCCGGTCGAGGAAGGGGCCGACGATTCCCTGTTCTTCCGGGCCATGCAGGGCGTGGAGCAGATCAGCGGCGCAGGCAGGCAGATTCAGCCCCCGCCGCCGCCCGCACAGGAGCCGGAGGACGACGGAAGCGACCCCGAGGCCAAGCTCATGCGCCAGGCCATGCAGGGCAACGTCGATTTCGAGCTGGAGCTGACGGACGAGTACATGCACGGCTTCGTGCGCGGGCTGGATTCCAAGATCTTCCAGCAGCTCAAGGCCGGGCGGCTTTCCGCAGAGGGACACCTGGACCTGCACGGCCAGAACGCGGACCAAGCGCTGGATTCGCTGCTGTTCTTCATGCGCGAGAGCTACCTGGCCGGCCGGCGCATGGTGCTGGTCATCACCGGCCGGGGCAAGAACTCGCCCAAGGGCCTGAGCATCCTGCGCCAGGAGGTGCAGACCTGGCTGACGCGCGAACCGCTGCGGCGCATCACCCTGGCCTTTTGCACGGCCCAGCCCAGGGACGGCGGCGCCGGGGCGCTGTACATCCTGCTGCGCAAGATGAAGAAAAGCCAAGGCAAAGTGGCCTGGGACAAGCAGATGAACTGGGAGGACCTGGAGCGCTGAGAGGTCCGGCAATCCTCTTGCCAGCGCCCCGCCCGCGATGTATACACCGCGTCTCGAAACGGCATCACGCCCGCCCTCATCAAGCGCGGAGAGGTAGCGAAGTGGCCGTACCGCGCCCGACTCGAAATCGGGTTACGGACTAATAATCCGTACGTGGGTTCGAATCCCACCCTCTCCGCCATTTCTTCCCAAGCCTCCGACACGCCAACAAATCCCGATATC
>CAYUOW010000132.1:0-4984 GCA_964446455.1 uncultured Desulfocurvus sp.
ATTGCAGGATTAATGGTCTGAAGAGGCCAATTTTTGTCTATACTATGACCACAGATGATTCTGTTCGCGATGCCCACATCAGCTTGCTTGAGTTTGAGCGGTGGAATATTGATTTTCACTCAATCGGCATTTTTGAGGACGGTGAGCGGATTGGGCGGAAAGTGCATGGTCGCTTTGCCGATGTCTGCGAAAAAACCTACTCGAATTTGGCTGCTGCCAAGGAGAGAATGCCTGGATATGTGGAAAGGTTAATAGCCCTCCAAGCATAACGGGTTGCTTCCCTCCCCCTACGCCCCCGCCTCTTCGCACTTCTTCCCCTTGCGCCACGGCATCTCCTGGCCCTTGTCGAGGCGCAGGATGTTCTCGCGGTGCCGCCAGAACAGGAACAGCATCACCACCACGGCCAGCGGCAGCATGCCCGCGTTGAAGGTCAGCAGGCAGAACACCGGCAGCGCCAGCGCCAAGGTCAGCGAGCCCATGCTGACGTAGCCCGAAAGCCAGATGACCAACAGGCAGCACGTGGCCGAGAGGATGAGCGCCGCCGGGGCCAGGGCCAGAAACACGCCCACCGTGGTGGCCACGGCCTTGCCGCCCTTGAGGTTCAACAGCGGCGAGTACGCGTGCCCCATGATGGCCGCAAGCCCGATGAGCGACAGCGCCAGCCAGCCGGTATCCGCCGGGGCCAGCACGCAGGGGATGAAGCCCTTGAACAGGTCCAGCGCCAGCGTCAGCACGCCCCAGGGCGCGCCGCACAGCCGCGCCACGTTGGTGGCGCCCACGTTCCTGCTGCCCGCCTCGCGCGGGTCTATGCCCTTGACGAAGCGCGCCACATACAGGCCAAAGGGCACCATGCCCAGGCCAAAGGCCAACAGAAAAAGCAGAAACGCGATCATGGGCTCTCCTTGCTGCGTGGTCGGAACAATCAGCAAGGGTCTTGTACATGGTTCGCGCGCCCTTGAAAAGGAGGGGCAAAAGAGGGGGCAAGGCAGGAATGGCGTGTCGGGCCTTCGAAGGACGGCGGCGCGGCCTCCCAAACACGCGCCGAACCACGCCGTGGCAGGGGTTTGCCCAGCGCCCGGCCTTGTGCCCCGGCCGGGGAAGGTGTATCAACGGCCAATCCTGTTTGTGATGGAGGCGATCATGGCCGAAACCAAAAGCTGCGGCTGCGGCGAGCACCTCATGGGGCTGCCGGAAATAGATTTTTCCACCTTCGTGCTGTCCCTGTCGTCCTCGGCCATGGTGCACCTGGGCGAGGCCCCGGACCCCAGCACCGGGCAGGTGGACTACCAGCCCCACCTGGCCAAGCAGGTCATCGACATCCTGGGCATGCTGCAGTGCAAAACCACCAGCGGCCTGGACGACGAGGAAAAGAAGCTCCTGTGCGAGATGCTGTACACCCTGCGCATGAAATACGTGAACAAGGCGGGCTAGGGCATGGCTGCTAGAATTCCCGTAGGCCTGGTCGGCGTCACCGGCTACACCGGCATGGAGCTGACCCGCGTGCTGGCGGGCCACCCCGGCCTGGAACTGGTGCGCGCCACCAGCCGGTCCGAGGCGGGCAAGACCCTGGCCTCCATCTACCCCTATCTTTCCGGCCCGGGCGACCTGGGCCGCATGGGCGCGCTCACCGTCACCATGCCCGACCCGGCCGACCTCGCCGCCTCGTGCAAGCTGGTGTTCCTGGCCGTGCCGCACAAGACCGCCCAAGAGATCGCGGCCGCGCTCATCGCCCAGGGCGTGAAGGTGGTGGACCTCTCGGCCGATTTCCGCCTGCGCGACAAGGCCACCTACGAGAAGTGGTACGCCACCCCGCACACGCAAGCCGGGCTCCTGGGCGAGGCCGTGTACGGCCTGCCGGAGCTGTACCGCGCCAAGATGAAGCAGGCCCGGCTCATCGCCAATCCGGGCTGCTACCCCACCTCGGCCATCCTGGGCCTTTTGCCCGCGCTGGAGCAGGGGCTTATCAGCACGCAGGACATCGTCATCGATTCCAAGAGCGGCACCAGCGGCGCTGGCCGCAAGGCTTCCGTAGGCACGCTGTTCTGCGAGGTGTCCGACACCTTCCGCGCGTACAACCTGACCAAGCACCGCCACACGCCGGAGATCGAGCAGGAAGTGTCCGCCCTGGCCGGGGAGGCCGTGGCCCTTTCGTTCAACACGCACCTGCTGCCCATCAACCGCGGGATCTTGTCCACCATCTACACCAAGCTGGCCCAGCCCTTCAGCCTGGCCGAGGTCCACGCCATCTACACGGAACGCTACAAGAACGAGGCGCTGGTGCGCGTGCTGCCCCTGGGCACCCTGCCGGAAACGCGCTTCGTGCGCGGCACCATGTTCTGCGACATCGGCCTGGCCGTGGACGAGCGCATCGGGCGGCTCATCGTGGTCTCGGCCATCGACAACCTGTGCCGGGGCGCTTCGGGCCAGGCGGTGCTGGGCGCGAACCTCATGCTCGGCCTGCCGGAGACCGAAGGCCTGCCCCTGGCCCCGCTGATGCCGTAAGGCTGAAGCCGGGCCGGAAGGAGAGGCGCGCATGGCCACGGCAGGGCTTGATTCCACAGGGCTGAAGCGCCGGGCGCGCGCCTGGGGCGCCAGCCTTGTGGGCGTGGCAGACCTGGAGCGCCTGCGCGGCATCGAAACCGAGCCCGCCGACCTGTTCAACGGCTTCAGCCGCGCGGTGAGCATCGCCGTGCGCCTGTCCGACCCGGTGCTGGACGCCATCACCGACCGGCCCACGCCGCTGTATTCCCAGCACTACCAGAAGGTGAACGCGCTTCTGGACGAGCTGGCCCTGCGCGCCAGCCTCGCCCTGCAGCAGGCCGGGGGCCGGGCCCTGCCCCTGCCCGCCTCGCAGATTCTGGACCCCGCGCGGCTCACGTCCTACGTGTCGCACAAGGCCGTGGCCGTGGCCGCGGGCCTGGGCTGGCAGGGCAAGAGCCTGCTCGTGGTCAGCCCCACCTTCGGCCCGCGCATCCGCCTCGTCACTGTGCTCACCGACCTGCCGCTGACCCCGGACGAACCGCTCAAGAACCGCTGCGGCGGCTGCACCGCCTGCACCGACGCCTGCCCGGCCCAGGCCATCCGCGGGGTGAACACGGAGAGCCACTACGAATCGCGCGAGCAGGCCCTGCGCTTTGAGCGCTGCCGCGTGCAGGTGCTGGAGGAATTCGCCAAGCTGCCGCATGTGAACGGCGGCATCTGCGGGGTCTGCGTGTCCGTGTGCCCCTGGGGCCGCCAGGCGCAAGCAAGGCACCAGAAGAAGAGCCGCCCGAAGGCCTGAAACAAAAGGCGCCGGAATCCCTCCAGCGCCTTTTTCTTTGCAATCCCATCAGTGGTCTTTGGGGCGTTCGCCCCTGCCGCCGGATTCGCCCGGCCCGCCTTGTCTGCCTGTTCCCGCTTCTGCAGTCCTATTCGCCCAGCCCCATGCCCGGCTTCATGACCTTGCCCGTGAGGGGCGTGTCGTAGCCGCCCAGGTCGCGCATGCGCTTCTGGAACTGCGCGGTGCCGATGACCTGCCGGAGCGTCAGGATGCGCGGATCGTTCAGGTGCGCCGTGGGCAGGATGAGGTCGTAGCGTTCCCGCGCCAGGGGCACGAAGTCCAGGTCCAGGGCCTTGGCCGCGGCGAAGATGCCCTGACCGCAGTCCGCGGCGTGGGTCAGCACGTTCACGGCCACGGCCATGTGCGTATACTCCTCGCGGTCGTAGCCCTGTACCTGCGCGGGGTTGATGCCCGCCTTGTCCAGATGGTGGTCCAGCAATATGCGCGTGCCCGCGCCGCGCTGGCGGTTGATGAAGTTCACGTCGGGCCGGGCAAGGTCGGCCACGCCCTTGATGTTCTTGGGGTTGCCCTTCTGCACCATGAGCCCCTGATGGCGTATGGCCAGGTTGATGACCGTGAGGTCCATGCCGGGCAGGTGCTTGGCCAGGAAGGGGAAATTGAAGTCGCGGCTGTCCGGGTCGAACAAGTGGCAGCCCGCAAAGAGCGCGGAGCCGTTCTTGAGGGCGGTGATGCCGCCCATGCTGCCCACGTGGCTCGACACCAGCGAAAGCGGCTCGGTCAGGCCCATGAGTTCGTTGGCCAAGAGGTCCAGGATGTTGTCGTGGCTGCCGATGTGCACCAGCACCTTGTCCAGCCCGGCCAGCGGCACCAGGAGCTCGGCCTCGATCATGGCGTCCTGCTCCAGGCCTTCGCTCTGGGCCGGAATGCGCATGACGGCCTGGGCCTTGGTGAGGCTCGTGATGAGCCCGGCCCCGCGCGGCAGGGGCGCGGCCACGAAGCCCTCGCCCACCTTGCCCACGGCCAGGCGGACGATTTCCTCCATGCCCGGGCGGCTGGGAGTCTTGCGCGCCAGGCGGGCGGTGATCTTCTGCCTGCCGGGCGAGCCCTGGCGCATGAGCCAGCGCACGATGGGCTCCAGCACGTCCTCCAGGCAGACCACGGCGCTCACGGGGTAGCCCGGCGCGCCGACCATGAGCCGGCCGTCGAAGAGCCCGGTGGTGACGCCGAGCACCGTGGGCTTGCCCGGCATGACGGAAATGCCGTGAGCCAGAAGCTGGCCGAAGCCTTCGAAGGTGCTGCGGGTGAAGTCCTTGCTGCCGGCGCTTGAGCCCGCGCCCACCACCACCACGTGCGCTCCGCCCGCCAGGGCGGCGGCCACGGCGGCCTTCAGGGCTTCGGGCTGGTCGGGAACGGGCGGCGTGAACGAGGGCAGGGCCCCCCAGGAGGCCGCGATGGCCCGGAAGACCTGGGAGTTGCTCTCGATGACCTGCCCGGCCCCGGGCGTGGGGCAGGCGGTGAAGTCCAGCACCTCGTCGCCCGTGGGGATGAAGGTCAGGCGCACGCGCTCCCATACGTTGACCTGGAAGATGCCCGCGGCCAGAAGGGCGCCCACGTCATAGGGCGAAAGGGTGTGGTTCTGCGGCAGCAAAAGCTCCGTGGCCACGATGTCCTCGCCGATGCGGCGCACGTGCTGCCAGGGGAAGG
>CAYUOW010000133.1:0-4763 GCA_964446455.1 uncultured Desulfocurvus sp.
TCGCAACCCTCAGCTTGGAAGGCTGATGCTCTAGCCAATTGAGCTATTCCCGCGTGCAGAATCCGTAGTCCCTGCGGCCAGGGACACGCCCTGCCTCCTACAACGTTGCTTGC
The DNA here is from genome assembly GCA_964446455.1 of uncultured Desulfocurvus sp. Taxonomy (GTDB): domain Bacteria; phylum Desulfobacterota; class Desulfovibrionia; order Desulfovibrionales; family Desulfovibrionaceae; genus Humidesulfovibrio. The sequence continues at coordinate 114 of CAYUOW010000133.1, forward strand.
CGCGTAAAAGTGGTGGTGGGGGGAGGATTTGAACCTCCGAAGGCTGACGCCGACAGATTTACAGTCTGTTCCCTTTGGCCACTCGGGAACCCCACCATGAACTGGAGCTGGCGATGGGACTTGAACCCGCAACCTGCTGATTACAAGTCAGCTGCTCTGCCATTGAGCTACGCCAGCGCGTGAACGAAGATGCATACGCGCTTCGCCCACGGATTGCAAGGACTTTGTTCTCCCGGATGGCGCCGGGCCGTCTGCAATCCCTCGTTTCCGAGGCCGCTCTGTCTATTTTGTTTGCCCGCTCCTTGTCAATAGATTTTCTTTCGAACAGTGAAAAAAACTGCCGCCGAGGCAAACTCATGTTTGACGAAGCGCGCGTTCCGCCCTATTTCCCCCCTGCCATGCACAAAAACAACCGCACGCTCCCCTTCGCGCCCGATGCCCCCTGGCTGGCCCCGCTGGCCGGCTATTCCGACCTGCCCTTCCGCAGCCTGTGCCGCGCCTATGGCGCCGCCTGCTCCGAAACCGAGATGGTCAGCGTCAAGGGACTGGTTTACGGCGGCTTCGGCACCGAGCGCCTGCTGGCCACCACGGACGAGGACGCGCCGCTGGTGGTGCAGCTCTTCGGCGCGGAGCCGGAAATCTACGAGCGGGCCATGCCCATATTATTGGAGCGCGGGTTCACGCACTTTGACCTGAACGCGGGCTGCTCCGTGCGCAAGGTGAACAAGAGCGGCTCGGGCTCGGCCCTCATGAGCCGCCCCGCCCTGCTCCTCAAGATCGTGGAGACCATGGTGCGCGCGGCCGGGCCGGGCAAGGTGGGCGTCAAGATGCGCCTGGGCTTCACCCCGGGCGAGGAGAACTTCCTGGAGCTGGGACGCGCCCTGCAGGACCTTGGCGCGGGCTGGCTGACGCTGCACCCCCGCACGGCCAAGCAGCTCTTCGGCGGCCAGGCCCGCTGGGAGGCCATCGGGGAACTCAAACGCGCCGTGGACATTCCCGTCCTTGCCAGCGGCGACCTGTTCACGGCCGAGGACGCCGCCCGCTGCCTGGCCGAGACCGGCTGCGACGGGGTCATGTTCGCCCGCGGCGCACTCACCGACCCTATGATCTTCCAGCGCCTCAAGGACATCCTGGCCGGACGCGAACCCGCCCAGCGCACGGCCGAGAGCCTGGCCGAGGCGGCCCTCACGCACATCAGCCTGTGCCGCAACCTGGACCGCACCCCGCGCGCCTTCCGCGCCCTGCGCGCCTTCCTGCCGCGCTACGCCAAGGGCTTCAGCGGCATCCGCGCCCTGCGCCACGCCCTGCTCGCCTGTCACGACTGGGACGAGCTGACGGCCATGGCCGGGAGCATCGCCGAGCTGACGGCCGACCTGGGCCCGGTGGACCACTCCGACCTCGCCCAGAACTAGCCAAGAGAACGGGGCCCGGCGGTTGACTCCCGCCGCTGCCTGGGCCAGAGTGCCTGAAGTACGGCCATTTTCGCCAGCCGCGCTCGCATGCGGCGCAAGAGAGGTTCCGATGGAAGTTGTGCGCGCCCGCCTGGCGGGGTTCTGCATGGGCGTGGGCCTGGCGCTCAAGAAGCTCGACGCCCTGCTCGAGGACGGCGATTCCCGCCCCACCTTCATGCTCGGACCAATCATCCACAATCCGCAGGTATTGGAGCGTTACGCCGCGCGCGGCGTGGGGCTTACGCGCAACCCGGACGAACTGCCCGACGGCTGCCGCGTCATCATCCGCGCCCACGGCATTCCCCGCCAGCACGAGCAGGCCCTGCTCTCGCGCGGGGTGGAGGTGGTGGACGCCACCTGCCCCAAGGTCAAGCGCGCCCAACTGCTCATCGGGGCCGAGGCCGAGGCGGGCAAAAGCCTGCTGCTCTTCGGCGAGGACGACCACCCCGAGGTGCGCGGGCTTTTGAGCTACGCCGGGCCCGACGCCTTTGTCTTCGAAACCCGCGACGAGCTGGCCCGGCACGAGCTTGATCCCGGAAAATCCTATTTCCTGGCTGCGCAGACCACCCAGGACCGCCAGGGCTTCCTCCAGATCCGGGAGGACCTGGCCGCGCGCCTGCCCGGCGGCCTGCCCGTGCTGGAGACCGTATGCGACGCGACACGCCTGCGCCAGGGCGAGGCCATCCGCCTGGCGGGCAAGTGCGACTGCGTCATCGTGGCCGGGGGCAAGGCCAGCGGCAACACGCGCAGGCTCTCGCAGGTCATAGAAGAGCAAGGCACGCCCACGGTGCTTGTGGAAACCGTTGACGAGCTCACTGCAGGTGCTTTACTGCAATATAAGCGCATGGGCTTAACTGCTGGCGCATCTACGCCGAAAAGCATCATTGACGACATCGAAGCATTTCTCCGGGCCCTGTAGTAATCGAACCGCCCACGCATGGAGCCGCAATGAGCACGAATATGACCAACATCCTCCTTGAGGCCGGAACCAACGAACTTGAGATCGTCGAGTTCTACCTGGAGGAGCCGAACCCGGACGGCGGCGAGCCGTACCGCGGCTACTACGGCGTCAACGTGGCCAAGGTGCTGGAGATCATCCGCCTGCCGCGCATCACCGAGATGCCGCAGGTGTCGCACCCCTCGGTGCTGGGCGCCTTCAACCTGCGCTCCCAGATCATCCCCCTGGTGGACCTCGGCCTGTGGCTCAAAAAGCTGCGCCACGACTCCGAGCCGCCCAAGGTCATCGTCTGCGAATTCAACAACGTCACCACGGCGTTTCTGGTCTCCGGCGTCAACCGCATCCACCGCATCAGCTGGGAAGAGGTGGAAGCGCCCAACAAGTACATGTCCTCCCTGGCCTCCAACTCCATCACCGGCGTGGTGCGCCTTGAAGGCCGCATCATCTTCCTGCTGGACCTGGAGAAGATCGTGGCCGAGCTCAATCCCGAGCTGGGCCTGCGCTTCGACGAGAACGTGACCTGGGAAGCCGGGGTGCAATACCGCGCGCTCATCGCCGACGATTCCACCCTCATCCGCGAGATGATCGGCGACCTGCTCCACCGCGCCAACTTCCTGGTGGAGAAGACCAACCACGGCGGCGAATGCTGGGAGCGGCTCATGCAGATCAAGAAGATCGCCGAGACCGAGAACCGCCCTGTGACGGACTACGTGCAGGTGGTCATCTCCGATATCGAGATGCCCAACATGGACGGCCACAACCTGACCAAGCGCATCAAGGAGGACCCGGTGCTCAAGGAGCTGCCGGTGATCCTCTTCTCCTCCATCATCACCGACAAGCTGCGCCACAAGGGCGAGGCCGTGGGCGCGGACGACCAGATCAGCAAGCCCGAGATCACCCACGTGGCCAAGCGCGCAGTGGACCTCATCAAGACCCGCATCACCGAAGCCGCCAACGCGTAAGCTCACCACGCAGTTCGCAAGAACACCGCCCGGTCCCTTTCGCAGGGGCCGGGCGGTGTTCTTTGGCGCTCCGGGTGGGCCTAGCGGCCCATGAGCAGGGCGATGAAGCCGGGATGGATGATGTCGAGGGTCATGACCACCGTGAGTCCCATGACGATGGCCACGGTGCCCCAGGCGATGGTATTGAACACCGGCCCGTTGACGAAGTCGCCCATGAGGCGCTTGTCGTTGATGAGCCGGAGCATGAAGATGAGCACAAAGGGCAGCACTGCGCCGTTCACCACCTGGGAGATGTACATGATGGCGATGAGCGGGGCCTCCGGCCAGAGGATGCACCCGGCGGAAACCGCGATGATGAGCGTGAACAGCCAGAAGAACTGCGGGGCCTCGCGGAAGTCCTTGTCCACGCCGAGCTCCCAGCCCATGCCCTCGCAGATGTAGTACGAGGTGGACAGGGGCAGCACGCAGGCGGCGAAGAGCGAGGCGTTGAACAGCCCGACCGCGAAGAGCCCGGTGGCGTACTCGCCCACCAGCGGGGTCAGGGCCATGGCCGCGTCGGCCGCGGTGTCGATCTTGACCCCGGCCTTGAAGATGGTGGCCGCGCAGGCCACCACGATGAAGAAGGCCACCACGATGGCCATGACGCAGCCCACGATGACATCGAGCCGGGAGAAGCCGTAGTTCTCCTTGGTGATGCCCTTCTCCACCACGCTCGCCTGCTGGTAGAACTGCATCCAGGGGGCGATGGTGGTGCCGATGACGCCGATCATCATGGTCACGGAGTCGGGGGTCACCTTCATGTCCGGCACAACCGAGGCGTGCAGCACCGCGCCCCAGTCCGGTCCGGACATGAACGCCGCCACTGGGTAGGCCACATAGACCACGCAGGCCACCAGGAAGACCTTCTCCACGATGCGGTACGAGCCCTTGACGATGAGCAGCCACACGGCCACGGCCGCCAGGGGCACGGAAAGATACTTGCTGACGCCGAAGAGCTCCATGCTGGCGGCGATGCCCGCGAACTCGCTCACGGTGTTGCCCAGGTTGGTCAGAAGCAGGGCGATCATGACGTAGAAGGTGATCTTGACGCCGAACTTCTCGCGGATGAGATCGGACAGGCCCTTGCCCGTCACCGCGCCCATGCGCGCGCACATTTCCTGCACCACCACCAGGGCTATGGTCGTGGGCAGCATCATCCACAAAAGCGACATGCCGAACTGCGCGCCGGCCAGGGAATAGGTGGTGATGCCGCCGGCGTCGTTGTCCACGTTGGCGGTGA
>CAYUOW010000134.1:0-4643 GCA_964446455.1 uncultured Desulfocurvus sp.
GCGGCCTGCCTGGCCGCCCTGCTCCCGGTGTTTGCGGGGGGCTGCACCATGGCCCCTAAGTACACGCAGCCAAGCCCGGCCCTGCCCGGAGACTGGACCAGCGGCGCAGGTGCAAAGGCCGCGCCCGGCAGCAAGATCCAGGATTGGCGGCAGGTCATCGCCGACGAGCCCACCAAGCGCCTTGTGGAGCTGGCCCTCGTCAACAACCGCGACCTGCGCGTGGCCGTGCTCAAGATCGAGAAGGCCCAAGCCCAGTACCAGATCCAGCGCGCGGACCTCTTGCCCAAGATCGACGCCACGGCCGGCGCGAACATGCAGCGCACCCCGGCCAAGCTCTCCAGCTCGGGCATGGCCGTCACCAGCCGCACCTACAGCGTGGGCCTGGGCTTCAGTTCCTTCGAGCTGGATCTCTTCGGCCGCATCCAAAGCCTGAAGGATGAGGCCCTGGAGAACTTCCTGGCCACGGAGGCCTCGCGCAAGAGCGTGGAGCTCTCCCTGGTGGCCGAGGTTGCCACGGCCTACCTGACCCTGGCGGCGGACCGCGAACAGCTGACGCTGGCCCAGGAGATCCTGGACACCGAGCTGGCCTCCTACGAGATCGTGCAGCAGCGCTTCAACTTCGGCGTGGCCAACGAGCTCGACCTCTCCCAGGCTCAGACCACCGTGGACACGGCCAAGGTCAACGTGGCCACCTACACGGCCAAGGTGACGACGGACGAGAACAACCTCTCCGTGCTGGTGGGCATGCCCCTCTCGGCGGAGCTGCTGCCCGCCAAGTCCCTGGCGGACGTGGCCCCCTTGAACCCCGTGCCCGCCGGACTGCCCTCCGAGGTGCTGACCCGCAGGCCCGACGTGCTGGCCGCCGAGCATCAGCTCAAGGCCGCCAACGCCGACATCGGGGCCGCGCGCGCCAAGTACTTCCCGTCCATCGGCATCACGTCGAGCGTCGGCTTCGCCAGCTCCGCCGTGAACGACCTGTTCAATTCCCCGGCAGGAACCTGGTCCTTCGTGCCGCAACTCACCCTGCCCATCTTCCACTCCGGGGCCATCCGCGCCGGGGTCAAGGCCTCGGAGGCCGAGCGCGACATCATGATCGCCCAGTACGAGAAGACCGTGCAGACGGCCTTCAAGGAGGTCTCCGACGCCCTGGCCCAGAGCGCCTCGCTGGAGCAGCAGGTGCAGGCGCAAAGCTCCCTGGTCAAGGCCACGGGCAAGAGCTACGAGCTCTCCACCCTGCGCTACGAAAGCGGCGTGGATTCCTACCTGACCAAACTCGACTCGCAGCGCTCCTTCGCCTCTTCGCGCCAGAACCTCATCGCGGCGCGGCTTTCCCGCCTGGCCAACACCCTCACCCTGTACAAGGCCCTTGGCGGCGGCTGGGACAGCGAACAGGCCCAGGCCGCCGAGAAGGCCGCAGACGAGAAGAAGCTGGCCGAAGCCAAGTAGACCCCGTTCCCTCCTGCAATCAAAAAGCCCCGGCGATGCACATCGCCGGGGCTTTTCTTTTGCCTGGGGGAAAGAAGCGGGCGAGCTAGTCGCGCCCCTTGCCGAGGACCACGCGGGGCTTGCTGCCGTCCGGAGCGCCGAGCAGGCCGTCGGCCTCCATCTGCTCGATGTACCGGGCCGCGCGGTTGAAGCCGATGCGGAAGCGGCGCTGGATGAGGGAGATGGACGCCCGGCCCTGGCCGGTGACGAATTCCACGGCCTCGGAATACATGGGGTCGTCGGCCACGCCGCTGCCGCCCTCGCTGCCGGGGCCGCCACCGGGCGCAGCCTCGCCCTCCTTGCGCCATTCGGTGAAGTCCAGGTCGAACTGCTGGGGCTGCTTGGCTTTCCAGTAGGCCACCACGGCCTCGATCTCCACCTCGTCCACGTAGGCCCCGTGCATGCGCTTGAGCTTGGACCCGCCGGACTTGAAGAGCATGTCGCCCTTGCCCAGCAGGCGCTCCGCGCCCACGGTGTCCAGGATGGTGCGCGAGTCGTGCCGGCTTGTGACCTGGAAGGAGATGCGCGTGGGAAAATTCGCCTTGATGAGGCCGGTGACGACGTCGACGCTGGGGCGCTGGGTGGCCAGGATCATGTGGATGCCCGAGGCGCGCGCCAGCTGGGCCAGCCGCACGATGCAGGTCTCCACGTCCTTGGCCGCGGTCATCATCAGGTCGGCCAGCTCGTCGATGACGATGACCAGGTAGGGCATGGGCGCGAGGTCGGCCAGGTCGTCGGGGCGCTTGTCGCCCATCTCGGCCAGCTTCTGGTTGTAGCCCTCGATGTTGCGCACGCCGAGCCGCGCCAGGGTCTCGTAGCGCGAGTCCATCTCGCACATGGCCCATTCCAGCGCGCTCTTGGCCAGGGCCATGTCCGTCACCACCGGGTGCACCAGGTGCGGCAGGTCGGAGTAGATGGCCAGCTCGATGCGCTTGGGGTCGATGAGCAGAAGCTTGACCTTGTCCGGCTGGGCCTTGAACAGGATGGAGACAAGAAAGCCGTTCAGGCACACGCTCTTGCCCGCGCCGGTGGCGCCGGCAACGAGCAGGTGCGGCATGGTGGCCAGGTCGGCGATCTGCGGCGCGCCCTGGATGTCCTTGCCCACGGCCAGGGTCAGCGGCGACTTGGCCATGGTGAACACCGGATGTTCGATGATCTCCCGCAGGGAAACGGTCTGGCGGCGCTCGTTGGGAATCTCCACGCCGATGGAGTCCTTGCCGGGAATGGGCGCTTCGATGCGCACGGCCAGCGCCTTGAGGGACAGGGCGATGTCGTCGTTGCGCGCGGCGATGGTGCTGATCTTGACGCCGGGCGCGGGCTTGAACTCGAACATGGTGACCACGGGTCCGGGAATCACCTGCTGGATCTCGCCCTGGATGTTAAAGTCCGCCAGGCAGGAGGTGAGCTGCCGGGCCTTGGCCTGCAAGGTCTTGGGATCAGAGGTGGCCTGCTGGGGCGGGGCCTCGTGCAGAAGCTCCGCGCTGGGCAGATCGGCGCTGGGCTCGAGCCTGGGTGCGGCCTTCTTGGGCTGGGCCGGGGCGTCGAAGGGTTTGAGCACCAGATCGTTGCCCGTGGGCGCGTGAAAAACAGGCGTCGCGGCCTTGCCCGCGGCAACGGAAGTCGCGGCGCCGGGCTCCTGGGCCTTGGCCGCGCGGCCCGCGCGATCGGACAGGCGCTCGCTCAACCGCTCCAGCAGACGCAGGGATGGGCGCGGGGCGTCGTCGTCCCTGATAGGCGCCTTGCCCGCATCGCTGCCCTTGTGGCGCAAGGAGCGTTCGCGGTGCTTGCACCACTGGTCGTACAAAAAGGAACGGAAGCGCTTGAAGATGGCGCCCCAGCTGACCTGGAAGCCCACCTGGAGCGACACGGCGGAGAGGAAGAGCCAGAACAGCACAGAACCCCAGGGGTTCAGTAAGGTGCAGGAGGTGTTCACCGCCAGCTTGCCGATGGCGCCACCGCCGGCCAGGCTCGGGGCCTGCCCGCTGGCGGGGATGCCCCAGGGCTTGGCGGCCCAGGCCATGACGCAAAGCACGAGGACGCCCACGCCCAGCCAGCGGAACCAACCCAGCTTCAGGCGCTCAGCGAACTGCGACAGGCCGATGTAGGCGAGGATCAGCGGCCAGGCCATGGCCCCGATGCCGAAGATCTCCACCAGGACGCCGGCCGTGTAGGAGCCGACGGACCCGGCGAGGTTGCCCGTCTTGCGGGCCACGCTCACGGCCTGGTTGAAGGTGGGGTCCAGCGGATCAAAGGAAAAGACGCACAGGAAGAGGAAGGCGGCCACGAAGAGGTAGGCCAGCCCTCGAATCTCCATGCGGAATTTTACGGTGTCCGTGGGTCTACCCTCCGCCCTGGCCTTGGCCTTGGCTTTGCGCCCGCCCCGCTTGGGGGCGGGCTTCTGAGATTCGGACATCTTCCGGGGGGAACCTAAAGGATCACTCGCGGCTCAGGTAATCGCCGGTGCGGGTGTCCACCTTGATGCGCTCGCCCTGGGTGATGAACAGAGGCACGTTGACCATGATGCCGGTCTCGAGCTTGGCGGGCTTGGAGGCGCCGGTGACGCGGTCGCCCTGGACGCCGGGCTCGGTCTCCACCACTTCCATGACCACGGAGGCGGGCAGGTCCATGTCGAAGAGCTCGCCGTTGTACAGCAGGACCTTCACGGTCTCGCCTTCCTTGACGTAGCCGCCCTTCTCGCCCACCTGGGCCGCCGGGATGTTCTTCTGCTCGTAGCTTTCGAGGTCCATGAACACGAAGTCCGTGCCCTCGCGATACAGGAACTGCATGTCCTGCATGGCGATGTCGGGCTTGCCGACCTTCTCGCCGGAGCGGAAGGTCTCGTCAATGACGCGGCCGGTGAGGATATGGCGCAGCTTGGTGCGCACGAAGGCGCCGCCCTTGCCGGGCTTCACATGCTGGAACTCGACGATTTCGTAAGGCTTGCCATCCATCTCGATCTTGAGACCGCGACGGAAATCAGACGTGGAATACATTAAACCTCCGGGGCATTCTGGCGAACAAGTCTTTGTCGCGCCTGCTTATTTTTTATCCTGAAGCTTTGCGGCGTGACGCTCCAGCGCCAGGACGGCCAACGCATACCCGAGAATGCCGAAACCGGCAACAACTCCGATGCAGCTTTTCCCCATCAGGCTCTTCTG
>CAYUOW010000135.1:0-4616 GCA_964446455.1 uncultured Desulfocurvus sp.
ACGGCCGGACCCGACGGCTATCGCTCGCTCGCCACGAACTGCGCGTAGAGCTGTTGCGGCGCCTCGTCGAAGTAGCAGAAGAGGGCCGGGCACAGCCACCCTTCCATCGGTGTGCCTGCAAGCGTGTACCAGTTGCCGCCGCAGTCCTCGCGCTGCCACAGGAGTGCTGCCTCGTACCCCGGGAACGGGGCCGCCGAGAAGATGAGGTCGAACCCCTCCTCGGCGTGTGGGAGTTGGCCCGCGAAGTGGTCGATGATCTTGTCGGCGCCGGACACGAAGGGCTCGCGCACGAGGCCAACCACCTCGTCATCGAAGACCCAGATGCCACCGTGTCTGTACGGGTGGATAGTGAACAGCGTGTTCGCCACGTGGCCCCTCCGGTCTTGTCCTTGGCTCGGAACGGATCGCCTACGAGGGTTCGCCGGCCGAGCAGTCGAGTGCGCCCGAGATCGAGCGAACGAGCGTTGTGAGTCTCGCGAGCGTCTGCCCGTCGCTCGGCGCGCGGTCCAAGATGCGGCTGATGGCCCCGGCCACCGCCACGCCGTCGCAGTATCGTGCTGCGACGGCCGCATCGCGCGCTTCGCTCACTCCCGCTCCGACGACGATTGGCTTGCTGAGCCGACGTACCGAGTTCGCAAACGAGGACAGGTCGCCCTCGCCACCCGGGTCGGCCGCTTGGACTCCGACGCCGTAGACGAAGCCCTGACTGCTCGTGCAGCACCTCTCGAAAACGGATGCATCCATTCCGGGAGTGACGAAGTAGATGGGTGCGATTCCGGCAGTGGTGCAGCGGTCCGCCCATCGCTCGATCTGATCTTCTCGAACCGTCCCAGCGATTCCGGACACTCCGGCGCTGATGCAGTTGTCGATCAGGCTGGGATCACCGCCCGAGAAGCCGAATACCGCAATTGTCGGTTCATCGACCCAGAGGATGACGGGGACAGTGCAGTCGCAGGTGACATCCTTGACCGCGCTGAGGACGCGGTCGGGCCATGCGGGGTACCGGGTTGAGAACTCCACCATGTCGGCGCCAGCCTCCACACTCGCCGCGACCGCCTCGCGTACCCAAGTGCGTGGCCGTCCCGCCAGCGGGAGCGCGACGAGCAGCGTCGCGCGCGCCTGCGCTCGGGCGGAGGCGAGTGACTCAGCAATGCGTGTCGGCCCTGTGTTCATGGCACTTGTATACACCAGGGGTCTGACACGGGTTGGGGCGGCCATCGGCTGACGGCACACAGCCGGATGCGGGTCCGATCAGTCCGGCGCTCGTCGGTTAAGTGGCCCGAGGACGGCGCCGCATGGGGGTTATGCTGTCAGCAGAATCGCCGTTGGACGGACATCTAGAAGAGGGGGCGCCGATGGAACAGGCGAGTCTCGTCGCAATGTCCGCGTTTCTGGACCGTTTTCGCGCGCATGTTGACGCGCAGCGGGATGCCCGGACCGAAGCCCTGGTAGCCCTATTTGAGCAGTTCGGCGAGCATCTTGCGTCATCTACACGACCTACGCGCTTCAACGTATTGCAGGTGACTGGCGTTCGCAGCGACGAAGTGAAACACAGCAGCTTGTTAGCGTGGCTGCTCAACCCGCATGGCTCACACGGTTGCGGCACGCGCTTCCTTCAGAGCTTCTTGGCCGCCCTGGGAATCTCTCTCCCGCCCGACGATCTCGTCGGCTGTCATGTCCGCACGGAATTCCCAGGTAACGAGTCCATCATCGACATTCTTGTCTACAAACCCGCCGCCTTCCTGCTCTATGTGGAGAACAAGGTCTTCGCGTCCGAAGGCGAGGATCAGGTCGCGCGCGAGTTGCGCGACATGCGACGACTCGGAGAAGTCGTCCGTGTTGAGCCCGATAGTTGGTTCCCTGTGTTCTTGACCCCCAGCGGGCGGGCGCCAAGGAGCGGAGACCCAGCGCCGTGGTATTGCCTTTCGTATGCTCGTCTAGCGAACGATTTCGAGGCACTGCTCCCTGATCTGGAGGGCAAGATCGCGTTCTTCATTGAGGACCTCGTTGACCAGTACCGGAGGTGGAACAACGCATGAGGTCGAACTTCTCGGAGTCAAGTCGACTGCTTGTCGAGAACTGGGAGATCGTGAAGGAGATTCGTGAGGCGGAGGGGATGCTCGCCGGCGAAGTTCGCGACTTCCTGTTCTCCATCGAGGGAGCCCTCGGTGAGTATCCCTGGTGGGATAACCAGTGGGTGTTCGTCCGCTATCAGGATTCGCAGGTCTTCATCGCGCGCGAGGAATGGAGGCTTGGAGAGGACGAATACGCATTCTGGATTGGCGTCGAGCGATTCGCGCCAGAGTCGCTGTTCGGGACGGACCCGGCTGCGCAGTTGTACATGTGGGTCTCATCCAACGCGGCCGACCTGGTTTCCCCACTGCGGAGAGTACTCACGGAGCGCGATGACTTGGTAGGTGAAGTAGGAACCAAGTCCAATCGCTATGTAGTGGCGATGCCGCTCCGCAAGTGCCTCCCCGACGAACTCGACGCGTTTGACGATATCTACGGCGAGACAATCCTGCGATTCTTCGACTGCTATGGAGCCCGGCATACGGCGTTCACTGAGGTTCTGGTCGCCACGACTCCGCGCACCTAGCCGGCATCGATTGGGCGGCTACTGCTTCGAGGGGTCGCCGTCCAACAAGCGCATCGAGCGGACGCCGTGAGGCTAGAATCGTCCCACTGCGCGCGAGCGCCGCTCAAACGCAACACGCTAGGAAGGGTAGACTCATGGCGGCACCGTACCTGCAGCATCAGCCATGGTCCGCTTGGACCCGTGACGAGCGGTTCTTCTGCTCGGTGCTCTATTCGGACGCGCAGGCGAATCCAGCCGAGTTCGCCGCCATCGTTCAGCGGCTCTCGGGTGTGACGTTGCACGGCGCGCAATGGGATCTCGGTTTCGAGGTCTGCTTCTATCGTGACTACCTGTGGCAGTTGAAACCGAGGGCTGCTAGCTACGAGGCATTCGCAACGTCGATTGGGCTCCCGCGCACTCCCTCACTGAAGCGCACCTTCGATCTCTGCCTCTTCGGCGAATCACAGCTGGTGGTGATCGAGGCGAAGGTTTGCGAAGGCTTCACGCTCTCTCAGAACTCTGAGTTCGCTGATGACCGTGGCATGATCACTAGCTTGCCAGGTTTCGACGCTGTTGATGTCGTGCTGATCGGGCTCGCGAGTCAGAGCTACCTCGACGGTCGTGGGCCGCGAGATGAGCCGGGTGACCGGCAGGCGCTCAAGGTCTTTGATGGAACCATGTCCTGGGGCGCACTCGCACGCGAGTTCAGTGGCGAGACTGCGCGCCTCATGCAGCAGGCGGATGAGATGTATGGGATGCTCCCCGGCCAGTTCCTCGGTGGGCCTTCCTAACAAGCGTTTCGAGTGGACGCAGCAAGGTAGGCTGACCTGGAGCGGCACGGGCCGCGGCTCAAGCGCGTTCGATGCAATGTCGCAGGGGCGCATCCGGTCTCGGCAGTCTCGGCGGTTGCCATCTTGGCCGCGTCACTCTTGGACGGGGGCCCTAGCGCGATACCGAACCCGCCACAAGAGTCGAGTCGCTTGCTCCTATTCGCGACTACTGGCGTGGCTGATCGCCTACTGGTGGGCGTCCTTCGCGTGCTCGTCCCACGGTAGCCGCGCCAGCGCTACGCGATTCTCATCATCCGGCACTGTAGAGGTCCGCTTCTGGAACCAGCCCACCTCGAGCCACGAGGAGTCGCCCGCGGCCTCATCGATGGGAGCCGAGACGAAGGTCGCGACCACGAAGACGGGTCGATACTCGGCATCCGGGGGTTCGATGAAGTAGTAGTTGAGGTCTTCGTAGGTCGGGGTTCGCTCGCGGGCCTCTTGCAGTCGGTCCCGATAGACGTCGTCCACGGCACCGCAGAGCACGCCGCTTCGCACGTGAACCGCCTTGTAGTCCTTGCACCATAGCTCGCGGCCTGCGACGTGCTCGATTTCCATGAGCAGGTGTTTCGTGCGCGCGATGTCGTCGGTGTCCGGCATGGCCCTCGGTCCCCTCTTGCACCCCCTACGTCTGCGCACTTCACCGCTTGAGAACGGCCCGACCGAATCCCTGGTAGTGGCGCTTGGCGCCAAGGCGTCTCACTGGCCGGGTCTGGGAGCGGCCGCCCTCAGCGCGTCCAACAGGCGCACCATCGCGTACGTGTCCATACCGCAGTACTCCCGGAGGTTCGCGTAGAGCTCGGCTTCCTGCTCGGCCGTCATGCCGCCCATTTGGCACTCGAGGTAGAGGCGCGACGCGGTGTTGCCCTCGGAGATGGCGAGGCCCTCGTACGACAGGTCCTCGACCAGCGCCGGCAGCACCATCTTGATCGACGCGCTGCCGAGACAATCGGGGTGTCGGACGTGCTGCCTAACGACGGGCAACAGGTCGAAGAGCCGCTCCTGCACGCGCGCAATCGCGCCTGCGTACTCGGGCAGGTCGTACGCGAGCTTGTTGAGCTGAGTGTTCTCGTAGGCAGAGTAGACGATCACCGTACCGTTGTCGCCGAGTGCGGAGATGAGACTCGATGTGAAGCTGTTCCGTGGGTCGCCGCGACCCTCGAAGAGGAACTCCCGGTGCTCGAGATCACCGTTCTCGTGCAGGACGTGGT
>CAYUOW010000136.1:0-4259 GCA_964446455.1 uncultured Desulfocurvus sp.
CGGCCCGTACAGCGTTCCCGTGAACTTCGCCTTCGCGGACGGCGTGCTGTACCTGCACTCCGGCAAGAAGGGCCGTAAGATCGGGGCCTTGCGCCGCGCCGCCGCTGCCGGGACCCCGGTGGCCTTCTCCGCCGCCACGCAGCTCGCGATGAAGACCGGCGAACGCGCCTGCCAGTGGGGCTACAAGTTTCACTGCGTGCTGGGCTCCGGCACTGTGCGCATGGTGGAGGACCCCAAGGAGCAGTTGGCCGCCCTTGGAGTCATCATGAAAAAATACGCCGGCAGCGACAGCTTTCCCTACGAGGAGAAGCTGCTCGGCATCACCGCCGTGGTGGCCATCCGCGTTGTGCGCGCCACCGCCCGGCTGAAAAACGACTAGGAGTTCCGTTCATGGTCATTTGCTTCATTGGCGATTCCCTCACCCAGGGCATAGGCGACGAGCTGGCCCTGGGCTGGGTGGGGCGCCTGGCCCGTGAGAGCTTCATCAAGGATCCGGCGCGCAGCCGCGCCCTCACCGTGTGCAACATGGGCGTGCGCAGCGATTCGTCCCTGCGCATCGCCGCCCGCTGGCGCGAGGAGACCGACCGCCGCCGCAGGCCGGGCGAGGACATGGCCTTCGTGTTCAGCTTCGGCGCGGCCGACGGCAAGTTCGACGTGCCCGAAGACGAGACCCTGCGCGTCTCGCGCGATATTCTCACCACCGCAGCCAGCCTTGGGCGCACCCTGTACATCGCGCCGCCCCCGGCGTTTGAGCCCGCATGGTCCGCGCACATCCGGAAGACCGGACAGGCCCTTGCCGCCATCAGCGCGGAACTCGGCATCCCGGCCTTCGACTTCCACGCGCCGCTCTCGGCCGAGCCCGCGTACATGGCCTCCCTTGAGGCCGACGGCATCCACCCGGACGCGGCGGGCTACGAGCGCATGGCCGGGCTCCTGCGCGGCTGGGATCCGCTGGCGGAGCTGCTGGGGCTGTGACAGGCCCCCGGCTTGCTTCGCAATGATTGTCTGCGGCGGGCAAGTAGGGTAGTACGGTCCTAGAAGGCCGGACCCCGACTTGCCGCCGCAGAGGGCCCGTCTCAACCAGGAGTTCCCAGCATGAGCCAGCAGCTGACCCAGCCGGTGTTCATCGAGCCGTTCGACCTCTATCTTTTCGGCAAGGGCGAGCACTGGGACCTCTACCGCATCCTGGGCGCGCACCCGCACGAGCAGTGGGGCGAGAAGGGCTACCGTTTCGCCGTGTGGGCGCCCAACGCCCGCAAGGTCAGCGTGGTCGGGCCCTTCAACAACTGGTGGGGCAAGGCGCATCCGCTGTACCCCGTGGGGTCCTCCGGCATCTGGGCGGGCTTCGTGCCCGGCCTGCAGGGCGGCGAGCTGTACAAGTTCGCCGTGAAGGACCAGCGGGGCCACACCGTCTTCAAGACCGACCCCTTCGCCTTCTTCGCCGAGATGCGCCCGGGCAACGCCGCGCGCACCTGCCCGCTGGACGGCTACCAGTGGAACGATGCGCCCTGGCTGGAGGAGCGCGCCCGCTTCGACCCGCCGCTTTCCCGCCCGCAGTCGGTGTACGAGGTCCACGCGGGCTCGTGGCGCATGCGCGAGGGCCGCTTCCTCTCCTACCGGCAGATGGCCGACGAGCTCATCGGCTACGTGAAGGAGCTGGGCTTCACGCATATCGAGTTCATGCCCCTGGCCGAGCACCCGCTGGACGAGAGCTGGGGCTACCAGACCAGCCACTATTTCGCGCCCACCTCGCGCTTCGGCGAGCCGGACGACCTGCGCTACTTCATCGACCGCTGCCACCAGGAGGGCGTCGGGGTCATCCTCGACTGGGTGCCGGGGCACTTCCCCAAGGACGACTGGTGCCTGGGCCGCTTCGACGGCACCGCGCTGTTCGAGCACGAGGACCCGCGCAAGGGCGAGCACCCGGACTGGGGCACGTACATCTTCAACTACAGCCGGCATGAGGTGAAGAACTTCCTGCTGGCCAACGCGTTGTACTGGTTCAAGGAATTCCACATTGACGGCATCCGCATCGACGCTGTGGCCTCCATGCTCTACCTCGACTACTCGCGCAAGGCAGGGGAATGGATTCCCAACGTCTTCGGCGGGCGGGAGAACCTGGAAGCCATCGAGCTGTTGAAGGAGCTGAACACCGTCGTGCACTCGCACTATCCCGGCGCGCTGATGATCGCCGAGGAATCCACCGCCTGGCCTGGTGTCTCGCGTCCCACGTACACCGGCGGGCTCGGCTTCACCTTCAAGTGGAACATGGGCTGGATGAACGACACGCTCGCCTACTTCCACCAGGACCCTGTGTACCGCGCGTGGCAGCACAACAGCCTGACCTTCTCCATGCTCTACGCCTTTAGCGAGAATTTCGTGCTGCCGCTCTCCCACGATGAAGTGGTGCACGGCAAGGGCGCGTTGCTTTCGAAGATGCCCGGCGACCAGTGGCAGCAGTTCGCCAACCTGCGCCTGTTGCTGGCCTACCAGTGGGCGCACCCCGGCAAGAAGCTGCTGTTCATGGGCGCGGAGTTCGGCCAGTGGAACGAGTGGAACTGCAAGCAGGAGCTGGACTGGATTCTGCACTGCTTCCCCTCGCACACGGGCATTTCGCGCCTGGTGGGCGATTTGAACCACCTGCTCAAGAGCCGCCCGGCCATGCACGAGGCCGACACCAATTGGGACGGCTTCCAGTGGATGGACTTCCGCGACTGGAACAATTCCGTGGTCAGCTTCGTGCGCAAGGCGCCGGGACGCGAGCCCGTGCTCTGGGTGCTCAACTTCACGCCCGTGGTGCGCCACGGCTATGGCGTGCGCTGCCCCGGCCCGGGCTGGTGGCGCGAGGTGCTGAACAGCGACGCCGAGATCTACGGCGGCTCCAACGTGGGCAACGGCGGCGGGCAGGAGGCCGCGAACCACGACGGCGGCAGCTTCCTGACCCTGACCTTGCCGCCCCTTGCGGCCGTCGCCTTCACCCGCGGTGAGGAGGGACAATGACCTTGCAGGCGACTTCTCAGGCCACCTCGCACACGCTGGCCGTGACCCTGGGCGACCCCTGCGGCCTGGGGCCGGAACTGGCCGTGCGCGCCCTGGCCGATGCGCCCCAGCGCTATGAGCAGCGCGGCGAGCAACTGTTGCTCATCGGGCCCCTGGCCCCGCTGGTGCGCGCCCTGGAGGGCCGGCCGCGTTTCTTCGAGGTGCTGGACGCCGGGGCGGGCATGGCCGAGCAATTGGCCCAGCGCGGGCCGGGCGCGTATTTTGTGGAGCCCAAGGGCCTTGCCGGGCTGGACTATCCGCCGGGTGAGGCGGCGGTTTCGGGCGGCCTGGCCGCCGGGCGCAGCCTGGAGCTGGCCGTGCGCCTGGCCAAGGTCGGCGTCATCCAGGGGCTCGTCACCTGCCCGCTGAACAAGGCCTGCCTGCAGGAGGCCGGGTTCAACTTCCCCGGACACACCGAATTTCTGGCCGAGGGCCTGGGCGTGGGTGCGAAGAACGTCACCATGCATTTGTGCGGGCCCATGCCGCTGCCGCCCAAGCCAGGCGAGAAGCCGCCCATGGTGCTGCGCGTAAGCCTTGTGACCACGCACCCGCCGCTTTCCGACGTGCCGCGTCTTGTGACGCGCGAGGCGATTTTGCGCGCGCTGAAGCACACGGCGGATTTTGCGGCGCGCCTTGGCTTAAGTGGTCCCATCGGCGTGTGCGGGCTGAATCCCCATGCCGGGGAGAGCGGGCGCATCGGGCGCGAGGACGTGGAGGTGGTGGGGCCTGCCGTGGCCGAGGCCAAGGCGGCGGGGCTGAACGTGGACGGCCCGATTCCGGCGGACACGCTGTTCCATTTCGCCGCGCGCGGGCGCTATGCCGCCGTGGTGGCCATGTACCACGACCAGGGCCTTGCGCCCTTAAAGCTGCTGCACTTTGGCGAGGCCGTGAACGTGACCCTCGGCCTGCCGATCATCCGCACCTCGCCGGACCACGGCACGGGCTACGATCTGGTGGGCACGGGCAAGGCCAAGCTCACGAGCTTTGTTGCGGCGCTGGATTTGGCGCGGCGGCTGGTGGGGTAGAGGATGAAGTCTCGGTTGGTCCGTGTTTTTTAAAACTGCTTTTCTGGTGTGCGCAGGAGGTGACGATGGCGGGAGATGACCCGATTGAACAGGGCAAGGCCGCGATTGTTGGAGAGCTTGTCAAGGAGGTCGCCAATTCGCCTAAGATAAGAGAGGCTGGTGACCAGTTTGCGCAAACGGCATTGACTGTGGCGA
>CAYUOW010000136.1:4269-4587 GCA_964446455.1 uncultured Desulfocurvus sp.
AATTTAGGTTATGAAAAAGCTCGAGTGTATTTTTCTGAAAAGTTTGCAACTGAAATGGAGCACAAGACATCTTCAATCCCGCAGGAAAATCTCGTTGAACCTAAGGCCTCAATTATAGGTCCCGCATTGCAGGGACTTGCATTTTCTTGTGATGAAGACGAATTACGGGAGATGTATCTTTCACTTATTGCGGCAGCGCTTGATTCAAGGATTACATCTGATGTTCATCCCGCTTTTGTTGAAGCAATCAAGCAGATGACGAGTGAAGAAGCAAGACATCTGCGTGGTATTCTTATCTTTGATAATCTTCCGATTGTC
>CAYUOW010000137.1:0-4522 GCA_964446455.1 uncultured Desulfocurvus sp.
CCAGCGCCTCGGACATGCTGAACCCGCGATCACGTTGAACGTCTACAGCCACGTGTTACCCGGGATGCAGGAAGAAGCGGCGGCCAAGGTCGATGCGATGATGGCGGAGGTGCTGGCAGGGTAGGTGCTCGGCCCGTAGCTACTCTTCCGCGTCCGGTTCGGGTCCCTGTCCCTCGTCGTCGAACATACCTTCCGCCCCGCAGTACAGACACTGGAAAGGCGCCTCACCTTGGATGACGGCAGCATCAACTTGCTGCTGGGTACCGCAGGACCCGCACGTCAACAGTGGAATCGTGGCCTGGATCGGGCCGCTTGGGTTGTTGGTTAACCTCTGCTCGCAGTCTCGGGCCAGGACGAGCGCCTGCGCGGTGGACTGCCGGAACGCCGCTTCCATCTGCTCCCACAGTCCGTCCACAAGGTCCTCGCCGGTTCCCATCCGTATCGCAAGATCGCGTTGCGCTCGGTACACGCCATCCACAAGGTCGACCGCCTTCGTCAGTGACAACAGCCGCAGCCGCGTCTCTGTGGGAAGTCCAAGCGCCCGCGAACCCAAGACCAGCTCGCGCAGCTCAGGGAGCATGAGGTAGTCCCGTACGAGCGCGTCGGCCAGCCAGTTCGGGCACTCCTGGACATCCTCCAAGACAATCCGGATGTTCATGACCGTCTCGACCAGAAGCTCAATACGGGCCTCGCGTTCCCGTTTCGCCTCGCGGCTCCGTATCGCCCACTCCACAAGCAGGACGACTATCCAGCCGGAGATGAGTAGATTTGTCACTGCCGACGACAGGCCGCCACTCCAGGCCGATGAGATCCAGTGCGTGAAAGCCATCCACGAGCTCTCCGGGGCGCTGGTTGTGGAAGGGCTTGTCGAGACGGCGGCAACAGCAGTCGTGACAGAAGGCGTGGACACGACAGTCGTACTCGCGACGGTGACCGCCGCGGTGGCGGTCGAGATTGCGGCGGGTAGTGGCATCGTGACCGCCCTACCAGTCTGACTGGCGGATTCTGGGGTCGTGCAGAATCCCCCATATGTAGCCGGGACCCCGCACCAGAGTGTTGATCTTGCCGGGCGCCTCAATCGGGACCAGCTCAAGCGCTTTGGCGAAGTCGGCAATGTGCAGCGGGTAGTCAGAGCGGTCCGTCACCAGCTGCGTCCCCGGAACAGAGTACGTCAGGGGCACGCCTGTCTTGGTGTGGAACGTCTCCCCTTGGTGCGCCTCGATCCGACGCCAGACTTCATCTATCGATGGCAACGCGCTCATCTATCCTCCCCGCATCGGTCACCCGACTAGGGTAGCCCGTATCCGGGTTTCACGGGGCGCGGTTTTCACGTTCGTGCGTACTACCTGCGACTTTCGATCGCGACCTGAGCGAGCACATTGAAGGCACACGCACCGGCCTCGTCTTGCCACATTGCGCACTTGTCCTTGATGCATGCGCTCGCTGAACTGCCACCTATCTGATAGAAGGGGCACTTGCGCTCGTCTGCGGACTTGGCCGGCTTGTCTTTGGCTCCGAACATGGTGGCGTCCTCTCCCACGCACGAACGTGACAACTGGCTGGTGACTGTTGCCGTCGTCTTGAGGAGGACTCAATAGCTGTCGGCTGCCGGCCGTACTGTGACCCGACGCGCGCCGATGCGCTCTCCCGGTACAATCGAGCGACGGCCGGCACACCCGTACTCGGCAACGCGTTCGTCAGCCACAGGGGGCACAGAAATGACCGTCGTCGAGGTAATCGGACTCGCCTTCTCCGTCGTTCAGACGGCTAGCTCTCTTGGTGGTGCAAGCCCCAGTCACGAAACCGAGGTGCGGATTAGGGAGGCGTACGACCTCGCCGCCGACCGCCTTCAAACAGACGCCGACACTTGGAGCCTCATCAAACCCCTTGATGAGTCATTCCTCGCCAGGGAGTCAAACTGGCAGCTCATCATCGAAAGCGCCCTCGGACTCCGGACGCTGGAACCGGAAGACCTGGACCTGTCCCGGTTTGACAGAGACGAGCCGGATGACATAGCGCTGGCAAGCGCCTTCCTTGACGAGTTCGCGAATGCACTCTCGCGAGACGTGCTCATGAGCACCTTGGTAACCGTCAAGCAGACTGCCGCGACCGTCGAGCGCACTCTCGGCCGAGCGCCGACTAGGCAGGAGCTGCTCGACGGTCTAATGCTGGGTTCACGCCACCGCATGACAGTGCGACTGATTGCGGCTGGCCTGCCTCCCGATGACGCTTCCAGGCTCGCCCTGGCGCTTCCTGTCCACCGATCGTTGCCCGAGGGTGCACTGGCGTCAGGGTCGGTGAGGGTTCTGACTGCTCCAGTCGGCGCGGGAAAGTCCGCACTTGCCGAATTGGCCCTTCAAGCGGAAATCCGCGCCGCCGAAGCCAACGCCGAGAGGGCGGTTGTCTGGCTCGATTCTCGAACCATTACGGGCGATGATCTCCTGATGCAGGTGAGCCAGCAGACAGCCGCGCTGAGCTGTCGGCTTCCGTGTCCCCTCGCGCTGATCATCGATGGCCTGGACGAGCTTGAATTCGGCGTTGCAGTGAAGATGCTGGATGAAGCGCGAGCGCTTGCCGCGACCCAGAACGCCGCAGTCCTGTTGACCACACGACCTCTGCCACTCGAGATGCGACAGCGAGAGAAGATAGACGTGTCGCCACTGAGCACCTCGGAAACCCTGTCACTAGTCTCGCTCGCCGCAGGCCGAGACGTTCGCGACTGGGATATGGCCAAATGGCCTGCGAGCATCCGCGAAGCCGCTTCACTGCCGCTGTTCGCGCTAATGACCGGAACGTGGCTGAAGGCACACCCATTTGTACCGGCGACGACCAGCGAGCTAGTCGAGCACCTGGTTGCACCAGCTCTGAACCGACCCGGGTTGACTCACGACCAGCGCGAGCGTTGGCTGATGCTGCTGGCGAGCGCATCGACCATGTGCGGCGGGCCGGTCGCGTTGCGGGACCTGCCCCACACCGGAGATCTCGACCACCTCACGGAATCAGGCTTGATCCAGGTGGTTGGCGGCGGAGCGGAGTTCGTGCTCGCTCTCCTGCAAGAGTGGTTTGCCGCTCAGGCATTGCTCAAGGGTGTCGCGTCGGCCGACGAGGTTGTCGGTAGCCGTGAGATGCTCTTGCGATGGAGAGAAGCCCTCAGGGTTCTGCTCGGCGTGGCCCCCACGGACTACATCCACGAGCTATTCACGAGAGCGGCAACTGTCGATCCGGGTCTCGTCGGCGACCTCTTGGAATCGGGCGCTCCCAGGCTCTTCCGAGATGCCGAACCGCCGATGCTGCCCGACTCGATGCGAGCCGGCAGACTGGTGCGCGAGTCGATGACGGCCTTCCACCAGTCGCTCGGAACACTGGCCGACCGAGTCATACCAGCCGATCCTCCTGGTGAGGTTGCTCCCGTCGGTGCGCTCGCGGATGGTCAGATGCTGACCATCGCGTGGTTGCGCCACACACCGGGCAGCCAGCCGGTCATCGCACTAGACAGGCAGGATCTTCGCGACGGCCCACGCGTCCCGTGGAGCCGGATGGTCACAGCCGCGCCCAGCTCAAGCCCCGCCTGGCCATGGGTTTGGGCACACGAGGCGATAAGGGATTCGTTGACAGAGCTGCTTAAGTCAGGGCACCCGCTTGCCCAAGATGGGCCGATTGCCGATGAGGCGGCCTGGACAATTGCGCTCAAGCTGATGCGGGTGAGTCCGTTCGAGAGAGCTATCCGGCTAGATGATGTCCGCGGCGCTCTCGGCGACCTCTACCAGGACCTGCCTGATGATTGCCACTTCGTTGGTTTCCCTGCGGGCCTCGAAGAGCCACTGCGCTTCCTACGGCCGTATCTCGACCGACTTGGCGAGCAGGGGATTGACGAAATCCGGGCCCCATGGCCGCAGTCAGATGTCTGGCCGTCCAGTCAGTCAGGGTCAGCATGGGTCTGGGACTTCTTCACGACCGAACAGCTAAGACTGCGGACTGAAGCTGTATATGCAGGTGCGCTGGCGGCGTATGAGCAAATGAGCCGGGGTATTCTCGCGCCACTGGCTCATCATCTAGACAGGGGCCGCCTCTTCCCGGTCAGTCTCAGGTTCTTCCTCGAGCTAGGGGAAGGTGGGTGGCACGGTCCAAGCGGCACATGGCACTTGGTGCCTCTCCCGTTGGGAAGCGAGAATCAAGTAACTGTCGAACACGTCGAGGAGAGGCCCGACTGGGAGGCCCTGTCCGCTGAGGCTCGTAGTGCAGCAGCCGAGCGCCCTGATCTCTCCGGAGTTCCCATCGGGACAGTCACCGGCACGATACTCGACGTGTTCGGCAAGCGGCCCATGACCGAAATCTGCTACCAGTGGCTTGCCGATGATCTCACAAGAATCCATTGGGTCAAAGAGCACACGAGGGTGGACCTGCACTAGGGCGTGAACACACACAAACGCCCGCCCTTCTCGGTGAAGGACGGGCGTCGTCGTGTCTTGCTGGCGGAGGGGGAGGGATTCGAACCCTCGTACGGGGGGTTGCCCCGTAAACA
>CAYUOW010000138.1:0-4492 GCA_964446455.1 uncultured Desulfocurvus sp.
AGGCCGAGGCCGCCAGCATCGCCAAGGGCGAATTCCTGGCCAACATGAGCCACGAGATCCGCACCCCGCTAAACGGCGTGCTGGGAATGCTGCAACTTTTGAAGGAAAAGAACACCCCGGAGGACCAAGCCTGCTACGTGGACATGGCCTACGAATCCGGCAACCGGCTTCTGGGCCTGTTGAACGACATTCTGGACTTCTCACGCGTGGAGGCGGGCGAGCTGGAACTGGACCGCCAGCCCTTCAGCACCCGCGAGCTTCTGAATTCCGTGGCCACGGTGTTCCAGGCCTCCTGCGCCAAACACGGGCTTGAACTCGTCATCGCCCCGGATCCCAGCCTGCCGGAAACCCTGGTGGGCGACGAGGCCCGCCTGCGCCAGGTGCTGTTCAACCTGCTGGGCAACGCCGTGAAATTCACGCCCAAGGGCTCGGTGACGGTGCAGGCCTGGGCCCGGCCCAGCGCGGCCAAGCCCGGCGTGATCAGGCTCTACTTGAGCATCGTCGACACGGGCATCGGCATTCCCGACGACAAGATCGGCCACGTGTTCGAGCGCTTCACCCAGGTGGACGCCTCCCACACGCGGCGCTACCAGGGCGCGGGCCTGGGCCTGGCCATCGTCAAGCGGCTCATGGACCTCATGGGCGGCAGCATCGACGTGGTGAGCGAGCCCGGAGAGGGCACGGCCTTCCACCTGCAGATCCCCCTGGAACTGCCCCTGGCCCCGGTCCAAAAGCCTGCCGAAGCGCAACGGCCCGCAGCCAGCCAGAACGTGGAGCCCACGCGTTTGCTGCTGGTGGAGGACGAAGAGGTGAGCCGTCTTTCGGCCCAGGTGCTGCTGACGCGCCTGGGCTACGAGGTGGTGAGCGTGCAGGACGGCCTGGCCGCGGTGGAGGCCTACCGCAAGGGCCGGTTCCAGTGCGTGCTCATGGACATCCAGATGCCGCTGATGAACGGGGTGGAGGCCACCCAGGCCATCCGCAACCTGGAGATGGCGGAAGGCCGCACGCGCACGCGTATCGTGGCGCTTACGGCCTATGCCATGCCCGGCGACCGCGAGCATTTCCTGGCCTCCGGCATGGACGACTACGTGACCAAGCCGGTGCAGCCCGAGGCCCTGCTCTTGGCCCTGCGCCGGGCCAAGTCCAGCAGGCAGGAGCCCGGCGGCCCGGACGAAGGCGCCAGCCCCCTCAGCCACTAGCCCCCGGCCACGACATTTAAAATGCCGGAGTCCAGCGCGGGCTCCGGCATTTTTGTGGGCGCGGGGAAGGGACGAGGGAACGGCTAGCGCGTGGGCAGGCCCGTGCGGTCCAGGTAGAGCTTGCCGCGCTCGTCCATGGACATGATGACATAGAGCGGCGTGGCCAGCATGCGCGCGCGGTTCACCGGCCCGTAGCTGCGGGAGTCGAAGGAGGCGTGGCGGTTGTCGCCCATGACGTAGTACTCGTCCGGCGCCAGGCGCGCGGGCGGCATGTCCAGGCTGGTGGAGCCGGGCTTGCGCATGGCGTAGTAGCCCTCGTCGATGGGGTCGCCGTTGACGTAGACCAGGCCGTCGTCCACCTCCACCACCTCGCCCGGCAGTCCCACCACGCGCTTGACGAAAATCAGCGAATGCTCGCCGGGGTACTCGAACACCACCAACTGGCCCCGGCGGATGATGTCGCGCGGGCGCAGGGCGGCGCAGCGCAGGCGGTCGCCGCTGCGCAGGGTGGGCCGCATGGAGGTCTGGGCCACGGTGTAGATGGGAAAGGACCAGCGTTCCGCCTGCCCGGCCACGATGGAGGCCGTGCTCATGAGCACCACGGCGCCCAGGTAGACCGTCAGGGTGTTCCTCGGGCCGGGGACGAAGTGGCGCAGGGTTCCGGCCACGCGGTAGGCGTCCCAGGCGGCGTAGAGGGAAAGCAGCAGGAAGCCGCCCATGGAGGACAGCCACCAGCGGAAGGTTTCCGCCGCGCCGATGCCCAAAAGCTGCCAGGCGGCGGCCAGCCCCAGCAGCGTGACACCCTTGCGGAAACGGCCGTTGTACACCTGGCCCAGGCCCGGCCACAGGAAGGAGAGCACGGCCGCCAGCCACGGCTTGCGCGGGCTGGGGGGCGGCCCGGCCGGGGCGCCGGAGCTTCTGGGCAGGACGTTCAGATGCATTGCGTGCGCCTCGTAACAGTATCCTTGTTCTTGTAGCAGATGACGCCGCCGGAGGCAAAGGGTTGCGCGCCGGGCTGCCCGCCGCCCCCTGCGGCCGCCGGAACGCCTTGACACCAACCCGGCCTTTGGCCCACACTCCGGCCGCCCTGCCCCGCCCTGCCGCTCCACCCGCGGCGGGCCGGCAAGGCCAAAAGGACACCACCATGCGCGTGCTCGGCATCGATTACGGACAGGTCCGCGTGGGCCTGGCCATCACGGACCCCGAAGGCCGCATGGCCTTTCCCCGGCCCGCGCTGACGCGCACCACCCGCGACGGCCTGTTCGAAGCGCTCACGGCGCTCATCGAGGAGGAGCG
Organism: uncultured Desulfocurvus sp.; assembly: GCA_964446455.1. GTDB lineage: Bacteria > Desulfobacterota > Desulfovibrionia > Desulfovibrionales > Desulfovibrionaceae > Humidesulfovibrio. The sequence continues at coordinate 2,496 of CAYUOW010000138.1, forward strand.
GGTGGAGGCTGTGGTGGTGGGTCTGCCGCTCACCCTGGACGGCGGTGATTCCCTCACCACCCGCCAGACCCGGAATTTCGTTGAAAGCCTTGCCCGGCGCGTCAGCGTGCCCGTGCATCTGATGGACGAACGTTTCAGCTCCGCCGCGGCGGAGGCCCAGCTCAAGGAGGCCGGTCTGTGCAGCCGGAAGAGGAAAACACGACTGGACAGCCAGGCGGCGGTGCAGATTCTGGAAACCTGGATCAGCAGCCAGCCCGCCCAAAATCCCGCCTGAAGCACCTGCTGTGGGCCTTGCTGGGCTTTGCCGCCACCATTGCGGCGGCCTTTGCCGGGGCCAACATCTATTTCCTCGGCCCGGCGGAAGTCCCCGGCCGCGAGGCCGTGGTCCTCATCCGCCCGGGCATGACGCTGCCGTCCATCGCCCGCGAGCTGGAAACCCAAGGCCTCATCCGCAACGCCCAGGCTTTTGTGCTGCTGGCCAAGCTGCACGGCCACATGGCCTCGGCCCGGGCGGGCGAGTTCCTGCTCTCCTCGGGCTGGCCCCCGCAGGAGATCCTGCGCATCATCACCACCACAAGCGGCATCCAGCACAAGGTGGTGGTGCGCGAGGGCCTGCCCTGGTGGACCGCGGCCAAGCTCTTCGAGGCCGAGAACCTCACCGACCGGGAGAGCTTCGAGCAGGCCTCGAAAAACGCCACCCTGCTGCAGAAATATGCCATCCCCGCGGCTTCCGCCGAGGGCTACCTGTTCCCGGAGACCTACCAGCTGCCGCGCGGCCAGGCCGACAACGGCACCGCCGTGGTGGAGGCCATGCTCAAGGAGTTCGACCGCCAGGCCAAAAAGCTCTGGCCCCAGGGTCCGCCCCCGGCCGACGAGCTCAAGCGCATCGTCATCCTGGCCTCCCTGGTGGAGCGCGAAACCGGCGACGCGGCAGAACGCCCGCGCATCGCCGGGGTGTTCCTGAACCGGCTCAAGCTCGGCATGCGCCTGCAGTGCGACCCCACCACCATCTACGGCCTGGGCCCCTCCTTTGACGGCGACCTGAAGCGCGTGCACCTGGAGGACGCCGGGAACCCTTACAACACCTACGCCCACGCCGGGCTGCCGCCGGGGCCCATCTGCTCGCCCGGGCTCGCCTCCCTCCAGGCCGCCCTGTACCCGGAGGTCCACGACTACATCTACTTCGTGGCCAAGGGAGACGGCACCCACGAGTTCAGCGCCACCCTGGACGAGCACAACCGGGCGGTGAACCGCTTCCAGCGCCACCGCAACCCGGATGCCTACCAGTCCGCGCCCTCCGCCACGCGGGCGGCCCAGCCGCCCCAGGCCGCGCCTGTCCCGGCCAAGGCCAAGCCCGGGCAAAAGGGCAAGCCCGGCAAGACTCTGGACGCAAAGGCCAAGAACGCCAAAGCGAAGGATGCCAAATCAAAGGACGCCAAGGCGCCCCAGAAACCCCAGGCCAAGGCGGGCTGACGCGCCCTGCGCCAGGGCCCGATCCTTGACAGCCATTCGCTGCTCGGGCATTTTTATGTCTAATATGGCACACCCCCCGGAGGTCCCATGAGCAGCGAAGACCGCAACATCTACCTGTCCACCATCGAACCGGCCGAGGCCGTGCGCCGAGCCAAAAACGCCCTGGACCGCGCCGCCCTCATCCGGGCGGAGACGGTGTCCGCCCATGAATCCTGCGGGCGCGTCACCAGCCAGCCCATCTTTGCGCGCTGCTCCTCGCCCACGTTCCACTCCGCGGCCATGGACGGCATCGCCGTGTATTCCGCCGCCACCTTCGCCGCGCGCGAGGGCAGCCCCGTCACCCTGAAAAAGGGCCTGGGCTACCGTCCGGTGAACACCGGCCATCCCCTGCCGGAAGGCATGGACTCCGTGGTCATGATCGAGCACGTGGAGCAGGTGGACGAGGACACGGTGCGCATAGAGGCCCCGGCCTTCCCCTGGCAGCACGTGCGCCGCATCGGCGAGGACATCGTGGCCACGGAGCT
>CAYUOW010000139.1:0-4402 GCA_964446455.1 uncultured Desulfocurvus sp.
GCGGCCTCGATGGCGGCATTGAGCGCCAGCAGGTTGGTCTGGTCGGCGATGTCGGTGATGACGGTCATGATGCGGCCGATGTCCTCGGCCTGCTTGCCGAGCCTGGCCATGTCGTCCTTCAGCTGGTTGGACTGCACCTGCACGTCGCTCATGCTCGACACGACCTTGCTGACGATTTCTGCGCCGTCCTGGGCCTTGGAGCGCGCTCCGCCCGCGGTTTCCGCGGCCTGCCCGGCGTTGCGGGCCACCTCGATGACGGTTGCGGTCATTTCTTCCATGGCGGTGGCGGTTTCGCTCACGCGGGCGGCCTGGGTCTCCGCGCCGCGGCTTGATTCCTCGATCTGCGAGGACAGCTGCGACGAGGCGGAGGTAACCACCTCGACGATGCTTTCCAGCTGCTGCGCGGCGTGGAGCATGCCCGCGCGCTTGGCTTGCTCGGCCTCGGCCTTGGCCTGCTGCGCTTCCTCCGTGGCCTTGTTCGCCAGTTCGGTCAGCTGTTCGGCCTCGGCGGTCTTCTGCTTTGCGGTATTGATCATGTCCCGGAGGCTCGAGATCATCTTGCACAGCGAATCCGCCAGCCGGCCCAGCTCGTCCGTGCGCTTCACGTCCATGCACTGGTCCAGGTTGCCGCCGGCGATTTCCTCGGCAAACTTGACGCACAGGCCGAGGGCCTTGAGCATGTTGCCCAGGATGAGCGCGATGGCCACGCAGACGAGCACCATGCCCAAGGCGCCAAAGAGCATGCTGGCGTTGCGGACGTTGCTCGCGGCCTTGGCGATGTCGTGCTCGCTGATGGTGATGACGGCCGTCCAGCCTGTGGTCTTGTCGCGGGCGAACACGGCCGTACGGTCGGTTCCGCCTTCCTTATAGGCCACGGCCCCGCTTTCCTTGCCGATGATCTGCTTGCCCCAATCCGTTTCGCCCAGCTTGAGCTTGAGCACCTGGTTCGGGTCGGGATGGCTGAAGACTACGCCGGCCTTGCTGACCATGAAGGCGTAGCCGCTTTGCCCCACCTTCACGGGCTCCACGATGTCTTTGGAGAAGCGGGCGAGGTCCACGCGGCAGTAGATGACGCCGACGATCTTCTCACCCGACTTGAGCGGCGCGGCGACCATGAACACGGGCTTGTTGGTCACGCGGCTGATGATCGGCTCGGAGATGTTCGGTTCCCCGGCGATGGCCTTCTTGAAGTATTCGCGGTCGCCAAAGTTGCCCTTGGCCTTGGGGTCGTCCCCGTAGATGACCTCGCCCGTGGCATCCAGCACGTTCACGCCTTGGATGGTGGTGTCGAACTTGGCGAGGTCGACGAGGGCCTGCCGCCCTTCCGCCAGATTGTCGGCCGTTGGGGAGAGCAGCGCTTTGGTTATGCGGTGCGAGCCCGACTGGAGGACCGCCGCGGCGAGCACGTCGCCAGCGAAGGTTCCGGCGTTGTCACCAAGATTTTTGGCAACTATTCCAGAGGACTGTGTGAGTTCGCCCCAAAGCTCGTCCGAAGCCCTTTGGGCCGAGAAGTAGCTGGCCATGGCCATGCTCAAAATGACGGCGCTTAAGGCGGGAATAATCAGCTTTGACCGCAACCCGAGTTTCATAATGCCTCCGGAAAAGCAGATGCTGCACCTGGCCATGATGCGCCGGGAATGGCGCGGCAAAGGAACTTGGGGGGTAGCAAATACGTAACATGGCTGCGGCGTTGTCGCAACAATAATTCTGGAAATTGAACAGCCTTCACAAGTGAAGCTGTAGGGGAGAGGAGGGGCTTGCGGCGGGGGCTAGGTCTTGGCGGTCAGCGCGATGCGTTCGAGATCAAGCTCGGTCAAAAGGTCCATGAGTTCCCACTGCTCGGAAGTAGGGGTGAGCGTGGCCCAGTTCTGCTGCGGCAGTCCAAGATGCTTCCAGGCGGCCATGAAGGTGGAGAGCTCTTTCTCGGTGACGCCGGAGAGCACGATGGCCCGCGGCAAGGGGCTGTCCTCCCCGCGTCCGTGGCCGAAGGGCAGGGCCAGCAATGCGCCCACAGCCGCGTCCATGTCCGCGCCGGTGGCGAAGACGGCCGGAATGTCCGTCAGGCGGAAGCGTTCCATCATGGCCAGCAGCACGTCCTGTTCGGCGGCTGCGTAGCCGCACACAAGCACGGCGCGCGGACCGTACAGGCGCTTCTTGGCGCTGGCGCCTACTTTCGAGAACCCGGAAGGGGACATGGCGAACCTGCCGGCTGGGCGGTGATGGCGTAGAAACGGTTGGAGGCGTAGGTGAGGGCCACGGCGAAGACCATGGCGCCCACGCCCATGATCACCGACAGGATGGTGTCGGCCGTCAGGGCCATGCGGATGAACAGCGTGGACAGCGCAAAGCCGGAGTTGCGGAAGATGGCGTGGAATTCCGGCATGTAGCGCTGGGCGATGAGCACGATGAGGATGTCGGTGAAGACAAGCAGCGTGTAGAAGTCGTGGAAGATGTCGAAGGTGGGCTCGCCGCGCAGCAAGAGGAAGCCGTCGTACACGCCCATGCCGATGAAGGCTCCGAGCACCAGCAGGGCCACCAGTTTCTTGGCGGTGATGAACTTGGCCAGGATCTCCGGCGCCCAGTGGCGCGGCGCGCAGCGCTGGGCGTACTTGTAGGCGCCCAGCAGCACGAACACGGCCAGGGCCCCTGCGCCGTTCAGTCCAAGGCGGATGAGCACGTCCGTGTGGCCGATGACTTCGATGGGCACGGGCAGATTGGTGAGTTCCTTGAAGGCATTGCGCAAGAGGATGAGCGCCAGGATCTCGAACTGCTTGCCAACGGAGCGAGACGTGGACTTGGGCAGCGAGAACACCAGCTCAACCACCTCGAGCACCAGCACCAGGGTGAATGTCTGGGTCACCGCGTGGAAGCGGTTCATGGACACGTGGGAGGCCAGGGAGGCGGGCAGAAGACCCAGGCTGTTCAGCTCGATGAGCGAGAGCGAGGCCAGGAAAAAGAGGATGAGCCCTTTTCCCACGCGTCTGCGGGTGTCTTCGGCCTCGGCATAGGCCTGCACGCGGTCGAAGACCCGCACAAGGGGGTATGTCATTCTGTTCATGCGGCCGGACCGGTCCCGTGTGGTGGGCTAAACCTCAAACAGCATCTCCAGATCGTCGCGGGTGAGGGACTTGAAGGCGGACTGGCCGGGAATGATGGCCTCGGCGACGTCCTTCTTCATCTCCTGCAGCTTCAGGATCTTTTCCTCCACCGTGTTCTGGCAGATCATCTTGTAGGCGAACACCTGACGCTTCTGGCCGATGCGGTGGGTGCGGTCCGTGGCCTGGTTCTCCACGGCCGGGTTCCACCAGGGGTCATAATGAATGACATAGTCGGCCGACGTCAAGTTGAGACCGGTGCCGCCCGCCTTGAGCGAGATGAGGAAGATCGGGATCTCCGGCGTGTCGTTGAACTTGTCCACCTGCTCGAAGCGGTCCTTGCTGGAGCCGTCGAGGTAGGCGAAGGGCACTTCGCGGATCTGCAGCCAGGAGCGGATGATGTGCAGCATCTGCACGAACTGCGAGAACACCAGCACCTTGTGCCCGCCGTCCACGATGTCCGTCACCAGATCCTTGAAGGCGTCGAACTTGCCGGAGGGCAGGTTGGTATTGATGCCCGGAATGTCGAGCTTCAACAGGCGCGGGTGACAGCAGATCTGGCGCAGCTTGAGGAGCGCGTCCAGGATGGACATCTGGCTCTTGGCCAGGCCCTTCTCGTCCACGTCGCGCAGCACCTGCTCCTTCAGCTTGGCGGCCAGGGCGCCGTAAAGGTCGCGCTGCTCGTCGGCCAGTTCGCAGTAATGCGTGGTCTCGATCTTGGGCGGCAGGTCCTTGGCCACCTCGTTCTTCGTGCGCCGCAAAATGAAGGGCTTCACGCGGGAACGCAGGTAGTTGAGCGTCTCCTCGTCGGCGTCCTTGATGGGCTTCACGATGCCGCGCTGGAAGGCGTGCTGCGAGCCCAGGAAGCCGGGCATGAGGAACTCGAACAGGCTCCACAGCTCGAAGAGGTTGTTCTCGATGGGCGTGCCCGAAAGGCACAGGCGCATGTCCGCGTCGAGCCTGCGCACGCTGCGCGCCGTGATTGTGTTGGGGTTCTTGATGTTCTGGGCCTCGTCCAGGATGACCACCATGTACTTGTACTTGGACAGCTCCTCCAGGTCGCGGCGGAGCAGGGCGTAGGTGGTGATGATGATGTCCGAGTCCTTGATGCGCGTGAACAGGTCGTCGCGCTTGGCCCCGTAGATGGTGAGCCGGCGCACGCTGGGCACGAATTTCGCGGCCTCGCGCTCCCAGTTGGGCAGAACGCTTGTGGGCACCACGATGAGACAGGGCCCGCTGGCCCCGCGCTCGATGAGCGAGAGCACGAAGGACAGGGTCTGCACGGTCTTGCCCAGGCCCATCTCGTC
>CAYUOW010000140.1:0-4394 GCA_964446455.1 uncultured Desulfocurvus sp.
ACACCACGGTGGTTTCCCACCGCAGCGGCGAGACCGAGGACGCCTTCATCTCCGACCTGGCCGTGGCCGTGAACGCCGGGCAGATCAAGACCGGCTCGCTCTGCCGCTCCGACCGGCTGGCCAAGTACAACCAGCTCCTGCGCATCGAGGAGGACCTGGAGGAAGAGGCCATCTACTACGGCCCCATCCTGGCCGAGTCCTGGTTCGCCCACGAGCACGAAGAAGAGTAGGCCGCACGGCTTACGCCAAGCCTGAAACGAAGGCCCTGTCCCTCACAAGGGGGCAGGGCCTTTTTGCGTGCGGCGGAACGCCCGGGCCTGCGAATTATTTTTCGTGTTGAGCGGAAATTTTCGCACGTCGGGGGTGTGCGCAAGCCTGCCATAGGCCTGCCGAATGGTCGAGGACGCGGCTCTGCCCGTGGGCGTGGTCAATGGGATGATCGAGGAGGGTGATTGATTCGGCTGTGGAATATTTGAGTAAAAGACGAGGAGGTGAAAAAGATCGTTTTATTTTGGGGTGATGGCCTGCGCGGGGCGCGCTATTTCGCCCGAGATTTCTTGCGCACTCTATGCCGGGTGGGATGGGAGTGTTCAGCGTGGTTGATGGATCAATTTATTCCTCAGTATTGCAATGGGATACAGGATTCGCCACAAGGACCGTGAATACCGGGCCCCTGGTCGTTCCGGGGCGTTGTATTTCACAGGTTTTTCCCCATCCCAGCGCCGCGAGCCTTGATTTGTAATGAACTCATGCCAATGACAAATCGTGATGCGCACCGCGCCAGCCGGAATGTCCTCGTGGATAACCGGTGTGAAAAAGCCCTTTGGCAGCCCGTTGTCATCGAAAAGCGCGTAGATTTCCATCAGTATTCTCCTGGGGGGAATTGCGAATACTGATAAAAAAATACAGTTGATTCAGTTGCTTGTCAACATACTGTGGGTATTGGTTCCCTCGCTTTGGCATGCGTAGCACCGACATTTGCACCCCCCTTGCAAAGCCGCTTCCCCGATTCTATACCCGGTCCATGAGGCATCTTCGCACCCCCCTGCTGCTGGCCCTTGTGCTGTCGCTCCTGCTGCCCCTTCCGGCCCTTGCCGCAGACAGCGAACGTCCCGACCTCGAGCGGCTCTTCGCCGAGCGCAACCTGGACGGCTGCTTCGTGCTTTTGCGCGGCGCGCAGACCATCCGCGTGAACCCGGCGCGCGCGGCCACGCGCTACCGGCCCGCCTCCACCTACAAGATAGTGAACGCGCTGGTGGCGCTGGAAACCGGCGTGGCCCCGGATACGGGCTTCCTGCTGCGCTGGGACGGCGTGCACCGGGACTTTCCCGGCTGGGACAGCGACCTGACGTTGGAGCAGGCCTTCCGCGTCTCCTGCGTGTGGTACTTCGTGGAGCTGGGCCGCCTGAACGGGCGCGAGCGCCTGGGCGCGGCCATGAAGGCCCTTGCGTACGGCAATGCCGACGCCAGCGGCTCCGACCAGTTTTGGCTCGACGGCCCCCTGCGCATCAGCGCGGACGAGCAGGTGCGCTACCTGGACCGCCTGGCGCGTGGCGAGGTGCCCTTTTCCCCGCGCACTTTGGGTCTCATGCGGCAGGTCATGCTGCTGGACCAGGGCGCGGACCAGCGCGGCGATTGGAAGCTCTACGGCAAGTCCGGCATGGCCGTGCACGGCGGCGTTCCCGGCGACACGCGCGACCTGACGCCCGTAGGCTGGCTGGTGGGCTATGTCGAACGCGGCGGCGAAAGCATCCCCTTTGCCCTGAACCTGAGCCCCAGGCCCGGCGACCCGCGCACCTGGCGCGATCTCATGCCCGTGCGCATGGAATTGGCCTGGGCCCTGCTGACCGCCTGCGGCGTGCTGTCTCCGAAGTAGACCCCTACCGGAACAAACAAACGGCCCGGCAGCCCTCATTCAGGGCTGCCGGGCCGTTGTGCGTGTGGCGCCTGGTCTAGCGGAACTGCTTCTCGCGCTCGCGGATGGCCTCGGCCCCGATGAAGCGGAAGTACTCCTCGAAATTCATCATGTTCTGCGGCGTGGCAAAGCCTTCGGTGGTGCCCTTGGTCTTCAGGGTGTTGGCCCAGGTCTGCATGGCGCGCGCGGCGGTGAACACCGAGGCGCACGGGTAGGCCACGGCCGCGTAGCCCAGGTCCTGCAGCTCGCTGGCGGGCAGGAAGGGGCTCTTGCCGCCCTCGATCATGTTGGCCATGCCGGGCACGGGGATCTCCGCGTTGACCCGGGCCATGTCCTCGCGGTTGGTCACGGCCTCCACGAAGACCATGTCCGCTCCGGCCTCGGCGTACAGCTTGGCCCGGATGATGGCCTTGTCGATGCCGTACACGGCCGCGGCGTCGGTGCGGGCCATGATGACGAAGTCCGGGTCGGTGCGGGCGGCCAGCGCGGCCTTCAGCTTGGGCAGGTATTCCTCGATGCTGACCACGCTCTTGCCCGCCATGTGGCCGCAGCGTTTGGGGTAGGTCTGGTCCTCTATGAACAGGGCGGCGGCGCCCATGCGCTCCACCAGGCGCACCGTGCGCATGACGTTGTTCACGTCGCCGAAGCCGGTGTCGATGTCCACCATCACCGGGATGTCCACGCGCTCGATGATGTTCGCGTAGTGGGTCAGCATCTCGGTGGAGCTGATGAGCCCGATGTCCGGCAGGCCGAGCACGCTGCCGGAGGTGCCGTAGCCCGCCACGGCCATGGCGGAGAAGCCCGCCTGCTGGATGGCCAGGGCCGAGATGCCGTCGTGGGCCACGGGAAGCATGAGGATTTCCGGCGCGTTCACCAGGTTGCGGAAGCGGGTGGTCATCTTCATGGGCAGGGCTCCGTTCGCGTCTGCGCGGGTGTTTTTTAGGGACTGGCTATGCGGATCGCTGATGCCTTTTAATGCGACTTACGTATTTTTTCAATACGTGGGCGCGCCTGTCCGCAAAAACAGAACGCGGCCCGGCCACCCCTTGGAAAGGAGCAGCCGGGCCGCGCCGGAATTGTCTGCGCCGCAATGGCCTGCGCCGGAGAGGGCTACAGGGCCATGAGGGCTTCCATGTTGCCCGCGCCCTGGGCGATGGCGTCGTCCTTCCCTTCCAGGTTCTGGCCCACCAGCTTGGCCAGCACCCCCTTGGGGCCGACCTCGACAAAGCGCCGTGCGCCCATGGCGTACAGGCCCTGCATGGTCACGGTCCACAGGACGGAGGAGGTCATCTGCGCGGCCAGCAGGGTCTTCAGGATGCCGGGGTCGCTTTCCGGCTGGCCGGTGACGTTCATGCACACCGGGAACGCGGCGCGCTGCCAGCGCAAGGAGTCCAGCACCTTGGCGAAGGCGTTGGCGGGCTCGCTCATGAGCGGGCTGTGGAACGCGCCGGAAACGGCCAGGGGCACGGCGCGGCCCTTGGCCTCCTTCACCAGCTGGGCGGCCAGCTCCAGGGCGGGCTTTTCACCGCTGATGACGAACTGCGCGGGCGAATTGTGGTTGGCGATGCGCAGGAAGGCTCCGCTCTGCTTGGAGGCCTTGTCCACGATCTGTTCGACGGTCTCAAGGGGCAGCTTGACCACGGCGGCCATGCCGTGGCCTTCCTTGCCCGCATTGGCCATGAGCTTACCGCGTTCGCACACGGCCTTCACCGCGTCTTCCACGCCAAGGGCTCCGGCGGCGGTAAGCGCGGCGAACTCGCCCAGGCTGTGCCCGGCCGCGGCCACGGGGTTCTGGGCCACGGGCTTGTCCTTCAGGGCCAGCCACAGGCTTACGTTCACCACGGTGAGGGCGGGCTGTAGCGCCTTGGTGTCGCTCATCTCCGGGGCCGGGGCGGCATCAGGCGCGCCCCAATAAATTTCGCGCAGCTTCAGGCCGGAGTGCTTCTCGGCCAGGATCCAAAGGTCCATGGCCGAAGCCTGGGCCTCGGCCACGTCGCGGCCCATGTTCAGCTCTTGCGAGCCCTGGCCGGGAAAGAGGAAGGCGGTGGGAAGCATCATCGTCTCCTTGTGGATGTGGGATGAATCCGGACGACTAGTTCTGGGCCTTGCCGAACAGGGCGCGGCGCAGGTCGTCCAGGGTCTTGCAGGTTCCGGAATGCAGCAGCGGGCCATAGCCCAGGCGCGAGGCCTGCTTGAGGCGCGTCTCGTGCCCGGCCACGGGGCGCACATGGCCGTTCAGGTCCAGTTCGCCCCAGAACACCGCGCCTTCGGGCAGCGGCGCGTCGTAGTACGAGGAAAGCACCGAGGCCGCAAGCCCCAGGTCCAGGCCGGGATCGCGCAGGGCCAGCCCGCCGCCCTGCTTCACGTAGATGTCGAACTGGCCCAGGGGCAACTTGAGGCGCTTTTCCAGCACCGCAAGCAGCAGGTGCAGGCGGTTGGCGTCAAAGCCAAGGGCCGCCCGGCGGGGAATGGACAGAAA
>CAYUOW010000141.1:0-4259 GCA_964446455.1 uncultured Desulfocurvus sp.
ATCGTGCTCACAATCCTGGAGCGAATCGCGGACTCGAGTTTCGCTGATGCGAAGCAGGCTGCGGGCGTTCCCGGAATCTCGCAGGGCGAGAGGATTTCACGATGGATAGGGGCTGTGACCCGATGGCAGGAATCCGTATCTACAACTTGCTGGCTCGACGTGAGCAACTGGGCACCTAGCGCACAGCTCTTTGCGCGCAAGAACGACCGCGCCTTGACATACCTCAGCGCCTTTATTGACGAAGGCATTCGCATCGGTGAGTTCCGTGAGTTGAACGCACGTTTTGCTGCAGAACTGCTCTCACGAGGTTCGTTCGCGAGCCGCGATCCCCTCGTACTGCAGGAAGCCGGGCTCACTGCGGGCCAAGCTGTCGCCCAGCTCGGGATCTTGTTCCTCAAGGGGCTGGAGCGGTCCTGAGCCTCAATGCCCGTGTGAACGGGCAAGTCCGGTGAAGGCCAGGCGATGCAAAGCGACGGCCCCGATAGGACGGTCGATGAGCGCAGGCGCTCGACGCGGCGACGGGGTGCTGCGCCCTGCGCATCGTCTGGAGTAGATCTACTGAGGTCCGAACTCCGACCTCGGGATTGACAGTCCACGGCAAGCGCGAGGTCAGCCACGCAATGCAAGGCGAGTTGTCATACAGATGCGTCGCGTGGGCTCGGCGAGCACGGGAGTACCTGAACGGCCGTTCTCCCGTTCGCGAGCCTAGTCCAGGAGATCTCCTCCCGGCATTTTCTGGAGCAGGACCTTGCCGCCAACGAAGACCACTCCAGCAACAACGGTCACGACCGACACCACCGCCGCTTTGTCGAACAACCCGTTCAGGAACTGCTTCGCCTCGCGGTCCTTCTCGAACGCCTGATCACCGATCTTGTTCATCTGGTCCAGTACTCGCGCTCGTTCCTCGGGAGTCAGGTCCTTGTCGAGTTCCCCGTGGAGTATCTCGAGCATGTCTCGCTGAATCTGATGGAACTGGCCTTGACTCTCCGAGTTCGCTTCTAGGGTGCCCTTGTGGGCGTGAACGAGGTTGGTCATCGTGTCGGTCGCGAATTCCGTGAACTTGGGAAACTGCTCGATGACTTTCATCGCCACTTCTTTGCTCATGTCGGGCATCATGGCCGCGAACTGCACGACCTTGTCCTTGGACAGGTTGCGCCATGACTTAATCCCGAGAGCCTTCTTGACCTCGTCCTCGCTGTTCAAAGCCACTGCATGCTCCCCTCTGTGCGGATCTTGTCTTGTAGATGTCCAGACGCCCGCCTCAGACCGCGCCCGTCGACAGCACCACGTTCGCGCAGAAGTCCGGAAAGTCCGCCGGGTCCAGCGCAACTCCAAGCTCGGCTGCACGCTTCACAATCAGCCCGTGCTCCCCGGAAGCTCGCCAGCGGTCATACGTCTGCCGATTCGCTTCCGATGCCGCGACAAGCTCGAGGATCTGCTCCGCATCCATTTCGGGAAGCGCCGGCGCAACAATCTCGGCAAATATCGCATCAGCGTTGTCGTAGTCGTAGGCCTTGCCGTAGGTAGTGGCAATCAGCTTCATCACGAGCGTCTTCTCTTCCTCGGTCGCCGCCTGCGCCCGCAACACGCCGAAGGCGCCACTGGCGGGTCTCGAGCCTCCCTCCGCCCAGCGAATCAACTCCTGCACGTGATCCGAGAACGTCTCATTCAGAAACCAAGCCATCGAAAGCCGTGTCATATCCGCACGAGCATAGTTGCCGACGACCGTCCGCGCGTGCTCCTCAAGCATGCCGTAGAGGACGGGGCGATTCGGCAGGAAGCTGAGCACAGTCATGAGGCATGAGTCGCTGGATGACAGGTCGCTGTAATAGGTCGGGTCGGCTGCGACCTCGTCGTCGAATAGATGCGGGTTCCGGTCGTAGAGCAACGCCAGGGCGCGGGAGTTGATTTCACGATTCGCCTCACACCTCGAATCGTCCAATCGGAACGTCAACTTCCAAAGGCTCCTGAAGATCGCGACCAGGACAACGTCGCTCATTCGGCTGAAGTACTTCGATTCCAGGAAGCGGCGCAGAGAATCCTGATCCGGGAGTGAAGCGCCGGTCACCTCGAGATCCTCGACCAAAGCGTCGAACACCCTGCGCGACATCACGGCGGGCTTGGTCAGCACGGAGTCCAGCGCCAATCGAACAAACGATCGGACTTGCTCAGGACTCGGCAAGAAGAGGGCGTCATGTTGGTCAAGCACCGGATGAGCGCAGTAATGGCGTTGCGCCTGCAGGTCGAGCAACGCGGCGTGCTCCGCGTCGTTCAGCAATTCGGTTCGCTGACGCACCTCGTCAAGAAGGAGCCCCTCCCACTCTGGTGACCGCGGGTTCGCCTGCTGGCGCTCAAGCACCTTCGTTCGAATTCCCGTCGCAATTGGGTCGTTGAACGTGGTTGCGAGTTGGTCGACCTTGAACCAAATGTCGGCAATGACGACCGACCAGAGCATGACCGTCGCCGACCGCATGTTGCCCGCTGAATACGACGAGTGCACCTCACGGAAGTACTCCGCAGTTCGAGAATCAACTATTCTCCGCGCAGCCGCCTCAACCGAAAAGTCTGCCACCCCGCGCCCCTCGATTCGTCTTCAGAAGTCGTCCCCAAGCGCACCAGACGCGGCACACCGGCTCCATGCTCGCGCATGACCTGCGTCATGTACAGACAGCCTAGCGAGGCATCTCATCCCACGTGCGACCTTGGAGGACTCGGCCGGCCCTCTTCTTGTTTGCCCCGCCCCACTGCTTGAAGAAGAACGGCACATCCGAGACGACACACTGGTCGCGAAGCGCTATCACCCACTCCTCTGCCATCGGTCGGCTGCGTGGTCCGGACTCTCCTCCCGCTATGAGCCAATCGATGCCCTCAAGAGGAAGACCCTCTAGGTGAGCTAGCAAAGGCTCACACGACAAGAACTTCACTGCCGCGTCCGTGCCGGCCAAGTCGGCAACGCGATCGACCACGTTCGAGTCTTCGACCGTCACGCCCATCCAGACATTTGCTGGCCAGTCCAGCTCGGGCGCCAAGGCAGCCAGCCTGTCGGCTCGCTTGGTGAGCACCTGAAAGACGTGCTGCGGACAGCCTGCCATGGTCTGAAAGACTCGCTTGATGAACGACACCGGGACTTCCTCGTGAAACAGGTCGCCCATCGAGTTTACGAAGACCATTCGTGGCTTTCGCCAGTGCTTCGGGGCGTCCAGCAAGTCCTCGTGACAGCGCACCGCAAAGCCGTCCGAGTAGCGCTTCTGTCCCATGGCTTTGAGCCTAAGAGCCATTCGCTCCGCGTAGCAGTTCACGCAGCCGGCACTCACCTTCGAGCACCCGGTAACCGGGTTCCATGTGTACTCGGTCCACTCAATTCGTGATGCTTGTGACATCAGCGGCGACTCCTCATTCCAGCAGTGACAACTGCGTGTTCGTGTTCTTCCGGGTATCACGCCAGAAGCGAAGTCCTAGGGGGTTCTTCGAGAAGAACGCCAGGTGGTAGAGCGGTTGGTTCTTATCATTCGCCATGCGGACGAGCTCCAGGTCGCTCATATCATCGAACAAGAATCCCAGCGACTTCATGCGCCCACAGAACTCCTCGGCGACAAACAGGCCGAACTCCCTGTTTGGCCTTTCCGGATCGGGCCACCGGTCCCGCCACGCGGAATCGCCGAGCATCTCGTCGATGATCCTGCAGTTCGGCCTGGTGTACTTGTCCCGATTGCGATGGATGTCCATGTAGGTCGGGATGAGCACCAAGAAATCGACAAAGAGCTCTGACGCGATTGCCTTCAGTGTCGAGAAGCGTAGCTGCGAAGCGTTGAACGGGTCGACGAAGCAGAGGGTCAGCCCCCGCTTCTGCTTCGAGAACTTCGGCACGGCCGCTAGCACGGTGGCGATATCTGCATTCGAATCGCACTCGATGAAGGCCGCCTTCGCTTCCGGATGCGCCGCCGACGCTCGCGCGCGCAACGCCTCGAGATTGGCGGCTTCTTTCTCGCAGAAGACGTACTCGTCATACGCATCCGGCACAGTCAACGCCAACAGCGGTGATCCAGGGATCACCCGATGCTCCTTGCGGATGCGGGCCTTGCCGGCGCCCGAGAACAAGTCCAGATACACCCGGCAATCCCACTTGTTCTTCATGCTCGTCGAGAACATCCGGCTGTAGTACCCGAACTTGCGGTGCTTCGTCTCGGCCCACGGCCCAACGGTCGGCATCGCCAGACCGTCATCCTCAATGAGGTAAGCCTCGTTGACCGGCATCGCAA
>CAYUOW010000142.1:0-4148 GCA_964446455.1 uncultured Desulfocurvus sp.
CGGCCTGGGCCTGCGGCTCCTGCTGCGAGGCCTGCAAGAGCTCGGCATAGCAGCGGATGACGCCCAGCGGGTTGTTGATCTCGTGGGCGATGCCGGCGGCCAGCTGGCCCACGGCCACGATGCGCTCGTTGCGGCGCATCTGGCCTTCCATGCGTCGCTCGGCCGTCACCTCGCGCAGGGAGGCCACGTGCCGCACGCCGCCCCCGGCCTGGGGAATGGGGTACAGGCTGGCCTCGAAGATGCGGTTTCCATCAGGCAGGGCCAGCTCGAACTCGCCGTTGCCGCCGCCCCTTGTGGCGCGCTCCAGGTGCTCGCGCAGGCCGTCGAAGCCGTGTCCGCCGGGCACCGCGCTTGCGCCGCTGAGCTGCGCGGCCAGCTCCCGCGCGGGGCTGTTGGCCAGAAGCACCGCGCCGCCGGTGTCGAGCAGCAGCAGCGGGTCGTCGATGCCCTCGAAGATGGACGAGAGCAGGTCGTTCTGGCGCAGCAGGCCGTCCAGGGCGTCGAGGTTCTCCATGGCGATGCCCAGCTGCTGGCCGATGGCCCGGGCCAGGTCGGCCAGGCGCACGCTCTTCTCCTGGCGCTTGTCCCAGAACAGGCAGAGCAGGCCCCGGCTGGTGCCGGAGGTCTGTACCGGGATGTACCAGGCGCGCGGGGTGAGGCGCGGCTCGCCCGCGGCCACCAGGTCGTGCCAGTCCTCGGGCAGGTCCGGCGCCGCGCCCGGCACCGGCCAGGAAGCGTAGTCCGACGCGCCCAGCACGCAGGCGTAGCCCGCCCGGCTGGCGCCGAAGCGCTTGGCCGTGAGGGCCAGGGCCGCGGCAAGCATCTGGTGCTTGTTTTGGCTCTCGTTCAGGCTGTTCAGAAGGGCCACGAACAGCGCCACGTCGGCACGGCGGTCCTCGGCCAGGCGGGTGATGGCGCCCGTGCGTGCGGCCACGGTGTCCTCCAGGGTGGCGGCATAGTCGCTCAGGTCCTGGCGGGCCTGGCGCAGGTGCTGGGCAAAGGCCTCGAAGCCGTGCAGGATGTCCTCGATCTCGTCCTCGCCTGCGGGCAGGGCCTGGGCCTCCTGGGCTTCCTCCGGGAACAGGCGGCGCATGACCCCGGTGACGCGGCGCAGGCTCTGCACCACCAGGCGGTGGAAGAAGCCCTGGATGACCAGGAACAAGAGCAGGATGCCCACGGCGAACAGCAGGGCGAAGGAGAAGGTGGCGTCGCGGATGCCGCCCACGTCGCGCTGGACCTTGAGCCGCACCAGGTCGATGCCCGCCAGCTGGCCCACTTCGCGACCGAAGCCCCGGCTGGAGCCGTAGCGGTCGAGGAGCTCGCGCGGGGCCTCGGCCGGGTCGCCGTGGCAGCGCAGGCAGGAGGCCTCGAAGCGCTGGGGCCGGGCGGTGACGAAGTGCTGCTCACCGCCGATCTCCACGAATTCCTCCATGCGCACCAGGGCGGGTTCGGCCTCGAAGCGGGAGATGTAGGCGCGCTCGCGTTCGTCGGCCTCATAGTCCGGGTTGCGGGCGCCCACGCCCACGCGGCGGTAGGTGAAGGCCTCGCGCGAGAGGTTCTGGTCGCTCAAGACGCCGCGAGTGATGTAGGAGGTGCTCATGGCCTCGAGTACGAACTGGTCCTCGGGCAGCAGGCGGTACATGGCGGGGCGCAGGGTGGCGCGCACGTAGCCCTGCACGGCCTCCACCTGGGAGAGGATGAGGGCGGCCTTTTCGCGCGCCTCGGCCTCCATGAGCCGTTCCAGGTGCATGTTGAGCGCCAGGGCGAAGAAGCCCACCATGAGGGCCATGACCAGGCCCTGGCCGGCCAGGAATTTGGTTTGCAGCGTGTGCGGCATGATGCGGCGCATGGTGACGCTCCCGTGTTTGCTTCCCTGTACGTGGGCGAACGCCGCATGGCAACTGCCGGCTGCACCCCTGTAGCCGCGAGGCTGCTGCCTGCTAACGAGAGTTTGCAGGCGCGCGGCCTTTGTTTTGGCCAATCACGATAAAAATCAGCAGGTTCGTCTCGCCACCCTGCGGTGGCACCATCCTTGCTCTCCGGTGGCATAATCCAGGGGATTCTGGCCGGGTTGTGCGGCCAGCCCCGAGAGACCATCAAGTCAACGGAGGAGACAATGGAAGAAAAACAAGGTGTTGCCAAAGTATTCGGCATCATCCCCGGTCTGGCGGTGATGGTGCTTACCCTCTACGCGCTGCGCATCTTCGTGGAGCCGTGGATGGCCGATGCCGTGGTGTTCGGCCAGAAGGGCTGGTTCGTGAAGGTGCTGCACCTGAACTACATCCTGCTCGCCATCATCACCGGCATGCTCTACCGGAACCTGCTTTTCGGCGGCAAAATTCCTGAATGGGCCGAGGAAGGCTTCCGCACCACGCGCCTGTTCATCAAGTCCGGCGTCATCATGCTGGGCTCGCTGTACACCATCCAGAGCCTGGCCAAGGTCGGCGGCATCGCCATCGGCCTCATCATGACCTTCGTGTTCGGCACCATCTTCTTCGTCATGTGGTTCGGCAAACGCCTGGGCATGGAACGCTCCATGATCGGCGTCATGGCCTCCGCCGCGGGCGTGTGCGGCGTTTCCGCCTGCATCGCCACGGCCCCGGCCGTGCGCGCCAAGCCCGCCGACGTGGCGCTGGCCATCGCCACCGTGCTCGGCTTCGGCATCATGACCATGTTCATCAGCCCCTTCATCGGCCACGCCCTGCAGATGACCGACTACCAGTTCGGCGCCTGGGTGGGCACGGGCATCCTGAACTCCGGCCAGGTGCTGGCCACCTGCCTGGCATACAACCCGACCATCGCCCCGGGCACCGCCGTGGCCTACGGCGAGATCTGGAACGTGGTGCGCGTCATCAGCATCCCCTTCGTGGTGTTCTTCATCACCATGTGGTACTGGCGCGCCGAGGCCGAGGCCGAATGCATCACCCTCGGCGGCATCATCAAGGACAAGTTCCCCATCTTCGTCATCGGCTTCTTCGGCATGACCGCCCTGTCGTCCCTCGGCATGCTCGGCGCGGAGGGCTCCTCCACCCTGAAGCTCATGCGCGAAGTCATGAGCTGGATCTTCGGCCTGGGCCTCATCGGCCAGGGCGCCTACATCGACATCCGCGAGATCAAGGCCGCGGGCGGCAAGCCCCTCAAGGTCGGCCTGGCCGCCGGCGCCATCAAGTATGTGGTGGCCCTCATCGTGATCATGCTCTTCGTGTCCAAGGAAGCCAGTTTCTAGGAGGTGCCCCATGGCAAAAACTGATGCTAAAAAATGCGGAAAGATGACCGTGTTCCGGTCCGACCGGCATGAAGACCTCGCCGCCATGGTGTTCGTCACCATGGTTGTGGTCACCGTGCTCGTCTACATGGCCTACATCGTGCCCACCATCACCCTGAAGGCCCCCAGCGATGGCAAGATCATCGCCGTGGCCGCCCAGGCCGACACCGAGGTGAAAAAGGGCGACCTGCTCTACACCATCGAGGTGAAGGAGAAGAAATACGTCGCCGGCAAGCTGGAAGAGAAGGTCGTTGCCAAGGAGATCCATGCCAAGACCAACGGCAAGGTGCTCTCCGTCACGGCCAAGGAAGGCGACGAAGTGAAGAAGGATAAGCAGCCCATCCTCGTGCTCGACCACGAGAAGGGAACCCTGCCCTGATCATGAAGATCCTGCTCGCACTTGACGATTCCGCCCGGTCCATGGACGAGGCCCTGCGCCTCGCCCAGGACCGGGGTGCGGAACTTACCGCGTTCTTCGTCCTCGACACGGGCTGGAGCGTCTACACCGGGCACGACTTCCTGCTGGGCAGCCACGCGCGCGGCACCTTCCTGGACTACACGCGCGACGACGAGCTGAAGCAGGAACAAACCGCCCTGGCCGAGCTGCAGAAGCGCGCCGAAACCCTTGGCGTGGCCTGCCAGGTCAAGACCACGGCGGCCGGGCGCGTGCCCGAAGCCATCCTGGCCGAGCTGGGGCAAGGCGGCTACGACACCCTCGTCATGAGCCACCCCTTCCGGCGCGGGCTCGAGGTCATGCGTGACGCCGCCACCCAGGTGCTGAAAGGCGCGGACTGCGACGTGCTGCTGGTGAAAAGGAAAGAGTAAGCCCTGGGGGCGCTGCCCCCAGGCCCCCGCCAGGGGGTATGCACCCCCTGGACCCGCA
>CAYUOW010000143.1:0-4091 GCA_964446455.1 uncultured Desulfocurvus sp.
GCTTGGCCCCCAGGCTGCTTCCGGTTTTGAGTGGGGGTCGGGAACCGCCCCGCAAATTACTGGGGCTTGGGGGGTGGGGGGGTGGGCATCCTCCCCGGCCGCCGGAGGCTATTCATTCTAACTCGTAACGAGGCGAACATGACGACCATCGATCTGCGCGACAAGTGCTGAGGCGTGGGCATGGAGGTCGGGTGGCACCTCCGCTTCACGCGCGAGAACGAGCTCGCGATACTGGTGCAGGCGAAGCTTGCGCCCAACGTCGAGGACGCGGTATTCATCGCGGGCGGCTGGACGCTGGAGTGGGACCGGACGGCAGAAAGCGAGGGCTGGCTCCGGGCGCGCCTGGTGCGCAAGGACTGAAGCAAACCAACAAGGGAGCGGGGCATGTGGGACGCTGACGTGGCCATTTTCGCCTGCAGCCACCGGGCTGGCGGCAATTCCGACGCCGCGGCGGAGCTCATGTCCCTGGGCGTGCACGAGGCCGGGGCCACGGCCAAGGTCATCGCCCTGCGCGACTACTCCGTGCTGGCCTGTCTGGCTTGCCGCGCCTGCGCGGGTGAGAAGCTTTCACGCTGCGTGCTGGCGCGCAATGACCAGACCGAGGAGCTGTTCGCCATTCTGATGGCCGCGCCGGTGGTCATGTTCGCCTCGCCCATATATTTTTACGGCCTGCCGTCCCTGTGCAAGACCTGGGTGGACCGCTCGCAGCGCTTCTGGGAGGCCCGGCGCAAGGGCGACCCCTGGGTGCTGGCGCTCAAGGACCGCCCGGCTTACGCCTGCCTTGTGGCCGGGCAGCCCAGCGGGCAGAAGCTGTTTGACGGCGCGCGCCTGACCCTCAAGTATTTTCTGGTGAACTTCGGGCTCACCCTGGCGGAGCCCTTGGGCCTGCGCGGCTTGGACGCGGCGGGCGATCTGGCCTCGCAGCCGCCGGCGGCGGCACAGGCGCGGGAGCTTGGGCGCGGGGCTGGGCTCATGGCTATGGAGGGCCGGAATGCGTGAGCGGCTGGCGCGGCTGGCGGCCGCGGTGCTGAAGACGGCACTGCTGGCCGAGGCGCGCTGCACGTCGTGCGGGCGTGTGTGGCCGGACGGGGGGCCGTGCCCGGACTGCCGGGAGGAGGGGGCCCAGCCGGAAGGAGAACCCTGCCCCGGCTGCGGCGAGTATCCGCCCGTGGCCCAGGATGTTTCGCTTTTGTGCGGGCGCTGCCGCGAGAAGCCGCGCCCCTGGGGCCGGGTGCTGGCCTATGGCCCTTATGCCGGACATCTCAAGGAGCTGATCCTGGGCTATAAGTTCGAGAATCGGCTGGATTTCGGACGCAGCCTGCAGGAGTGCGCCCTTGAGGCCTTTGAGCGTGGCTTGCGTGCCTACCCCGAGCTTTCCGGCTGCGCCCTGCTGGTGCCCGTGCCCCTGCATCCGCGCAGGCTGCTGGCGCGCGGTTTCAACCAGAGCCGCGAGATCGCCCGGTTGTTGTCCGCGCGGCGCGGGCTGCCCATCCGCCAGGAGGCGCTTTCCCGCGTGCGGCGCACCACTCCGCAGATGGAGCTGGCGCGCGAGGCCCGGGCGGAGAACATCCGGGGGGCCTTTGCCGCGCGGGCCAATGTGCTTGAAGGAAAGGCCGTGCTGCTCGTGGATGACATCATGACCACGGGCGCGACGCTGGAGGAATGCACGCGGGCCATGCTCGCGGCGGGTGCGAAAAGAGTGGACGTGCTGGTGCTGGCCAGGGCATAAGACCGGACGGCGTAAAAAAATCCGGACGCGGCGCTTGACTTCTTCCCACCGCCCAGGATAAGAGAACGCCTCTTACGCGATGGAGGTATTCGCAATGTTCGCAATTATCGAGACCGGCGGTAAGCAGTACCGCGTGGAACAGGGACTCGAGTTCAAGGTGGAGCTTTTGCAGGCTGAGCCCGGCACCGAGCTGAACTTGGACAAAGTCCTTCTGATCGCCGATGGCGGTCAGACCAAGATCGGGGCCCCTTATCTTGACGGCGCCAAAGTCGCCTGTGAAGTCCTGGGCCATGGCCGCGGCGAGAAGATCATCATCTTCAAGAAGAAGCGCCGCAACGACTTCCACAAGAAGACGGGCCACAGGCAGGATTACACCAGCCTCAAGGTCAAAACCATCCAGGCCTAACGGGCTGAGCCCCAAGACGGCAAGGAGGATACAATGGCTCACAAGAAAGCAGGCGGCAGCTCCAGAAACGGACGCGACAGCGCCGGACAGCGTCGTGGCGTGAAGCGCTTCGGCGGGCAGCAGGTTCTGGCCGGCAACATCCTCGTGCGTCAGGTCGGCACCAGCATCCACCCCGGCAAGAATGTCGGCGTGGGCAAGGACTGGACCCTGTTCGCCCTGGTGGACGGCGAAGTGAAGTACGAGAAGTACACCCGCAATAACAAGGTCAAGACCCGGGTGCACATTCTGCCCGTGAGCGCCTAGAGTTTAGGCGGCTCCACGAACGAACCATAGCGCGGGCAGGAGCGGCTTCTAAAGCGGCTCCTGCCCGTTTTCTATCTGGGGTGCGGCATGCGATTTGTAGACGAAGCGAGCATTACGGTGCGCTCCGGCAAGGGCGGCAACGGCAGCGCTTCGCTCAAGCGCGCCAAGAACCTGCCCAAGGGCGGGCCCGACGGCGGCGACGGCGGCAAGGGCGGAGACGTGGTCTTCAGCGCCAGCCCGCGCCTGCTGACCCTGTACGACTTCCGCGCCCAGCGCATGTTCGAGGCCGAGAATGGCAAGAACGGCCAGAGCCAGGACAAGAACGGCCGCGGCGGCGAGGACCTGGTCATCGAAGTGCCCGTGGGCACGCAGATTTTCCTTGAGACCGCGCGTGCGCACGTTGTGGACGAGTACGGCGACGAACTCGACGCCGCCGAGGCTTCCGAGACGGAGGGCAAGAACGGCGGGCGCGTGTTGCTGGCCGACCTGAAGCGCGTGGGCATGCGCTTCGTGGCTTGCCCCGGCGGCGAGGGCGGACGCGGCAACCTGCATTTCAAGAGCTCCGTGAACCGCGCGCCCAAGCGGGCCGAACCCGGCAAGCCGGGCGAGGAGAAGCGCCTGCGCCTGGAGCTCAAGGTCATCGCCGACGCGGGCCTGCTTGGCCTGCCCAACGCGGGCAAGAGCACCTTCCTGTCCGCAGTCTCGGCCGCGCGGCCCAAGATCGCCTCCTACCCCTTCACCACCCTTACGCCCAACCTGGGCGTGGTGGAGGGCCAGACTGCAGAGACAGCCGGCCGCCGCCTCATCATCGCCGACATCCCCGGCCTCATCGAGGGTGCCAGCGAAGGCCTGGGCCTGGGCCACAAGTTCCTCAAGCACGTGGAGCGTACGCGTTTCCTCGTCCACATCCTGAGCGGCGACGACGCGGACCCGGAGAATCCGGCCGCGGGTTTCGCCATGCTGAACGAGGAGCTGCGCGCCTTTGACCCGGAGCTGGCCGAAAAGCCGCAGATCCGCGTCATCAACAAGGTCGACGTCCTGCCCGCCGAGCGCCTGGACGCCCTGCGCAAGAACGCCCCGGCGGACGTGCTCTTCGTCTCGGCCCTTACCGGCGCAGGCCTGCCCGAGCTTTTGGCCGAAATGTGGCGGCGCATCGGCGACGCGCCAAGCGAATTCGACGACGAGTTCGACGAGAACGGCGCGGAAACGCCCCGCAATCAGGGCTTTGTGGAGGAGGAAGGGGAATGAGCGTTCCGGCGGGCGACCTGCGCGCGGACATCCTGTCCCGTGCGCGCATCGTTGTGGTCAAGGTCGGCAGCGCGGTGCTCACCTGCGGCACCGGGCTCGACGCGCGGGCCGTGGGCCGTCTGGTGGACCAGCTCTCCGTGCTGCACGACCGGGGCCTCAAGATCGTCCTGGTGAGTTCCGGCGCGGTGGCCGCCGGGCGCACGCGCATCCGCCAGAGCGTGGCCGGGGCCGAGGCCATCGACTTTTCCGAACTGCCCGCGCGGCAGGCCGCTTCGGCCATCGGGCAAAGCAGGCTGATGCACGAGTACGACGAGGCCTTCGGGCGTTTCGGCAAAACCGTGGCCCAACTGCTGCTGACCCGCGAGGACCTGAAGAGCCGCACGCGTTTTCTGAACGCCCGCAACA
>CAYUOW010000144.1:0-4052 GCA_964446455.1 uncultured Desulfocurvus sp.
ACGGGCAGGTGCGCCAGACAGGCCATGCGGCGGGCGCATTCCTCGGGGTTCAGGCCCCGTCCGTGGCGCAGCAGGGTGTACACGATGCCCTTGGCCGGAGCGGCGGGGCGGGGCGTGGTCTCGCGGGCGGGTGAAGTGGCGTTGGAAGCGGGAAGCAGGCGGAGCATCGGCATTTCCTCCTGGCCACAAGGGCCTTGGGCAGCGGCGGAAGCCGGGCGGCGTTCCTGTGGGCGCTGTCCCTGGGTCGCAGCCTGCCAGGGCAAGGTGACGCGGGCAGGGCGCATGTGTTACATCTTGCGCGCCGCCTTCAAGAATAAAGTGTTGCGCGCCTGCCAGACAGCCGCGACCCTTTTGTCACGCAGCGCTGCTACGAAAGGCGTGGGGCAGGGGAGCGCTTCTTCCGCCCCGTCTGTTTCCAACCTGTTGCACCGCCGGAGGCCACATGCGTCTTTTCGCAGCCCGATTCCGCGCCAGCATAGGCATGTTCAGCCTGCTCCTGCTTTTCGTGCTCTGTCAGTCGGCCCTGGCCGCAGGCACGGCGAAAAACGTCATCGTGCTCATAGCCGACGGCACGGGGGCGGAGCAGTACACCCTGGCGCGCTGGTTCAAGGGCGCGCCCCTGGCCCAGGACGCCATCCTCACCGGCATGGTGCGCACCTACATCAGCGATTCCGTGGTGGCCGATTCGGCCCCGTCCGGCTCGGCCTACGCCACGGGAACGCGCACCTCGGACAAGTTCATAAGTGTGGGCCCAAAGGCCAAGGGGTTGTCCACCGAGCCCGTCCCCGCGGAAGAGTTGCGCTACAGGCCCCTGGCCACCGTGCTGGAGGGAGCGCGCCTGCAGGGACGCTCCACAGGCCTCGTGGTCACCTCCGCGGTGTGGCACGCCACGCCTGCCGCCTACTACGCCCATGTGCCCAGCCGCACCATGGAGGCCGTCATCATGCAGCAGGGCGTGTACCAGGGCCTTGATGTGGTCCTGGGCGGCGGGCGCGGCCAACTGACGCCCAAGGCCGCGGGAGGCCTGCGCGAGGACGGCAAGGATCTTGCCGCCGTACTGCGCGCAAAGGGCTACGAGCTGCCCGCCACTGCCCAGGAATTGGCCGCGGCCAAGGGCCCGAAGATTTACGGCCTGTTCGCGGGCGAGCACATGGCTCCGGATCTGGACCGCGCGAATCTTGCCCCGCAGGAGCCCGCCCTGGCCGAGATGACCGCCAAGGCCATTGCCGTGCTCTCGAAGAACCCCAAGGGCTTTTTTTTGATGGTCGAGGGCAGCCAGGTGGACTGGGCCGACCACGCCAACGACCCGGCGCACCTGATGTCGGACCTGATGTCCTTTGACCGCGCGGTGCAGACGGCCCTGGACTACGCCAGGAAGCGCACGGACACGCTTGTGCTGGTGGTGTCCGACCACAACACCGGCGGCATGAGCATCGGCAACGCGCGTACGGACAAGAGCTATTCCCAGACTTCGGTGGAGGAGCTGCTCGATCCCCTGCGCGGCATGCGCGCCTCGGCCGAGGCCTTATGGAAACGGCTGGGCAAGGAGCAGACCCCGGAACGCCTCCAGGCCATCGTGCGCGAGGGCTGGGGCCTGAACATCACGGCCGAGGACGCCAGGCTGGTCCTGGCCACCGCCCCCGCGCGCGGCAAGGACCCGCACTACGCCTTGGGCGAAATCCTCTGCCCCAGGTACACGGTGATCGGCTGGACCACCCATGGCCACACCGGGGGCGACGTGCCCCTGTATGCTTACGGCCCCGGAAGTCCCCGCGGGCTCATCACCGGGCCGCAGTTCGGCCAGGCCACGGCCAAGGCCCTGGGCCTGGACCTGCCCGCGCTCAATCGCAGGCTCTTTGTGGATGCGGCCCAGGCCTTCCCCGGCGGCAGCGTTCGCCTGGACGAGACGGACAAGGCCGCGCCGGTGTTGCGCGTGGAGTACAAGGGGCGCACGGCCGAGCTGCCGTTGAACACGAACCTGCTGCGTCTGGACGGCCGCGAGTTGAAGCTCGAGGGGCTGGTCATCCACGCGCCGGACACGAACACGTGCTACATTCCGGCCCAGGCCGTCCGGCTCATCAACGGCAAGCGCTAGAGCTCGTAGTCCTGGACAAGCAAAAGGCCCCGTCTTGCGGCGGGGCCTTTTTAATTTACGGGCAGGGCGGGGGCTAGGAGTCGGCGCTGGTGGTGTCCACCACGTGCGCCACGCCGCAGGCCTTGGCGCGCTCGGCTTCCTCCGCGCGCAGGGCGCGGCGCAGCACCTTGCCCACCATGGTCTTGGGCAGGCTCTCGCGGAACTCCACGTGGCGCGGCACCTTGTAGCCGGCCAGCTTCTGGCGGCAGAAGCTGATGATCTCGGCCTTGGTGGGCTTCTCTCCCGCCTTGGGCACCACGAAGACCTTCACCACCTCGCCGCGGGCGTCGCAGGGAATGCCCACGGCCACGGCCTCCTGCACCTTGGGGTGCTGGTGCAGGATCTCGTCGATCTCGCGCGGGTAGATGTTGTAGCCCGCGCTGATGATGAGGTCCTTCTTGCGGTCCACGATGAAGAAATAGCCGTCCTCGTCCATGTAGGCGATGTCGCCGGTGTAGAGCCAGCCGTTTCTCAGGACGTCGGCGGTCTCGTCGGGCTTGTTGTAGTACCCGGCCATGACCTGCGGGCCGCGCACGGCCATTTCGCCCAGCTTGCCCGCGGGCAGGGCCGGGCCGCCCAGGTCCATGTCCACGATCTTGGCGTCCGTGCCGGGCACGGGCAGGCCGATGGAGCCGTGCTTGGCCACGCCGTGCAGGGGGTTGATGTGCGTCACCGGGCTGGCCTCGGACAGGCCGTAGCCCTCGCAGATGCGCGCGCCCGTGGCGTTCTTGAACTGCTCGAACCACTCTACCGGCATGGGGGCCGAGCCGGACACGCAGTAGCGGATGGAGGACAGGTCGTAGGTGCCCACGTTTTTTTGCTGCAGGAGCGAGATGTACACCGAGGGCGCACCCGGGAACACCGTGGGGCGCTCCTTGTGGATGGTCTTCAGCACGTCTCCCGGCACGTAGCGCGGGAAGGGGATCTGCGTGGCGCCCAGGGCGGTGCACAGGTTCAGGCACACGGTGAGGCCGTAGATGTGGAAGTAGGGCAGCACGCCGAGGAAAAGCTCCTGCTTCTCGCCCATGCCCGGCAGCATGGCCGTGCACTGCTGGACGTTGGAGCACAGGTTGGCGTGGGTGATCATGCAGCCCTTGGCCAGGCCCGTGGTGCCGCCGGTGTACTGCAGAAGCGCCAGGTCCTTTTCGGGGATGAGCCCGTCGGCGGTGAAGGTGGCCAGGCCGCCCAGAAGCGAGGCCCAGGTGTGCACGGTCTTGGAGTCGAAGGGGACCTTGCGGTTCTGCCCCTCGCGCCAGGCGCGCAGCTTGTAGAGCATGCTCAAGGGGAAGCGCAGGGCGTCGGCTATCGAGGTGACGAAATATTTTTCGATCTTCAGCTGCGGGCGCAGGGCCTCGATCTTGTTCCACAGAAGGTCCAGGGTGATGAGGAAGCGCGCACCAGAGTCCCTGAACTGGTGGACGATCTCCGTCTCCATGTACAGCGGGTTGGTGAAGACCACGGTGCCGCCCGCGCGCAGCACGCCCCAGTAGGCGATGACCGTCTGCGGGGTGTTGGGCAGCATGATGGCCACGCGCTCGCCGCGCTTGAGCCCGTGCTTGCGCAGGTTGGCCGCCACCAGGGCGGAGAATTTGCGCAGCTTGGCGTAGCTGATGCTGGTGTTCTGGAACACGATGGCGGGACGGTCCGGCCAGCGCTCCGCGGCGTCGTCCAGCAGCTCGAACACCGGCTTTACGGCAAGCTGCGGAGAACTCGGAACATTTTGGTCGTAATGCGTGAGCCAGGGGCGGTCAATCTCGGGCATGGTCCAACCTCGTGGAGAATCGTGGAGCATAAAAGCGCCGACGGACTATAGTTGCGCGTAATGAAGGTGGCAAGGGGAAATGAATGGTGCTTGCGAGGGGGCGCGCTCATGACTGGCGGTCGGTTTTTTGACGGATCGGTTCATTGCGTCCATGAA
>CAYUOW010000145.1:0-4005 GCA_964446455.1 uncultured Desulfocurvus sp.
AGAAACGCCGCCAGCTGCGCAACCAGCAGGAGGCCTTCCTGGACATCAAGGAGACTATCGACGAGTACCTGGACAAGAGCGACTGGCGCGTGGCCGAAAACTCGAACATGAGCCACAGCTTCCAGGGGCTCATGCTGCACCTCTCGGGCACGGTGCAGGCGCGCTATGCCCTGGAAAAATACCCGGAGGAAGTGCGCCAGGCCCACGAGCACGGCTACTTCCACATCCATGACCTTTCCTTCGGCCTGGCGGGCTACTGCGCGGGCTGGAGCCTGCGCGACCTGCTGCTGGAGGGCTTCAACCTCGAGGGCCGCTCCTGCGCCGGTCCGGCCCGGCACTTCGACTCCGCCATGGGCCAGATGGTGAACTTCCTGGGCACCCTGCAGAACGAATGGGCGGGCGCCCAGGCCTTCAACAACGTGGATACCTACCTCGCGCCCTTCATCCGCCACGACGGCCTGTCCTATGACAAGGTGCGCCAGGCGGTGCAGAAGTTCGTGTTCAACCTGAACACCACCAGCCGCTGGGGCGGGCAGAGCCCCTTCACCAACCTGACGCTGGACCTGACCCCGCCCAAGCACATCGCCAAGGAAGCGGTCATCATCGGCGGCGAGCTGCAGGATTCCACCTACGGCGAATATGCGGCCGAGATGGAGATGTTCAACCGCGCCTTCCTCGAGGTCATGCTCGACGGCGACTACGCCGGGCAGATCTTCTCCTTCCCCATCCCGACGTACAACGTTACCGAGGACTTCCCCTGGGAGACGGAGATCGGCGAGCTGCTTTTGAAGCTTACCGCCAAGTATGGCGCGCCCTACTTCCAGAACTTCATCAACTCCGAGCTCTCGCCGGAGGACGTGCGCAGCATGTGCTGCCGCCTGAAGATGGACCTGCGCGAACTGCGCAACAAGGTGGGCGGGCTCTTCGGCGCCGGCGACCTTACCGGGTCCATCGGCGTGGTGACGCTCAACCTGCCCAAGCTGGCCTACCTTTCCCAGGGCGAGGACGAGTTCCTGACGCTGGTCGAGGAATACGCCACCCTGGCCAAGGACGCCCTGGAGTTCAAGCGCAAGCTCATCAGCGACAACCTGGAACGCGGCATGTTCCCCTGGACCCGCCGCTACCTGAAGAACGGCTTCCGCGGCCACTTCTCCACCATCGGCCTGCTCGGCGGGCACGAGGCTTGCCTGAACCTCATCGGCAAGGGCATCGATACGGACAACGGCATGCGCCTCATGCGCCGCACCCTGAACCGCCTGCGCGACATCACCAGCCGCTTTCAGGAGGAGACGGGCACCCTGTACAACCTGGAGGCCACCCCGGCCGAGGGCACCAGCTACCGGCTGGCCAAGATCGACAAGAACCTCTACGCCGACATCATCACCAGCGGCAACGGCACGCCGTACTACACCAACTCCACCTGCCTGCCCGTGGGCCACTCGGAGGACGTGCTGGCCTGCCTGGAGCACCAGGACCAGCTGCAGCCCCTGTACACCGGCGGCACCGTGTTCCACACCTTCCTGGGCGAATCCGTGGCCGATGTGGCGAGTTTGCGCGAGTTCATCGTGAAGAGCTTCCGCAACACCAAGCTGCCGTTTTTGTCCATTACGCCCACCTTCAGCGTGTGCAAGGACCACGGATACATCCACGGCGAGCACGAGCAGTGCCCCACCTGCGGGGCCGATGCCGAGGTCTTCACGCGCATCGTGGGCTACTATCGCCCGGTCTCGCGCTGGAACAAGGGCAAGCAGGCCGAGTACGTGGACCGCGTGGTCTATTCCGGCTTCGGCGCCTGCGGCTGCGACAGGTAGCCGGGGCCACCCGAACAACGCAAAAGGACCGCCGGGGCATGAAGCTCCGGCGGTCCTTTCGTTTTCTCGTGCGGATTGGGCGCGCTACTTCGCAGCCGGAGCGGCGGGCGTGAACTCCACGGGCACCCAGGCGTAGGCGTCCTCGCCGTCCGCGCGCACATGGCCCACGCCGGGGAAGGGCAGGTGCATGCCGCCCATGAGGGCCCCTTCCGCGGCCACGGCCTTGAACACCGCACGCCGCGCGGCGATGGCCTTCTGCTGGTCCACATCGAACTCGATGGACACCCCGGGCCGGGCGAACTGCACGGCGTGTGCGTGCACCAGGTCGCCCACGATGAGCAGCTTCTGCCCGTCAGATTCGATGGCATAGGCCGTGTGCCCGGGCGTGTGGCCAAAGGTCGGCTCGGAGCGGACGCCCGGGGCCAGGGTGGCCCCCTTGGTGAAGGTCTGCCAGCGGCCGCTGGCGACATACGGCGCGGCCATCTTGCGGGCGAACTCGAAGGAGGGCTGCTTGTTCTTGGGCGCGGCGGCGGCGTTTTCCGGCGAGAGCCAGTACGCGGACTCCTCCTGCGCCACCATGACCACGGCCTTGGGGAAGCGGGCCTTGCCCGCGGCGTCGGTGAGGCCGCCCACGTGGTCGCCGTGGATGTGCGTCAGCAGCACCTTGCCGATCTGCCCGGGCTCGTAGCCCGCGGCGCGCAGGTTCTCCTCAATGTGCCCCAGCGCGGGCCCGCGGAAGCCGCCCATGCCGGTGTCGATGAGCAGCACTTCCGTGCCTGTGTCCACCACATAGGCGTTCACCGCCGTGGGCATCTTGGGGTTGCCCACGAACGTGCGCGCAAGCAGGCGGTTGAGTTCTTCGGGTGCGGCGTTCTTGAGCAGGGCCGTGTCGATGTCGATGGCGCCGTCGAAAACGGCCGTGACCTGGATCTGGCCGATCTGCATGCGGTAGTACCCCGGAACCTGGGTTTTGGGGCCTGCGGCGAAGGCGCCCGCGCCGAAAACAAGGGTGAAGGCAAGGGCCACGCACAGTGCGCGCAATGACTTGAACATGGGACTCCTCCCTGTGGTTTGCTCAATCATTATCCGGCGGATTTTCCGCGCCAGCCCCGTGCACAGTGCGGCAGGCCGGGGCAGGCCATCCTTCAGACGTTCTCCGGGACTACACCCAGCTCACCTTGGCCGCGTTCCGGGGCGGCACCAGGGCGTAGCGCAGCTTGGGGACGCCGATCATCAGCGCCCCGCACACGGCGCGGCCTTCGGGCACGCCGACCATGGCGGCAAGCTCGGGGCTGTTCACCAGGGCGCGGTGCACAATGCCCGCCCAGCACACGCCCAGCCCCTGCGCCGCAGCGGCCAGCTCCACGTAGGAGAGGGCTATCCCCGCGTCGGTTTCGCGCCAGTCGTTGTCCGCATCGCCCAGGGCGATGATGACGTTGGGCGCGCCGCGCATGACGAAGTCGCGGCCTCCCTCGGCCAGGCGGGCGTAGCGCTCCATGCCGGGCACGCTGGCAAGCCAGGTGGCGATGGCCGTGCCCAGGGCGCGGGTTTTGGCCGGGTCTGCCAAAACGATGTAGCTGAGCTGCTGGGTGTTCTTTGCCGTGGGCGCGATGCGGGCCACATCGAGGAGCCCGGCCAGGGTCTCGCGCGGCAGGGCTTCATCCTTGTACTGGCGCACGGAGCGCCGGGCCTTCATGAGGTTCACGAGCTCGGGGAGAGCGGCGCGCTCGCGCGGCAGGGGCAGGAAGGATTCGGCCGGAATGCGGCTGTGGGAGAGGGCCCCGTGAGGGCAGATGGCCACGCAGTGCCCGCAATCCATGCAGTTGTCGGGGTTGGCGGGAACAGGGTAGCCGTCGGCGTCGGCCTCGATGACAGCCACGGGGCAGGCGGCCATGCAGATGCCGTCGCGCCTGCAGTTTTCTTTATCCACGCAGATGAGTTCCATGTACTTGCTCCTTTTTGTGGGGGGATCGCCGGGCGGTGATGTCTTTTCCGCCTGTACATGTTATTTTGCAAGTAGGCACAATTTCGTGCTGTAGTATCTGTATCGATACTATCAGCGAGTATAGCGGCTTGCAGGGTTGCCAGGTCCGGATGGTCTTGGTATCCGAAAGGCAGGTATGGTTCGCAACGCGCCCGTCAGCGGCGGGCGGGAGGTCAGAGCATGGCACAGGTCACGGCACCGGTCATGGAA
>CAYUOW010000146.1:0-3973 GCA_964446455.1 uncultured Desulfocurvus sp.
AGGGTTTGCTCACCGTGGCCACGGCCTTGCGGATGGCCAGGTGGATGCCCGCCAGGCCGCTGATGACGATGACCGGAAGATCCTTGAATTCCGGCTTCTGGCTGAACTTGCGGTAGAAGCGCGGCCCCCATTCCTCGGGCATTTCCAGGTCCAGGGTCAGAAGGTCCGGGCGCTCGCGCTCCAGCATTTCCATGGCCCCCTCGCCGCCTTCGGCGGAACAGGTCGCGTAGCCCTTTTCCTTGAAGATGGACACGAGGTACTCGACGATATCCGGGTCGTCGTCCACCACCATGATTTTCTTGGCCATGTCATGCCTCCTGTGCTTCGGGGTTGGGGGATGTTCCCTCGCCGGCTTCGCGCGGCGCGTCCGCTCCCAGTATCCGCTGCGCCTCGCGCAGCAACGTTTCCGCCGTGGGCGGCTTCTCGACATAGCCGTCGGGACCGGGCGGCGTGCGCCCCGCTTCGGCCCCGGCGGACAAGAGCGCCAGGGAGTGCCGGAAGGTCTCGCCCTCAATGGCCGAGACCACCAGCACCTTGGTGCCCGCGACTTCCGGGTCGCGGCGCAGCTCGGTCAAAAAGCGTATGCCGCCCTGGTTCGGCATCATCAAATCCAGGCTCACAAGGCGGGGCCGAAACTCCTTCAGCTTTTTCAGCCCCTCCTCGCCGTCCCTGGCCGTGGCCGTTTCATACCCGGCGGATTCGAACACCGCCTTGATGAACAGGCGCAGGTGCATCTCGTCGTCCACGACCAGCACCCGCCCCAGGGACTGCGCGCCCCCGGCCATAACCGCTACTCGCCCGCGCGCGGCGGACCGTAGGGGCTCACGTCCACCTTGTCCGGGTGGTTCACGCTCAATACCGGGCAGGCCGAACGCAGCACAACCTGTTCGATGGTGCTGCCCAAAAGCGCCTTTTCCGGGTCGATGTCCTTGGTGTGGTGCGCCATGACGATCAAGTCGGACTTGTTCTCACGCGCGTACTTGAGCACTTCCACATGCGGATTGCCCTCGCGCAGGGCGATGACGTAGTTGTCGAAGTCGCCCATGTTGGCCACGTACTTGTCCTGGATCTTCTTCTCGGCCGCGGCCAGCTGCTGCTCGATGTAGGCCTGGCCGGGCTCCTGCTCGCTCCCCAGGTCCACGCAGTGGAACACGTGCAGACGGCAGCCGATTTCCTTGGCCACGTTGCGCGCGAACTGGAAGGCGTAGTCCGAGGGCTTGCTGAAGTCCGTCGCCACCACGATGTTGGCGAAGTACGACCAGCAGGTGACGCAGGGGCGGCTGACGATCAAGACCGGGCAGCGGGCGCTCTTGGCCACCTTCTGCATGGTGCTGCCCGCGATGATGCGGTGGCGCATGGCGCCCACGTCCTCGGGCCGGGTGTGCGCGCCCATGACGATGAGGCTCGCGTCCTCCTTCCTGGCCTTGCGCAGGATCTCGGTGTGGGGCTCGCCGGTTGCGGTCTCGAATGCGCAGGAAGGATGGTCCTTGGCCAGCTTCTCGTAGTACTGGGCCATCTCCTCCTTCACCAGGTTCACGAGGTTTTCGTCCACTTCCTCCGCCTCGCCGGTCTTCACGTCGCGGTAGGTAAGGCCGAAGCCGCGGCTGGGCAGGCCGAAGACGTGGAACACGTTCAGGCGGGAGCGGTTCTTGCGCGACAGTTCAAAGGCCACGCGGGCGGCGTCGTCACAGGTGGAAGAGGCCGAGGTGGCGAAAAGGATCTTCTCAAACATGGGGCTACCTCCTTAGTGCACACTCTCGCGGTGTGCCGTGAAAAGCGAGTTGCCATAAGACGCCTTCGAAAAATTCGAACAGGTTGCAAACCGTTTCGAACCGGAACTCCGCAACGCGGTCGCCAAAGACCACGTGCCGGAGCTGCCCCAGCACCAGGGGCGCATCGAGCAGCATCTCCACCTGCCAGCCCTTGATCTCCATGTCCTCGCCGTCGGGGAGCGCTCCCCGCAGCACATGGTAGATCTCGAGCCTGGGCGGGCCGGGGTGCCCGATCATCTCCACAACGCGCGAGAACTCCAGGCGTTCAAGCCCGGCCGGACAGCAGTCGTCCTTGGGCCAGGACGGATACTGCGCGGCGAACTCCGGGGCGAAGTCGGACAAGCGCTGGAGCACGGGATAGGCAAGGAGCATGCGCATGAAGGCGCGCAGGCTGTAGCCCTGCGCCAACACCACGCGGGCGCCGAGAACCCCGAGGGGATCTTCGATGCGCGCGCCGTGGTGGTCTCGCAGCGTGCCGTCCTTATCCAGTATGACTTCATCCATCTTACTCTACATCCCAGGAGTGCTTTTGCGTTGAAGAGTGTTGAATACAGTTATGCTCTTATTTCATGTGGAGATTTGCGTCAACGTTGTACAAGCGAAACATGCAAAGAATAAAATCCTACTGTAAAACTTTATTTTCATATTGCCCAGGTATGAGAATAATGAATTCACTTCCGACACTTTCACCACTTGTTACATGGATACTTCCGCCATGCGCTTCCACGGTCTTTTTCGTGGTCATGAGCCCCAGGCCGCTGCCGCCCCCGCCCTTGGTGCTGAAGAAGGCCGTGAACAGGTTCCCGCGCTCGGCCTCCGGGATGCCGCAGCCGTTGTCCGCCACGGTGTAGCTGGCACCGCCGCCGGGCAGGGATTCCACGCGCACGCTGACACGGCCCCCAGGCTTGCCGTCCGCGTGTCCGCCTGCTTCCGCATGGCCAAAACCCGCCGCCACGCAGGCATCCAGCGCGTTGCCCACCAGGTTCAGCAGGCAGCGGTGCAGGGCCTCGGCGTCGATGAGCGCCGGGGCCAGGCCGTCCGGCGCGTCCAGCTCAAGGGCGATGCCCGAGCCTTCCGCCTGGGGCGTAAGCAGTTCCACCACCTGCCGCGCGGGCAGGGCCGGGTCCGTGGGCGCCTTGTGCAGTTCCTCCGGCCGGGCGAAGCGCAGCATGTCCAGCGACAGGCTCTTGAGCTTGCGCACGTTGGCCTCCAGCATCTCCCAGCCTTCTTCCAGATATTCGCGGTGGTCGCGGTCCAGCCCCTGGCGCAGCAGAAACAGGCTGCCCTCCAGGCCGCTGGCCATGTTCTTGATGGCGTGGGAAAGCCCGGCCACGGTCTGGCCCACCGCGGCCAGGCGCTCGGCGTTCAGAAGCTCGCGCGTCTTCTGCGCCACCAGAAGCTCAAGGTGTTCCGTGTGCTCGCGGATGGCCCGACGCATGGCCCGGCGCTCCCGCGCGCGGGACAGGGCGATGCCCAGGGCGTCGTCGCGGATGGGCTTGGTGACGAAATCCGCCGCGTCGAGCTTGATGCCCTGGATGGCCAGGTCGATGTCGCCGTGGCCGGTGATGAGGACGACCTCGGTCTCCGGGTCCAGGGCCTTGAGGGCCCGCAGAAGGTCCAGCCCGTCCATGCCCGGCATCTTGATGTCCGTGATGACCACGGGCGCGGGCTCGGCCCGGAACAGGGCCAGGGCGTCCTCGGCGTTTTCCGCCGTGCGCACGCGCCAGCCCGCGTCGGCCAGGGTAAGGGAAAGCACGCGGCGTATGCCGTCCTCGTCGTCCACCAGAAGCAGGGAAAGGGGCTCGTTCATGCGTCCTCGCCTCCTTGGTCCGCTCCGTTGGCCAAATCGCCCAGCACGGGCAGGTCGATGACGAAGCGCGTGCCCTGGCCGGGCGTGGACTCGGCCCGGATGGCCCCGCCGCAGTCCTGGATGATGCCGTAGCTGATGGACAGGCCCAGGCCCGTGCCCTTGCCCACGGGCTTGGTGGTGAAGAAGGGCTCGAAGATCTTTTCCTTCACGCCGGAGGGGATGCCGCAGCCGGTGTCGGCGATCTGCACGCGCACGCTGCCGCCGGAAAGCCCGGCCGAAAGGGTGATGCGCTTGGGGCCGCGCCCGGCCGGGACCGGAGCCTGCGCCCCGGCGACGGCGCAGGCGTCGCGCTTCCCGCTGTTCTGCCCGTTCCCCTTTTCGCTCCATTTTT
>CAYUOW010000147.1:0-3955 GCA_964446455.1 uncultured Desulfocurvus sp.
TCAGACGGGCCAATCAGACGGGCCAATCAGACGGGCAAAGCAGACGGTCGGGCCGGGCAAGCGGGCCGTACAAACGAGGAGAACGGGCGGGCGTGCCGAAGGAAGTCGTTCACTGGATGGTGGCCAAGCGGGCCGCGGAGCTGCTTTCCGGCGGCCCTTACGGCCCTGCGCTTACGCGCTGCCCCAACGGCCTGCGCCTGGGCTCGGTCTGGCACGACATCCTTTTTTACCTGCGCGGCGAGCACCCCGCGGGCCTGAAGGCCCTGCCGCACCGGCTGCACGGCTCCCATGGCGAGGACACCTTCGAGCTGCTGCGCCTGCAGGCCGCGCACATGCACGCCCGGAAGGACCAGCCCCTGCCCACGGCTCTGTTCGTGGGCCTGGCCTCGCACATCTTCGCCGACGCCACCATCCATCCCCTGGTGTACCACCTGACCGGCAACTACTACGATCCGGACGAGAAGCGCCGCACCGGAGCGGTGCGCAGGCACCGGGCCCTGGAGTGCCTGCTGGACATGGTGGCAGCCGGAGGGCCGGAGGCCGTGCTCGGGCAATCCCTGCGCGAACTGGTGAACGGGCTTGAGGGGCCGCTGGCCCTGGCCGTTGCGCCGGAAAGGCTTGCCGCCCTGGCCGGCCTGCCCGAATCCGGGGCCAAGGACGTGCAGAGAGGGCTTGTGGAGGCGCTGGATACCTACTGCACCATGCAGGCCCTTTGCCGCATGCCCACCCTGGCGCGGCTGCTGCGCGACGTCTCGGGCATCCTGCCGGATTCACTGCGCGAGATAGCGGCCCTGTTCTACGCGCCGCAGCTGTACGAGCAGCGCGCGGCCGTGGACGGGCGCATAAGCTACCAGAACCCGGTGACGGGCGAGGCCCTTTCCGGCACCCTTGCCGGGCTCATGGAGCAGGCCGCGCGCCGCACGGCCGAATTCTGCACGGCCCAGGCGGCCGCCATCACCGCCCGCGGCGAACTGGCGGAAAAGGGCGCCGGGCCCTCCCTCGACATGGGCCTGCCGGAAACGGCTGCCTCCCAGGCGCGCTTTTTCGCCGCGCGGCTGTTGCCCGCCGATTAAGCAATCATCTCATAACCTCTTGAAACCGCAGGGGCCACCCTGCGTTTTTTTTGCGTCCGCATGAAAAAAAGTTGCGGGGGCTCCTAAAGAATTCTCCTGGCAGGCCGATGAGGGAGTCGTAACAACAATCGGATTGGCCCCGCAGGCGATGTCGTCGGGATGAGGGCCACCGAATGGCAAGGATGCCAAAAAGCTTTCAAGGAGGAAAAGGATATGTCGCTCACTATCAACCACAACCTCTTGGCCGCCAACACCGCCCGCAACCTGTCGTCTTCGTACGGTGCGTTGTCGACCTCTACCGAGCGTTTGTCTTCCGGTCTGCGCGTGAACTCCGCTGCCGATGACGCCGCCGGCCTGGCCGTCCGCGAAATCATGCGCGCGGAAATTTCGTCGCTGAACCAGGGCGTGCGCAACGCCAACGACGCCATTTCCATGATCCAGACCGCTGACGGAGCCCTGGGCGTCGTCGACGAAAAGCTCATCCGCATGAAGGAACTGGCCATGCAGGCCTCGACGGGCACCTACTCGTCCGACCAGCGCCTGATCATCGACTCGGAGTACCAGGCCATGGCTTCGGAAATTACCCGAATCGCCAACGCCACGGACTTCAACGGCATCCACCTGCTGAACGGCCACCTCTCCGGCGCCGACACCGCGCACAATGGCGCCGGCCTGGAAAGCAGCGGCCCCATGAAGGTCCACTTCGGCACCAGCAACGACTCCGCTGAGGACTACTACTACGTGTCCATCAACAGCGCCACCGCCTCCGCTCTGGGTCTCGGCCTCGGCGCCGCTGGCACCGACGGCAAGACCATCTCCACCCAGGAGCTGGCGCAGAAGGCCCTGGCCGCCCTCGACAAGGCCATCATCTCCAAGGACAAGATCCGCGCCCACCTCGGCGCCCTCCAGAACCGTCTGGAGAACACCATCACCAACCTGTCCATCCAGTCCGAGAACACCTCTGCCGCTGAGTCGCAGATCTCCGACGTGGACGTGGCCACGGAAATGACCGAGTTCACCCGCCAGCAGATCAAGGTGCAGACCGCGGTGGCCATGCTCTCCCAGGCCAACAACCTCGGCAAGCTCGCCCTGCAGCTCATCGGCGGCTAGTAGACGGACAAGAAGACTGTGGAGGGCTGCCCCGCCACAGCAGCGTAGACAAACAACGGGCCGCCGCAAGGCGGCCCGTTTCGTTCTGGCACCAGGCTTGCACAATCACGGTGGAATATCAGCATCCGGCATGTTTTTCCCTTGAAGGGGGGGCCACCCGTGACGACATCCACCAGCACCACATCCGCAACCACGTCCTTCACTTCTGGCAGCATCAATGTCAGCGGTCTTGGCAACGGCACCGACTTCAACTCGCTCATCGACGGGTTGATCACGGCAGAAAGTGCCACCAAGAACCAGATGGAGGACTGGAAGGCCCAATGGGAACTCAAGGTCGAGGGCTTCCAGTATCTGAACAAGAAGCTGCTCGCGCTCAAGACCACCCTGGGCGGCATGGACACGGTGAACGAGTTCCTCACCAAGACGGTGAGCAGCACCTCGGACAGTGTCACGGCCACGGCCAACAGCGATGCCATCGAGGGGTCGCATTCCGTCATCGTGGGCCAGCTGGCGCAGAACGACATCCTCACCACGGCCTCCGGCGTCAGCTCGCTTTCGAGCACAGTCACCGCTACGGCGACCAACCTCACCTTCAGCTACGCGGGCCAGACCTACACCATCAGCAACATCGGCGCCGGCAGCTCGCTCACCAGCCTGGTGAGCTACATCAACAACAACGCGGCCACCAAGGACAAGGTCCGGGCCACGACCATCTACGACGGCACCAGCTACCACCTGCAGCTCTACGGCATGAACCAGGGCGCGGGGAACCAGGTGGTCATCTCCAATACCGGGTCGCTGGTGTTCGGGGCCGGAACCTTCCAGAACACCCAGGACGCGAAAAGCGCGCTGGTGAAGGTGGACGGCTACCCCGTGGGCGGGGGCAACTGGATTTCGCGTGATTCGAACACGGTGGACAACGTCATTCCGGGCGTCACGCTCACGCTCAAGCAGGCCAACTCCAATGCCGCCATCCAGATCGGCGTCACCACCGATACCTCCGCCATCAAGACAAACATTGAAAAGTTCGTCAGCGCCGTGAACGAGGTGCGCACGGCGTTGCAGGCCCTGACCAAGGTCAGCAACAGCTCCGGCACGGCCACGGGCTCGCTTCTCACCGGCAACTACGGCGTGCAGATCATCGGCACCCAGCTGAAGGACGTCGTCACCGACCTGGGGCTTGGCTTCAACGTGTACAACTCCACCACCGGCTCCGGGGACTACTATTCCTCCCTGTCGCAGCTGGGCATCAGCACCGATGCGGACCAGTCGTCCAGCACCTACGGGCAGCTGATTCTGGACGAGGACAAGCTGGACGCCGCCCTGACGCAGGACTCCGAGGGCGTGGCCAAGCTCTTTGCCGCCAACTACGACGGCGAGAGCGATTCACCGGATTTCTCCTACCTGTCGCGCATCAACGGCAAGACCAAGGCCGGCTCGTACAACGTGAAGATCATCACCAGCGCGGCGGGCATATCAAGCGCCACCATCAATGGCCAACCGGCCGGCATAGACGGCTGGAAGGTCACCGGCCTCACCGGCGACGCGGCCGGTCTCGTCGTGCAGTTGGACAACCATACGGCCAATTCCACCTACACCGGCACCGTGGACATCAAGCTCGGCAAGAACGGCGAGATGGTGGACAAGCTCGCGGAGCTCACCAACAGCACATCGGGCCCGCTGGCGATTCTTGAGGACAACTACGGCGAGATCATGGACAGCATCGACGACAAGATCGCCCGAGAGGAGAAGCGTCTCGCCAACCTCAAGAG
>CAYUOW010000148.1:0-3764 GCA_964446455.1 uncultured Desulfocurvus sp.
CGGGTCTTGCCCGCAACGGCCTGACGAGGTCTGGGGGCCGTGGCCCCCAGCGGGGTGCAGGGGCAGAGCCCCTGCGTTCCCCAACCCAGCCACCCGAACACGGAGAAGCCGAATGGACGCCTTGACCCTGTACGGTTTCATCTCCGTGAGCCTGATGCTGCTGTTCTATGCGCTGGAGGACAAGAGCCCCTGGTTCGTGCTGGCCTTTGCGGGCTCCTGCGCCATGAGCTCGGCCTACGGCTTTCTGCAGGGGGCCTGGCCCTTCGGCTTGGTGGAGGGCGTGTGGACCTTCGTGGCGGCCAAGCGCTGGCACGGCCTGCGGCGGGCGGAATTTTACCAGATACGATGATGGTGCGGTGATGGTGTTGACGGGACGCAAGCCCTCCGGGTCATTCCGGGGGGCTTTTTTTACGCCTGCCGGTCAGCGCACGAAGCGCGGACCGTCGATCTGGATGACGAGGGGCTCCTGGGCGGAGTCTTCCGGCAGGCGGCCCGCCTCGACGCCGAGGCAGAAGTCCTCAATGCTGTCCGGCCGCAGCACGTTGTCGCCGGGCGCAAGGCCAAGCCTTCTGGCCTCCTCCGTCCAGCCGGGCATGGGCGCCAGGGTGCCGTAGGGCAGGCGCAGGGTTTTCCATCCCGTGCCGATGGTGAAGCTCCCGAAGGCACGGTCGCGGGCGTTGCGGTTCTGCGTGTTGGAGCTGGTAAGCGCCAGGATGCCCGCCACGGGCCGCGAGGCCTTGATGCGGAACTCCACGGCGCGGGTCTTGTACAGGTCCAGGCGCACAGCGCTCGTCAGGCCCAGGCAGGTGCGCAGGGCGGTGCTCTGCGCGGTTTTTTGGCCCGGCGCGGGGGTG
This sequence comes from uncultured Desulfocurvus sp., assembly GCA_964446455.1. Taxonomy (GTDB): domain Bacteria; phylum Desulfobacterota; class Desulfovibrionia; order Desulfovibrionales; family Desulfovibrionaceae; genus Humidesulfovibrio. The sequence continues at coordinate 855 of CAYUOW010000148.1, forward strand.
ATGCCGACGCGGAAGCCGCCGGGCGTGTCCGGGTCGGCGCTCACGTCCACGCGGGCGCCGTTTTGCTGGCGGGTGCCCAGGGGCCAGGCCGCCTGTCCCGGCGCGGCCTGTTCGCCGGGTTCAAGGCGCAGGGCGTTTTTCGGACTGGGGGCTTCCGGACTGGCGGCTGCGGCGGGCGCGGCCAGGCACAGACAGAGCAGAACAAGGCAGAGCAGTCGGCGCACGGAGCCTCCGGAAGCAGGGGATGCCCCATGGTAGGGCAGAGCGGGGGGCGAGGCAAGGCCGGGCCGGGCAAAAGAGGAGCCCCCGCCCGGATCGTGCGGAAGGCGGGGGCTCCAAGGGGAGAGACGCGGTGCGCGGCCTGCGGGGTGTGTGGCGCTCCCTGGCCGGTGTCGAAGCTTCGGGCGTCTCCCTGCGGGAACGTTGTCAGCGCAGGTAGTCTGTCACGTACTTCACGGCCAAAAACACCAGCAGGCCGGAGAGCATCCACTTGATGTAGCGCGCGGGAACGTACTTCTGGCAGCGCGCGCCCAGGTACATGCCCGCCATGCCGCCGATGCCGAAGAGGAAGCCGAGCATCCAGTCCGGCGCGACGGACATGTTGGGGTAGAAGGGCGCGATGGCCTGGTAGAAGGCCACCCCGGCGACACTGGTGATGAAGGTGCCCATGAGGGCCGCGCCCGCCACGGTGTACACCGGCAGGCCGAAGAACGACACGAAGAAGGGCGCGATGATGGCTCCGCCGCCGATGCCGTAGGTGCCGCCGATGATGCCCACGATGAAGGACAGGGAGAGGATGCCCCAGGTGGAGACGTCGTAGGTCTCGCCGTAGAACTCGTAGGCGATGCGCGTGCTGGTGAAGCGGACGACCCGCACGGCCGCCAGCTTCTCGCCGTGGGCCTCCCTGTTCTTGGCCATCTCGCGGAAGCGCGCCACCTGGGCCTGGAAGCGTTCCTCCGCGGCCTTGGCCCCGCCGGTCTGGCCCTTCATCTGCTTGATGAGGTCGCGCACCATGCGCGCGCCGATGTACAAAAGCACGGCGGCGACGAAGAGCTTGAAGTTGCGCGCATCCGGCAGGTACTGCACCCGCAGGAAGGCCCCGATGAAAACGCCCGGCAGGGTGCCCACGATGACCACCCAGGTGAGCGGCCAGACCATGCGCCCCTCGCGGATGAAGCGCCAGACGCCGCTCGGTATGGCCACGATGTTGTAGAACTGGTTGGTGGAGCTCACGGAGGGGTTCACGTAGCCCAGCACGCTCATCTGGAAGGGCAGGAGCAGGAACGCGCCGGAAACGCCGCCCATGGAGGTGAAGAACGAAATGACAAGGGACACCAGCGGGGGAACCCAGGGCTGCACCTCGATGCCTGCGACCTCGAAGAGCATGGCGGCCTCCTGCGTGCTTCCGGCGGCTTGGCGCGCCGGGTTGGGGAGAGTGCGTCCGCGTGCGAGCATTTGCTGACACGCATTCTTGTATTTTCGTGACTCTACAATAATGCAGCCCGAAATATTTGTCACGAAATTTTTGCTTGGCGCGTCAGGATTTGTGTCACGGAAATTGGAGGTTTCGGGACTTGGCAGCGGGGCTGTTTCGGCCTAGAGTCGCGCACAGCCGGAACCTTGAACCCCAAGCGAGCCGCCATGACCGCGCCCGACGAAACCGCCCCGGCACAGGCCGAAACCCGCACCCTGGACGAAGCCCAGGTGGCCCGGCTGGAGCAGTCCTTCCGCGCCTGGATGGACGCCTCGCGCCGCCGGGCGGACTATGCCTCGCGCCGCCGCCTCTGGCTCATCTTTCTGCTTCTGCGTTCCACCGGGGCGCGCCTGGGCGAGGTGCTGGGCCTCGACCCCACGCGCGACCTGGACCTGGACAGCGAGCGCCCCACGGCCCACTTCAGCGGCGCGGGCAACGGCGGCGATGGCCGCGAGGTGCCCCTGCCCGCCGACGTGGCCCGCGCCCTGCGCGAGGCCCTGGCCGACCCGACCCTGGCGCCCGATGCGGCGAAACTCTTCGACATGGACCAGGGCCACGTGCGCCGCAAGTTCTACGAGCGGGCCGAGGCCGCTGGCCTGCCCAGGGAACTGGCCAGCCCCAGCGTGCTCCGGCGTTCGCGGGCGCGGCAGCTCATGCGCCAGGACGTGCCCCTGCCCGTGGTGCAGCGCCTGCTGGGCCATTCCTCGGCCGACCTCACCGCCGCGTTCTCCGACTACTCCGACCTTGAGGCCGGCGACATCGTCGAGGCCTACCTGAAGCGCGAGGAGCGCCGCAAGTCCAGCGCGCGCAACCGCTTCTTCGGCGCGGTGAGCAAGGTGGTCAGCGGGCCCGTGGTGGCCAGCGTGGAGATCACCAGCCTGGGCGGCTTCAAGGTCACGAGCGTCATCACTCGCGAGAGCGTGGAGCGCCTGGGCATCACGCCCGGGGTGCTGGCCACGGCCGACATCAAGGCCCCCTGGGTGCAGCTCTCCGCCGGGAAGGACGAACCCCGCTCCACGGCGGCCAACCGCTACCCGGCCATCGTGCGGCGCATCCTGACCGGGGAAGAGCAGGGCGACCACGTGGCCGCCGAGGTGGTGGCCGAGCTTTCCGACGGCACCATGCTCGCCGCGGTCATCACCTGCGAAAGCGTGCGCCGCCTGGATCTTTCCATCGGCTCGCCCGTGTGGGCCAGCTTCGGGGCGTTTTCGGTCATTCTGAACTTCGGCTAGAACTTCGTAGAGGAGGCACGGCCATGCCTGGTCAGGCTCATCCCGCCAGACTGTGGAAGCCGCTGAAGGACGGCGCTGTCCAGTGCCGCCTGTGCAGCCATTTCTGTCTCATCAAGCCCGGCGGGCGCGGCATCTGCGCCGTGCGGGAGAATCGGCCGGATGGGGAGAAAGGCAGCCTCGTCACCCTGGTCTACGGCCTGCCCG
>CAYUOW010000149.1:0-3710 GCA_964446455.1 uncultured Desulfocurvus sp.
CGTTTGGCGTCGCTGGTCTCCGCCCCATTCAGATGTCAACGAAGAACGCGTTGGATGCGCTGGGTGAGGCACGGGTACGCTTCTCCACCGACGAGTGGAAGGACATGCTCCTGCGGAGCATCGGCCTTGAGCCGTTGCAGTTCACCGACCGCCAGAAGGACGCGCTGTTCCTGCGAATGGTTCCGTTCGTGGTGCGCAACTACAACATGGTCGAACTCGGACCACGTGGAACCGGCAAGTCGCACCTATTCCAGCAGATCTCGCCCTACGCGCATCTGGTGTCAGGCGGCAAGGCGACCGTTGCCCAGATGTTCGTGAACAACGCGAGTGGTCAGCGCGGCCTCGTGGCACAGTATGACGTCGTGGCTTTCGATGAGATCTCTGGTGTGTCCTTCGATCAGAAGGACGGCGTCCAGATCATGAAGGGCTACATGGAGTCGGGCGAGTTCTCGCGCGGCAAAGAGAGCATCCGAGCAGACGGCAGCATCGTGATGGTCGGCAACTTCGATGTCGACGTGGAACATCAGCAGCGAATCGGGCACTTGTTCGGGCCGATGCCGAAGGACATGCGCGACGACACTGCGTTCATGGACCGCATCCATTCGTACCTGCCGGGGTGGGACGTTCCCAAGATGCGGTCGGAGCTGTTCACTGAACACTTCGGACTCGTGAGTGACTTCCTCGCGGAGTGCTGGAACCAGATGAGGGGGCGCAGCTTGATGCACTTGTGGCAGCCGCGTGTGCAATACGGTGGCGCATTGAGCGGCCGTGACGCGACGGCGGTGAGCAAGACGGTCGACGGTCTGCTGAAGCTTCTATATCCAGGTGGCGATGTAGAGATCAGTGACGTGGATCTCGAGTGGGCAGTGCGGCTGGCCATGGAAGTGCGCCGGCGAGTCAAGGAGCAGCAGAAACGCATCGGGTCGGCAGAGTTCCGGAACACGCACTTTAGCTACATCCTCGGTGAGGACGGCGTGGAGAAGTTTGTGGCCACGCCAGAGATCCAGAGCGAGGATGCGATCGGGAGTGACCCGCTGCCGCCTGGCCAGGTATGGACTATCAGCCCAGGTGGCCAGGATGAGTATCCGGGTCTCTACAAGGTTGAAGTGAACGCTGCTCCTGGTGGCGGCCTGAAGATCATCAACAAGCCGACGCCCCCGGCGTTTAGAGAGAGCGTAGATCAGGCGCATCAGAACCTGACTTCCCGGGCCTTGGAGCTGGTGGGCGACCGTGACCCTAGACGCTCGGAGTTCACCGTGCAGCTGAGGGCGTTCGACGCCTCGAAGGCCGGCGTGGGACTCAGTGTTGGTGTTCTGGTGGCGATGGCTGGTGCACTGCTAGAGAGAAGCTTGAAGGGCGGCCTGGTGGTTGTTGGGGCCGCGAGCCTCGGCGGCGTGATCGATTCTGTCTACAACGCAGTCAGTTTGGTGGAGCTGGCGGCCGAGAAGGGGGCGGAGACCGTACTAATACCGGTCTCTGCACGCAAGCAGCTAAACGACTTGCCGGATGACATCATCACCAAGGTCAACATCGTGTACTACGCCGACGCGAAGGATGCGCTGCTCAAAGCGGTTCTCGAGTAGCTACTCAGCCTTTAGACCATAAACACGGGGGAGAGCGCATACGATGAAAGCATCGGAAGCCGGGCTACTCAGCCTGCTCAAGAAGTCTCCGCAATTCCAGATTCCGATCTACCAGCGCACCTACTCATGGACGGACCGCGAATGCGCCCAGCTTTGGAACGATATCGTGCGCGCGGGATCGACGGACGACATTAGCGTTCACTTTGTCGGATCCGTCGTGTACATCGAAACCGGCCTTTCGCTCGTCACCGATCAGGCGCCGCTGCTGGTGATCGATGGACAACAGCGCTTGACCACAGTGACCCTCCTGATCGCGGCTCTCGCGCAGGCGCTGGAAGACGTGGCCGAGGACTACGAACCAGTAGACGGATTCTCTCCCCGCAAGCTGCGCAACTACTACCTTGTGAACCCCGAGGAGGTCGGCGAGCGGCACCACAAGCTGCTGCTGACGCAGACCGACAGGTCCACGTTGAACGCAATCATATCCGGGGCACCTCGGCCTGATGATTTCTCTCTGAGAATTGACCGTAACCTCGGACTGTTCAGAGAGTGGCTTGACTCACGTCGCGGCGATCTCACTGTCATCTGTCGGGGCCTGTCGAAGCTAGTCGTCGTGGATGTCGCTCTTAATCGATCTCAAGACAACCCGCAGCTCATCTTCGAGAGCATGAACTCCACCGGCCGCGAGCTGACACAGGCGGACTTGATCCGCAACTACGTGCTCATGGGACTCGAGCCGGAGCTGCAGACCCGACTCTACTCGGACTACTGGCGTCCGATGGAGGTGGCGTTCGGACAGGAAGCCTACGTCACTCATTTCGACGCCTTCATGAGGCACTACCTGACAGTCCGAATGGGCGAGATTCCGAAGATCGGCGAGGTGTATGAGGCGTTCAAGGCATACGCGCGGCGCGATTCCGTCGCCGTCGCTGGCGTTGAGGCGTTGGTGCGTGACGTTCGGGACTTCGCTCGTCACTTCTGTGCCATGGCTCTCGGTGCAGAATCGGATTCTCAGCTTGCCGTCGCGTTCCAGGACCTTCGCGAGCTGAAGGTCGACGTCGCCTACCCGCTGCTTCTCGAGCTGTACGACGACCATGTGCATGAGCTGCTGTCGAAGGACGACTTCGTCTCGGCCGTCAGGATGATCGAAGCGTACGTGTTTCGCAGGGCCGTCTGCTCTATCCCGACCAACACGCTTAACAAGACGTTCGCGACGTTCTCCAAGAGCCTCAAGAAGGACCGCTATCTCGAGAGTATTGCGGCGGCCTTCCTGCTCATGCAGTCATACCGGCGGTTCCCTCGCGACGATGAGTTCCAGCGCGACCTTCAGACACGCGACCTGTACAACTTCAGGAGTCGAAGCTATTGGCTGCGCAAGCTCGAAAACCACGGTCGCAAGGAGCGGGTGTCGGTCGACGAGTACACGATCGAGCACATCATGCCTCAAAACGAGAAGCTCTCGGCCGCCTGGAAGGCCGACCTCGGGCCTGAGTACGAGCGCATCCAGAACGAGTGGTTGCACACCCTCGGCAACCTGACGCTGACCGGCTACAACTCCGAGTACAGTGACAAGTCCTTTGCTGCCAAGCGCGATATGACTGGCGGATTCAGGGAGAGCCCGCTGCGAGTCAACCAAGGACTTGGGCAACTCGAGAAGTGGGACGAAGATGCGATCAAGAGGCGAGCGAATCGCCTGGCGTTGACAGCTGCTTCGGTGTGGGGTCTTCCGCAGATCGACCCAGAAGTCCTGAGTGTCTACAAGCCGCAGCCGGAATCCACTGGGTACCGCATCGACGACCATCCGTACTTGGCACAAGGCCCGGTCCGGGAGCTGTTCGATGCGTTCAGACGCGAGGTGCTCGCCCTCGACCCGGCGGTGACAGAGCACTTCCTTAAGCTCTACATCGCATACAAGGCCGAGACGAATTTCGTTGATGTCATCCCGCTCGCAAAACGACTTAGCCTCTCCATCAACATCCCGGTGGCGGACGTCATCGATCCCCGCGGGATGGCGCGGGATGTCAGCGGCATCAGTCGCTGGGGCAACGGCGATATTGAGGTGCTGCTCTCTTCGATGGACGAACTGCCGTATACGATTGGGCTGGTTCGACAAGCGTTGGAGCGGCA
>CAYUOW010000150.1:0-3682 GCA_964446455.1 uncultured Desulfocurvus sp.
TGCTTGAGGGCCACCAGGCTGGTGAGCTCCGAGCTGTAGGCCAGGTGCTTGGCGCTTTCCTTGGAGGGGTAGGCCACAACCTCGGGCTCGCCCTCGGGGGCGGCGTCCGGGAGGGGCTCCACCGGGGCGCAGACCTCGGCGGTGCCGGCCACCGCGGTGGCGGTGCACAGGCTCACGTCGGTCAGGATGGCGACGGAGGCCGGAGCCTTGCCGTCAGAGGGGCGCTTGATCTCGCCCGCCTTGACCATGGCCTCGAACTCGGCGGCGGTGACCACGTTCTTGATGCTGCCGTAGCCCATGGGGGCCAGGAAGCCCTTGTCGCCGGGCACCCAGCCCGTGGCCAGGACAACCGCGCCGATCTCGAAGCTCTGCTCGCCGCCGGCGTCCACCGTGGCGTTGTACAGGCCGGGGGCGCCCTCGACGGACACGAGCTCGGCGCTGGTCAGCACCTTGATCTTGGGGTTGGCGGTGACGGCGTCGATGAGCGCCGCGATGCCGGTGTCCTCGGTCTGCGTGTAGGGCGCGGACAGCGGGAAGGACTTGTACATGGTGGCGGCCTTGCCACCCAGGGTGGCGGCGCGCTCGACCAGGACCACGTCCTTGCCGAGCTTGGCGGCCTCAAGGGCGGCGTTCAGGCCGGTGTAGCCACCGCCGAGCACCATGATGGTCTTGAAGGTCTCGGGCAGTTCCGGGGCGGGGATGCGGCTCTTGGAGAGCTTCATCACGCCCATGCGGATGTAGTCCTTGGCGATGAGGGGCATCTGGCCGGGGACGTTGGCGTCCTCCTTGAAGCTCCACACGCACTGCTCGCGCAGGTTCACGCGCTCCACCTGGACGCCCTGGCCGAACTGGAAGATGTCCCACTTCACGCGCGGGGAGCAGGCGCACAGAACCACGCCGTCCAGGCCCTCGGCGGCGATGTCGGCTTCGACCTCGGCCTTGCCTTCGGGGCTGCACAGCACCGCGCTCTTCTTGACCACGGGGCAGATATTGGCAAGCTTGCCTTTCTTGGCGAACTCCACCAGCTCGTCCACATTGAGGGACTTGCCGATGTCGCATCCAGCACAGATATAAACTCCAAGCTTTTCAGCCATGAGCTACCTCCCCACCACAGTTTGAATGGCTTTCATGGCGGCGCCGGTGCCGGTCTGGGCCGTCTTCATGACGTCCAGGGGCAGCTTGGCGCAACCAGCCGCGATGACGCCCTTGTCGTCGCCGCCGCTGATGAAGCCGTCTTCGTCAACAGGAACCTGAACGGGCAGCTTGGTCCCGGCGCAGCTGGGCTGCATGCCGGTGGCCAGCACCACGAGGTCGAACTTCTCTTCGCTCTTGATGCCGGTGACAGCGTCCTCAACGGTGACGATGGGGCTCTGGCACTCGCACTCCACGATCTTGGCGACCTTGCCCTTGACCAGGGTAAGCTTGTCGTCGGCGGCCACCTTCTGCATGAAGTTGTCGTAGCGGCCCGGGGTGCGCAGGTCGATGTAGTACACGGTGACGCGCGCGTCCGGGTTCTTCTCGCGGATGTAGGTGACGTGCTTGAGCGAGGCCATGCAGCAGATGTAGGAGCAGTAGTTCAGGTGGTTCTCGTCGCGAGAACCGGCGCACTGCACGAAGGCGATGCGCTTGGGCTCCTTGCCGTCGGAAGGACGGAGAATCTTGCCGCCGGTGGGGCCGTTGGGGGCCGCCAGGCGCTCGAACTGCATGTTCGACACCACGTTCTTGAGCTTGCCGGCGCCGAGGTTGGTCAGCTTCTCCATGTCGTAGGGCTTCCAGCCGGTGGCCCAGACGATGGAGCCGACCTGCAGGTCGACGGTCTTCTCGGTGTCGTTCGTCTCAACGGCGCCGTAGGGGCAGGCGGCCTTGATGGCGTCCAGCTCGCCGGGGGCGCAGGAAGCGGCATCGACCACATAGCGCTGCGGGAAGGCGAAAAGATGCGTGCGGTAGGCGACCTTGCGGTCGGCGATACCGAAGTCGAACTCGCTCTTCACGCTGGTGGTGGCGGCCTTTTCACAGTCGCCGCACATGGTGCAGTTGGCGTTGACATAGCGGGGGCGGATCTTGATCTTGACGTCAAAAGCGCCCGGGCCGCCGGTGACGCTGGCCACCTCGGCCATGGTGAAGAACTTCACCTTGGGGTTGTTTTTGATGCGCTGGAACTGGATTTCCAGGCCGCAGGAGGGCGGGCAGAGTTTCGGGAAATACTGGTTGAGCTGCGCCACCCGGCCGCCGAGATATGGATTCGTCTCGACGATGTAGACCTCGTGACCGACTTCCGCGGCCTCGAGGGCGGCGGTGATCCCGGCGAATCCGCCGCCGACGACGAGAATACTGTTGTTCGACATTCGCTGTCCTCCCTCTGTAGTGTGCCGGAGCGGTTCTTTTTTGCGCCGCCCCGGGCCGATGGGCTCTGTTGCCTCGGCGTGGGATTTCCCCGTGCCCGTATGGGGCAGGGCGTAAGACAAAGCCCCGATAGGGCTTTTGTGGCTTATGCCCCCATACTGGCGGAAATTGCCCCAGCCGTGAAAATGGCCCGAACCCGGACTGCAACTGCTAAGTTCCAGCACGGGTTCAGACCACTTCCCCGTCTGGGAAGTGTGGCGGCTGCGGGCCGAAACCCGCAGCCGCCGATGTCAACTCGCTATCCCTTACTGAGCGTCAGGGATGATCTGGATGTAAGGCTTCTTGAAGATCTTAACTTCCTTCTTGGCCGGGTCGTACTTCGAGTTCACGAAGCACTTCCACTTGGAGTCGTCCAGGCCCATCGCGTCGCCACGATAGTAGAAGCCGGGGTAACGGGTCTCTTCGCGGAACTCGATGTGCTGCAGGTGCAGGCGGACAGTCCACAGGCGGTGGAACTGCTCCCAGGCACGCATCAGCTCGTGCAGGTCGCGGGCGGCCAGCTTCTTGCTGTCCTCCTCGAGCATGCCCATGAGCCAGAAGGCGGTCTTCAGCAGAGCGCCGGAGGTCATGTACAGGGTGGCGCAGCCTCCGCCGTACTCGTCCGAGCACTTGATGAGACGCATCATGAAGTTCTTCGGGGTGATGTAGTTCGGGTTGATCTCCGGAGCGGTGGAAGCACCCTTGAACTGCTCGTAGGTGTACCAGGGCTGGTAGATCTCCTTGGCGAGGTCGGCGGCCTTCTCAGCCAGGGTCGGCTTGAAGTCCTTGTGATCGACAACCCAACGGACCATGGCCTTGCCGGCGATGCGGCCTTCAGCATGGGAGCCGGAGGAGAACTTGTGGCCGGAGGCGCCGACGCCGTCCGCGCAGGTCCAGAGACCTTCGACGGTGGTCATGCGGTTGTAGACCTTGCCGTTGGCGGCGCGGACTTTGTACTCCTCGGGAACCCAGGCCTCGTCCGGACCGGAAACCCAGATGCCGCAGCAACCGGAGTGCGAACCGAGCAGGTACGGCTCGGTGGGCATGATCTCGGAGCCACGCTCTTCAGGAGCGCAGTTGGTGCAGGCCCAGAGGTTGGCCATGCCAACGCACATGTCGAGGAAGTCTTCCCAAGCCTCGGACTCGAGGTGCTTCCACAGGGGGCTCTTGAGGTCGTTGTTGATGGTGGTGAGCAGCGCGGTCTTGGTGTCCATGAAGATGGGACCACGGCCTTCACGCATTTCACGCAGCATCATGTGGTTACGCAGGCAGGTCGGGATGATGTGACCCTTGGCGTAGC
>CAYUOW010000151.1:0-3670 GCA_964446455.1 uncultured Desulfocurvus sp.
GACCGGGGCCTCAAGATCGTCCTGGTGAGTTCCGGCGCGGTGGCCGCCGGGCGTACGCGCATCCGCCAGAGCGTGGCCGGGGCCGAGGCCATCGACTTTTCCGAGCTGCCCGCCCGGCAGGCCGCCTCGGCCATCGGGCAGAGCCGGTTGATGCACGAGTACGACGAGGCCTTCGGCCGCTTCGGCAAGACCGTGGCCCAGCTGTTGCTGACCCGCGAGGACCTGAAAAGCCGCAAGCGTTTCCTCAATGCCCGCAACACCATGCAGCGCCTGCTGGACTGGGGCGTCATTCCCATCATCAATGAGAACGACACCGTGGCCGTGGCCGAACTGGAGTTCGGCGACAACGACACCCTGGCGAGCCTCATGGTGGATCTGGTTGGCGCGGATCTGTTCGTGAATCTGACCAGCGCGGGCGGAGTTTTCGACAAGAACCCGGACAAGCACCCGGGCGCCTGCTGCCTGCCCATCATCGACGACGTGGAAGGGCTCGACATCGAGGCCATGTGCGACGGCAAGACCAGCGTGGGCTCCGGCGGCATGTACTCCAAGCTGCGCGCCGCGCGCCGGGCCGCCCAGCTGGGTGTGGCCACGCTCATCGTCTCGGGCAAGGATGACATCCCGCTGGACCGCATCTTCAAGGGCGAGGCCCTGGGCACCCTGGTGCTGCCCCTTGCGCGCACCGTGTCGCACCGCAAGTTCTGGCTGGCCTACCACGACAACCCGGCGGGCAGCCTGACCGTGGACGCGGGCGCGGCCACGGCCCTGCGCGCCAAGGGCAAGAGCCTGCTGCCCGCAGGCATCCGCGCCGTGGAGGGCCGCTTCGCCCGGGGCGCCCTGGTGCGCATCGTGGATGAGGCCGGGGCCACCGTGGGTGTCGGCCTGTCCAACTATTCCGCGGCCGAGGTGCGGCGCATCATGGGCCGCAAGAGCGGCGAGCTGGCCTCCGTGCTTGGCCAGGCGCCCTTTGCCGAGGCCATCCACCGCGACAACCTGCTCCTGGACGCCGCGCTCTAGTTCTCCACACTTCTGTTCGCAACTGCGCGCAAATGAAGCGGGCCGCCCTCCCAAGCAGGAGAGCGGCCCGTTTTCCTTCCCTCTTTCGAAGCAGCCCGGCGCTTTTGCGGCAGACCGGGCGTGGTCGCTAGTACAGGGGGTAGATGCCGCCCACGGCCGCGCCGGCGGGCCGGGCGGAGTCGCGCACCATGGCGCCGGGCAGCACGCGCTCGCGCACGAAGCGCGCCAGCAGGTCGCAGCCCTTGGCCGAAAGCCTGCCCTCGCGGGAGTTCTGCACATGGATGCGGCTGCCCGCAAAGGCCTTGAGGTAGCCCGTGAGGTCGAAGCAGCGCAGGCTCAAGCCCGCGCAGGCGGCGCGCAGTTCGCCCAGCACGGCCGCTTCGGCCAGGCCCAGGCGCTCCAGGGATTCGCGGTCACGCACTTGCGCCTCGCTGATGCGCTGGGCCACGAGGTATTCGCGGCTGGGCAGCAGCAGGATGGTCAGGGAAAATTGACGCTCCTCGGCCATGGCGCGCAGGTGCTTCAGAACCTTGACGGTGATGGCGAGCCCGGCCTCGATGGCCGGATGTTCCAGGTCCTGCATGGCGAAGAGCGAGCGCTCGGCCAGGTAGAAGCGGCTGGCGTCCAGCACGCAGGGGTTCACGTCGGGTTCGCCGCGCTGGGCCAGCAGGGCCAGCACGTCCTCTTCCGCAAGATTCGGGTTCTCGGCCGACAGACGCTCCATGGCCCGCCCGGCATCGAACAGGGTGGAGTGGTCGGGCTGCGGCAGGTTGGCCCACCTGGCCTCGAAGAATGAGCGCGCCAGGGGCGAGACGCTTACGCGGGCGCAATTGAAGGCCTTGGCGAGATCGCTGCCGGGGGTGAGGCAGACGATGATGCGCCGGGGGGAAAGGGCGCGGAGCTTCTCCGCGGCGAGGACGTATTGCACGCTGCCCCAGCCGGGCATGCCCGCGTTCAGCACGCCGCCGCCCATGCGCCGGTCGAGCTGCGCAGGCCAGTTCTGCGTGGAGGAGAGCCCTTCGCCGTATACCTGCCCGCCGCCGATGACGGCCAGCTCCGGCACGGGAACGCCCTTGGGATTGCGCAGGCCCAGCGCGTCGTGTTCCGGGTGCTCCGGGTCGCCGCGCACCAGCCAGGCGGGATCGCTCAGGAAGCGCTTGCTGTCCGCCGCGGCTGCGCTGGCGTCCAGGGTGATCATCTCCGTCGCCGGAGCAAAAGTGTGTGTGTTCTCGGTGGCTGTGTCGTGCATGGCTGTACCCCCTGCGAAAGAAAATGGCCCGGGCAGAAGTTGCCCGAAACTTTCATTGCAAGCGACATGCCGGTTGAGGGGCATTTTCAGGCTGTGGAGGCCAGCGTTTCAGGGAGGCCAATCCTTTCAGCGGGTTCTTCATTCCTGGTCTAGAAACCGGGTGTCGAAAACGGCAGGCAGCCGAGGCCGGAAAAATTCTTCTACACGATGTCTAGAGAAAACCGTGAATATACCCGGAAAGGTGCTGTTCTCAACGTGTGGAGAACCAGAAAATTTCGGAGCTAATTGGCTTCAATCGGGGATAATCGCTCGAAACGGAGAGCGTCTCTCGGCGAAGGGTCTTGGGTACCTGTACAGAAAAATGGCGTTGGAGTAGTGTGCTTTCTCGCGTGCCTGCTCCGGCCAGGACGGCCTGTTCGGGGCCTTTGGGCCCGGGCGCGCGGAGCTTTTTTTGAGGAGTGCCGCCTGCCCATGAATCCCGAAATCGCCTGGAACCACCTGCGGGGCCTGACGCCCCTGAGCCTCTGCGACTGGCCGGGGCATCCCTGCTGCGTGGTGTTTCTGGGCGGCTGCAACCTGCGCTGCCCCACCTGCCACAACGCGGGCCTGGCCTGGGACATGGAGCGCCAGCCACTGCTTTCCCAGGCGTTCCTGCGCGGCTTTCTGGTCAAACGCGCGCGCTGGCTCTCCGGCATCACGGTGACGGGCGGCGAGCCCACGGCCGTGCCCGGCGTCGGCGCCATCCTGCACGAGCTGGCCGCCTCCGGCCTGCCCATCAAGCTCGACACCAACGGCATGCTGCCCGAGGTAGTGGAACTGATGCTCGCCGAGGGGCTGGTGCACACCTTCGCCGTGGACGTGAAGGGGCCGTACGCCAAATATCCGGCCCTCACCGGCGGCGCGGTGGACGAGACGGCCGCGCGCAGGAACCTCTCGCGCATCTTCGCCCTGGCGCAAGAGCGGCCCGGGGCCTTCTTCTTCCGCACCACAAAGGTGCCCCTTTTGGACGACAACGACGTGGAGGCCGTGCGCGGCATGCTGCCCGCAGGCTTTACCTTGACCACCCAGGACTACAAAACCCCACGGAGGCCTCATGCCCTCGCAGATTCTGAAGCGCGACGGACGGCTGGAAACCTGGTCGACTGACCGCATCGCCAAGGCCATCTTCAAGGCCCTTTCCGCCAGCGGCATCAAGGATCCGCTTCTTGGACGCCGCCTGGCCCAGAAGGTGGAGGCCAAACTCGCCGACGTGGACATTCCGGAGCAGGAGCACGTGCAGGACATGGTCGAGCTGGTGCTCATGGAGATGCGCCAGTTCACCGTTGCCCGCAAATACATCCTCTACCGCGAGAAACGCCGCCAGCTGCGCAACCAGCAGGAGGCCTTCCTGGACATCAAGGAGAC
>CAYUOW010000152.1:0-3601 GCA_964446455.1 uncultured Desulfocurvus sp.
GGCCCCTGCCCTGGCCGCCGCCCTGGCCCAGCCGGGCAAGGGCATCAACCTCATGGCCAACTACAAGGTGCGCACCGCCCAGGAAGCCAAGAGCATGGTCACCAGGACCATCATCCTGGGCCTTGCCGGGCTCATGCTGCTCATGGGTGCGGCCGGAGTGGTGCTGGAGCGGGGCAACACGGCCAAGCGCAAGGAGTTGGAGGCCCTGAAGGCCCAGGCCGCTTCCCTTGGTCCCCTGGCCGACGAAGGCACCCTCAAGCTCACGGTGGAGCAGTACAAGCAGCGCCAGGACGCCCTGCGCCTGGCCTCGGCGCGCCTGCTGGCCCCGGCGGCCCTGGCCGACATCACGCGCCGCGCCCCGGCCAACATCCGCATCCTTACCCTCACGGCCGACTACCCCGCGCCGGAGGAGACCAAGCCCGGCGCGCCCCCGCTGCCCGGCCAGCCCCAGGCCCCGGCACAGCCACAAGGCGCCGCCGCCTCGACCGGCCAGGGCGCCGTGGTCATCGAGGGCGTGGTCATGGGCGAACGCGCCGGCTTCGACGCCGCCCTGTCGCGCTTCATCATCGACCTGCAGGGCTCGCCCATGTTCCAGATGCCCGTGGTCAACGAATCCGGGCTCAAGGAACTCGGCGAAGGCGGCCAGGTGCTCTATTTCGTCATGCGCCTGGGGGTGAAGTGATGGCGCTCTCCCTCAACATGCAGATCAACTTGAGCCCGGAGATCCGCCAGCTCGGCGCGCGCGCGGGCATCGGCGCGGCGCTCCTGGCCCTGGCCGTGTACCTCATGACGGTGATGCCGCTGCTGGAAGGACGCAAGCTCGACCAGGAGCTCGCCGCCCAGAGGGTCCGGCTGGAGCGCCAGCAGAAGCTCATGCCCACCCTGGCCAGCCTGAACCTGAACGCGCACAACGCCACCCTGGAGGACCTGCTGCCGCCCAAGGCGCAGCCGGTGCCGCGCTCCCAGGCCTATCTCATCACCGAAACCCTGGGGCACATGGCCACGGCCGCGGGCCTGGAGCCCCTGGACCTGAGCCTGAACGCGGGCAGCATGGCCCAGGACCCGAACAGCATCCAGGCCCAGGGCGTTTTTTCCGGCCAGGTGGAGCAGGTGCGGGCCTTTCTGCTGGCGCTGAACCGCATGCCCAGCCTCTCGCGTCTGGAAAAGGTGGAGATACGCGCCGTGGACGGACGCCTGGAGATGATGGTGCAGCTGCGCGTGGCCCTGGGCAACGGCTAGGCATCGACGGAACACGGGAGAAACGCTGACCGCGCGGTGCGGACGGCGATGCAACTTTCAGCAACACGGGGCACGGCGAATACGGTATGGAAAAACGGGAGAAAGTGATGCTGGGCGTTTTGGCCGCCACCCTGGTGGTTGCCGGCGCGCTGCAATTCTCCACTTCGGGCGACCCCAAGGCCCCTGGCGCCCCGGCCCAGTCCCAGGTGAACCTGGACGAGGTGAGCAAGACAATGGAGCAGGCCAAGCTGCCGCCGGAGAAGGCCTACCGCATCGGCCTCCTGGCGGACAACGCCAGCGGCGACCCCTTCTACGGCGGCCAGGGCGGCCTCTCGCAGGAGGACACGCGCGGCCTGGACGCCAAGGGCGGCGCGCAGGAGCTGGTATACTCCGGCTACATCAGGATCGGGCAAAAGATTTTCGCGGTCATCAACGGGGTGGAATACTCCCGGGGTGACGAACTGGCCGAGGGCGGATATCTGGTCCAGGCCATCGACAAGAACAGCGTGCTCCTGGAGCGAACGGATGGCTCCAGCGGGCGCAAGTTCACGAAACGCGTCCCCCTGGTGGAGGACGACATGGACAAGATCCGCGTACGGGTGGTCAAAAAGAAATGAACCGAAAGCCAGCCGCTTTTTTCCGACTTCTGGTCGCGCTTTTGGCCACCCTGGCCCTGGGTTGCTCCTCGCACAAGCAGCCGGAGTCGACCCCGGTGGAGGACATGGCCGAAACGTGGAAGGCCATGGAGAAGCAGTCCCAGGGGCACTCGCCCCGCGGGCACTTTTCCGTGGTCGAGCCGCCCATGGTCATAGACCGCCCGGAGAACACCCAGGAACTGCACGAGGCCCAGGCGGCCAAGCTGCCGTCCTCGCGCATCAGCCTGCGCATGCACAACGCCGACATCATGGCCGTGCTGCAGGCCCTTTCCCGCGCCGCGGGCAAGAGCGTGGTCCTTTCCCCCGGCGTCACCGGAACGGTGAACCTGAACATCGTGGAACGGCCCTGGGACGAGGTGTTCAACGGCATCCTCTCCTCAAACAACCTCACCTACAGCTTCGACGGCGAAACCATCCGCGTCATGTCCCTGGCCGACATCAAGGCCACCATCGAACTGGAGTCGGCCAAGAAGAGCGCCAGCATCCTGCGCAAGATGCGCTACAAGGAAGAACCCCTCATGACCAGCGTGGCCAAGGTGCGCTTCGCCGACGCCAAGCTCATCAAGCCCACCCTGGAAAAGACCCTGACCAAGGACAAGGACGGCAAGCCCCTGGGCAACGTCGAGGTGGACGAGCTCACCAACTCGCTCATCATCCAGAGCGTGGACACGGACATGCCGAAGCTCACCCGCCTCTTGACCAAGCTCGACGCGCCGCGTGCCCAGATCAAGCTCAAGGCGCACATCGTGGAGACCACCAAGGAGACCGCCCGCGACCTGGGCATCCTGTGGGGCGGCAGTTATCTGGGCGCCGTGGGCTCTGGCTACAAACTGGCGGGCAGCGGCGCCTACGCAGCCACCACGGTCGCGGGAACAGTCACCGCCGGCACGGCCACCCTGGGCACGAACAACTCCGGCGCCCTGGCCGTGAACCTGCCTGCCAGCAGTGTGGCCAGCTCCAAAACGGGCATGGCCCTGGACCTAGCCTTCGGCAAGATCGGCGGGAGCTTCCTGGAGGCCCAGCTGCAGGCCCTGGCCACGGAGAACAAGCTGAACATCATCTCCAGCCCGTCCATCTCCACCATGGACAACCAGAAGGCCTACACCGAGGCCGGCGAGCGCGTGCCCTACCAGAGCGTCACCGGCACCGGCACCGACACGACCTACACCGTGAACTTCCAGGACGCGGTGCTGCGGCTTGAGATCACCCCGCACATCATCGACGAGGAGTTCATCAAGCTGACCATCTTGGTGCAGAAGGACGAGGTGGACACCTCGCGCACGGTCTCCGGCAATCCGTACATCGTGAAGAAGAAGACCGAGACCGTGCTCATCGCCCGCAATGGCGAGACCGTGGTCATCTCCGGCCTGTCCAAGCTGCGCAAGCAGCTCAACGAAGCCGGAGTGCCGGGCGTCATGGACGTGCCGGGCCTGGGCTGGCTGGCCAAGAGCCAGAGCAAGGACGACCTGAAGGACGAGTTCATGATCTTCATCACCCCGACCGTGCTGGCCGACTGGAAGGCCGGGGAGCGCCAGAAGACCTACGAGGAGCTGGAGCAGGAGCTGAAGGACGCCAAGAAGGATGCGGCCGAACGAGAGAAGAACGGCGGCAAGCCCGCGCCAACCGCCTCCGAGCGGGAAGGAGGCAGGGGATGAGCCACTACGCCGGACACGGCTTCGACCGCGAGCCCTTTGCCAACTCCCCGG
>CAYUOW010000153.1:0-3594 GCA_964446455.1 uncultured Desulfocurvus sp.
GTCCTCCATGACCACCGTCGGCACCGACATCCTCCAGATCATCTTCACCGCCGGCTTCGCGGCCGTGGGCCAGTACGCCATTTACGGCTACGTGTTCTACACCCTGGCCATGGGCATGCTCATCGGCTCGCTCCTGGGCATCCAGGTGGGCGCGCTCACCACCAAGGTGGTCAAGGGCATCCACATCCGCGGCTTCTACGCCATCAGCATCATCGCCGGCTTCATCAACCGCATCTCGGTGCTGCCCAAGAAGCTCGTGGAGCTGGAGATGATCAACATGGACCTCGGCCTGTGCAGTCAGATCGAGTTCGTGGGCAACATCATCTTCTGGGTGGTGGTGGCCTTCTTCGGCTTCTGGATCTTCAGCAAGTTCTTCGGCAACATCGGCAAGCTGCGTCAGGAGGCCTAAGATGCTTATCGTCAACAAGTCCCTCTTCAACAAAGGCCTGATGCTCATGGCCTCGTTCATGTGCATCTTCGTGTCTCTCTTCCTGCCCATTTGGGGCAACGGCAAGAACGGCCTGGACGCCGCGGACGACATGTTCAACCGCCTGTCCAAGGGCTCCAGCTACTTCATCCCCGCTGTGCAGAAGCAGGCCCTGACCCTTGAAGGCAAGACCGTCACCGTGACCGCCAAGATCAAGGACGCCAAGGTCGCCCCGCGCGCCGTGGAGAACCTGACCAAGGCCGGCGCCACCGCCGAGTTCAAGGACGGCGTGCTCACCTACACCGGCGACCTGGGCAAGATCCTCGGCGCGGCCCTGACCGACGCCGACGACATGTTCAAGAACAACGGCAAGGCCGTGCAGGATCGCTACGGCGTCAACGAGAAGGACGTCGAGAAGGCCATCACCAAGGCCTGGTGGGCGGTGCTCGACGGTTCCATCAAGGAACTGCAGAAGCAGAAGCTCATCGAAGAAGCCAAGATCGTTGGCAACGTGAACAAGCGCGGCCTGGAGCCCGGCTACAACTTCTACGGCATCGCCGGCGAGAAGGTGCTGGACAACGTGCTGCCCCTGGTGGGCCTGCTGGTCTTCTACGTCATCTACACCATGTGGTACGGCTATGCCATTTTCGACCTCTTCGGAGGCATCGGCATGGGCATGAGCAAGCCCAAGGTGAAGAAGGAAGCCTAAGCTTCCGCCATTCGCACGCACAACGCGCCCCCGGTGGTTCATGCCGCCGGGGGCGTTTGCTTTTTCTCCCCGCCGCCGCTATGAGTTACATTCAGGAGGCTGCCTGTGGCCGGGATGCTCGACACGCTTTTATCGCTTTTCGGCCGGAGCCAGCCGCGCCCCGTGGCCGACACGGGCGAGGTCGAGCGCATCGGCGCGGAGTTCCGCCGCCGCCACACCAACTTCCGGCTGCTCCTCACCGCGGGCAAGCGCCTCTTGTCCACCCTGGCCGACATGGAACGCGCCAAGACCGACGGCCGCGTGTTCGGCATGACCTTCCTGCGCGCGGGCACGACCGCACTCATCGTCAACGCCTTCCGCATGATCAAGCACCTGGAGGCCCTGGCCCCGCAAAGCGCGGCCAACCTCAAGCCCTGCTTCCAGGCCATCTCCGCCCAGGTGGAGGAGGTGCTGGGCCGCAGACGCCCGCCCGCCTGCGGGCAGCTGGTGGCCGACATCGCCACCCTGGATGCCGCCCAGGCCGACCTCATGGGCGCGCGCCTGGCCGAACTGGGCGAGGTGAAGAACCGCCTGGGCCTGCCCGTGCCAGAAGGCTTCGTGGTCGGGGCCTGCGCGTACGAGCTCTTCGCCTCCCAGCCGGGCCTGCGCGAGGAAATGGCCCGGCGCATCCAGAGCCTGTACGACGCGGGCTCCCAGAAGGCGGACGACGACGCGGAGAACGCGGACGGGGGGCCCCTCGGCAACCACGTGCCCGCCATCTACGGAGCGGACGACGCGGCCCTCACGGCTATGAGCCGCGAAATCCAGGCGCTCATACTGGACGCGCCCCTGCCCGACGAACTGGCCCAGGCCATCACGAGCGCCTGCGATTCCCTCATGAACTCCTGCGGGGGAACGCACCTGTGCGTGCTGCCCGTAAGCCTGGGCGAGGCCCAGGGCTTCACCGGCTCGTACCCGGCGCAGTATTCCGTGCCCTGCGGCGATGTCCTTTCCGCCTACCGCCGCGCCGTGGCGGGCAAATATACAGCCCCGGCCATGGCCCGCAGGCTCTCGCGCGGCATTCCGGACATCGACGTGACCCTGTGCGTTGGCATGCTGGCCGTGCCGGAATCGTCCATCCGCGGCACCTGCAACAGCTCCGACCCTGCAGCCTCGGCCCTGGCGGCGGGACTCGAACCGGAAGACGGGGAGCGCCTGGCCGAGCTGGCCAGGAAGCTTGAACAGGGGCTGGGCGCGCCCGCGCGCTTCGAGTGGCTGCAAGGCCCGGACGGCGCCTTCAGCATCCTGCGCTGCGGGCCGGAGCCAGCGCCCGACGTGCAGGACGGGGCCGACGGGACCGAAGACAAGACCGTGGCCGTGCGGCATTCGCACATGGAGGGCTCGCCCGTGCACACGCGCCTGTGCGAGCTCCTGGAGCTGCTCTCGCCCCTGACCCTGCCCCCGCCGGAGGACGCGGGCTTCCGCGCCAGCAACTGCCACACCCTGCGCGACGTGGCGCGCATCGCCCATCAGCGCGGCGTGGACGCCATGTTCGACTTCGGCCGCAGCCAGCAGGACTTTTCCGAACGCCAGGCCAAGCAGCTGTGGGCTGGCGGCGCGGCCATGCAGTGGTGGATCATCAACCTGGAGGACGCCTTCAAGGGCGCACCCGAGGGCAAGTTCATCCGGCTGGAGAACATCGAGTCCCCGCCGTTCCTGGCCGTGTGGGAGGGCATCAGCGCCTTTCCCTGGGCCGGGCCGCCGCCGGTGGACGCGCGCGGCTTCCTGTCCATCATGTACGAATCCACCACCAACCCGGAAATCTCCATCACCGGCGATTTCGACTTCGGGGTGCAGAACCACATCCTGCTCTCCAAGGCCTATGTGTCCCTGTCCTCCCGCTTCGGCTACCACTTCGTGACCATCGAGGCCCTGGTGGGCGAGCGGGCGCGGGAGAACTTCGTCAGCTTCCAGTTCCGGGGCGGCGCGGCGGAAATGACCCGCCGGGCCCGGCGCATCGCCTTCGTGTCCGGCCTGCTGGCGGAGTTCGGCTTCAGCCTGGAGATCAAGGAGGACGCGCTCATCGCCCGGGTGGAGGGCCTGGCCACGGCGGAGCTCATGGACCGCCTGCGGGTGCTCGGCTACCTCATCATCCACACCCGCCAGCTGGACATGATCATGCGCATACCGGAGCAGGTGCGCCTGCACCGCGAGAAGATCCTGCGCGAGATCGGCGTCATGCTGGCCAGAAAGGAACAGGCATAAGCCCCATGCGCTCCGAGACCCTGTACCTGCGCCTGCCGCGCGCCCATGTGGCCTTTTTCCGCTTCCTGCTGGAGGCGCACGAAGGGCTGGCCATGTTCACGTCGCTGGGGGCCGACGCGGCCAACCGCGAGGTGCTCTGCCTGCGCTTCGCACCCGGCGCGCGGAGCGAGGTGCGCCGCTTCCTGGCCGACGCCCAGACCGGCTGCGCCACGGA
>CAYUOW010000154.1:0-3547 GCA_964446455.1 uncultured Desulfocurvus sp.
GACATTGCCACGCACCGCGCGCATGATCTGTATTACGAATCCGCCGCCGTACTTCTGGCCATGATCTCGCTCGGCAAGTACCTGGAGGCGCGTTCCCGGCTCAAGACCACGGGTGCGGTGCGCGCGCTCCTGTCCCTGGCCCCGGACACGGCCACCGTGCTGCGCGAAGGTCAGCTTGGGCCAGAGGAAGCCCGCGTGCCTGCGGCCGAGGTCATCCCCGGCGACACCGTGCTGGTGCGCCCGGGCGAACGCCTGCCCGTGGACGGCGTGGTGCTTTCCGGCTCTGGCGGCGTGGACGAGAGCATGCTCACCGGCGAGAGCCTGCCCGTGGCCAAGGCCGTGGGCGACCGCGTGGCCGCGGGTACCCTGAACGGAGCCGGGGCGCTGACCGTCCGCGCGGACAAGACCGGCGAGGACACCATGCTCGCGCGCATCGTGGACATGGTGCAGCAGGCCCAAGGGTCCAAGGCGCCCATCGCGAATCTGGCCGACAGGATCAGCGCGGTGTTCGTGCCCGCGGTCATGGCCATCGCCGTGCTGGCGGGCCTTGGCTGGCTGCTGGCCGGGGCGGGCGCACCCTTTGCCCTCAAGATCTTTACGGCAGTGCTGGTCATCGCCTGCCCCTGCGCCATGGGCCTGGCAACGCCCATGTCCATCATGGTCGCCACCGGGCGCGGCGCGCAGCTGGGCGTGCTCATCAAGAGCGGCGAGGCCCTGCAGGCGGCCGGAGACGCGGGCGTGGTGGTCTTTGACAAGACCGGCACCCTGACCTTTGGCAAGCCGGAGCTGGTGGAGCTGGATGTGGCCCCCGGCACCGCCCTGCCCGAAGCCGAGCTCCTGGCCCTGGCCGCCGGGGCCGAGAGCCGCTCCGAACACCCCCTGGCCCAGGCCGTGCTGAACGCTGCGAATGAGCGCGGCTTGAGCGTGCCCACGCCGGACGAATTCCAGGCCCTGCCCGGCCAGGGCATCGCTGCCCAGGTTGCCGGGCACGCGGTGCGCCTGGGCAGCGCCGCCTACGCGGGCGAGGCCTTTGCCAGCGGCCCCCTTGGCGAGGCCGTTTCGCGCATGGCCGACCAGGGCCAGACGCCCCTGTGCCTGGAGGTGGACGGGGCTCCCGCCGCCATCCTGGCCGTGGCCGATACCCTGCGGCCCGAAACGCCGGACGTGCTGGCCAGGCTCAAGGCCCAGGGCCTGCATCTGGTCATGCTCACCGGCGACAACGAACGCACGGCCAAGGCCATCGCCGCCCGCGCCGGAGTCACGAACATCGTGGCCGGGGTGCTGCCCGACGGCAAGGCCGAGGTGGTGCGTGTGCTGAAGGACGAATTCGCGGGCACAGGCAAGAGCGTCATCATGGTGGGCGATGGCATCAACGACGCCCCGGCCCTGGCCCGGGCCGACGTGGGCCTGGCCATGGGCAGCGGCATCGACGCCGCCGTGGAAAGCGGCGACATGGTGCTGCTCTCCGGCGGGCTTGCCGGGGTGCTCACCGCCCTGGCCCTTTCCCGCGCGGCCATGAAGAACATCCGCCAGAACCTGTTCTGGGCCTTCGCCTTCAACTCCATCGGCATTCCCGTGGCCGCCGGGCTTCTGTACGCCTTCGGCGGCCCCACCCTGAACCCCATGCTCGCCGGAACGGCCATGGGCCTGTCCTCCGTCACCGTGGTGGGCAACGCCCTGCGCCTGCGCTTCTTCAACCCCTAACGCGAAACAAAGGAGACCGCCCATGCCCGCCATCACCGTGAAGGGAATGAGCTGCAACCATTGCGTCATGTCCGTGACCAAGGCCCTGGAAGCCCTGCCCGGCGTCTCCGGCGTCAAGGTGGACCTGCTGTCCGGCAAGGCCAGCTTCGAGGCCGACCCGCCCGTGGACCCGACCGTGGTCAAGAAGGCCATCGAGAAGATCGGCTTCGAGGTGGTCGGGTAGGGGGTAGTAGAGGCAAGGGGCTCCGCCCCTTGGACCCCGCTGGGGCGCTGCCCCAGACCCCGCCAGGGGGTATGCACCCCCTGGACCCGCATGGGGGTGGGCAGCGGGCCCTCTGAAGGGGTTCCAAGGGCCAAGGCCCCTTGGCCCGCGGAGCGCGTCATAGGAAGCCGGATGGCCGGGCAGGCGAGTTCCTGTCCGGCCGTTCCGGCGTGAGAGGGGCAGGAAGGGGAATCCGTGCCGGGAGGACGGCGATAGCGGCCCTTGCCCGCCAGGAGCGAAAGGCGTAGGCAGGGCTCGGCAACGCCCCCCACGCTCCACGCCGCCATGCCGGAGACTCCCCCATGAACGATCTGCAAAGCCTGCGTGACACGCCCTTCCCCCGCTTCGTCTGCTCCCAAACCGCGGACTTCCTGGCCTACCACATGCTCACCGTGGCCGTGGGCTGGCAAGTCTACGACATCACCCGCAGCGCCATGAGCCTGGGCCTGGTGGGCCTGGCCCAGTTCCTGCCCCAGGTGCTGCTCACCCTCGTTGTGGGCCACGTGGCCGACCGTTTCGAGCGCCGCCGCGTGGTCATCGCCTGCCAGGCCGTGCTGTGCTGCGTGGCCGCCCTGCTGGCCTTCGGCAGCCACGCGGGCCTGCTCACCGAGGCGATCATGCTCGCCTGCGCCGCCACCATGGGCGCGGCCCGCGCCTTCGTGCACCCCACCATGTCCGCCTACCTGCCCACCCTGCTGGAACTGCGCCAGCTGCCCCGCGCCCTGGCCCTGTCCGCCTCGGCCCGGCAAAGCGGCATCATCATCGGCCCGGCCCTGGGCGGCGCGCTCTACGCCGCGGGCGCGCCGGTCGTGTACCTCATCTGCGCCCTGGCCTTCGTGCTCTCCATCATCGCCCTGTCCGGCATCCGCGCCAGCCGGCCCGCCGCCGCGCGCGAGCCCCTGTCCCTCGCCTACATCATGGGCGGCATCACCTACATCAGAAGCAAGCCCGAGGTGCTGGGCGCCATCTCCCTGGACCTCTTTTCCGTACTGCTGGGCGGGGCCACAGCCCTGTTGCCCATCTTCGCGCGCGACATCCTCTCCGTGGGCCCGCTGGGCCTGGGCCTCTTGCGAGCCGCGCCCGCCGCGGGCGCGCTTCTCATGTCCCTCTACCTGGCGCGCACGCCCATGGTGCACCGCGTGGGCCTGAAGATGTTCGCCTCCGTGGCGGTGTTCGGCATCGCCACCATCGTCTTCGGGCTCTCGCGCCACTTCGGCCTATCCCTCGCCGCCCTGGCCACCCTCGGCGCGGCCGACATGGTCAGCGTGGTCGTGCGCTCGTCCCTGGTGCAGTTGGAAACGCCCGATGCCATGCGCGGCCGCGTGAGCGCCGTGAACTCCGTGTTCATCGGCACCTCCAACCAGCTGGGCGAGTTCGAGTCCGGCGTCACCGCAGCCTGGTTCGGCGCGGCCCCGGCAGTGGTCCTGGGCGGCGTGTGCACCATCCTCGTGGTGGTGCTGTGGATGCGCCTGTTCCCCGCCCTGCGCGACCGCGAGAGCCTGCTGGCGCGGTAAGGGACGAGACGCGAGAATCAGGGGCTCCGCCCCTGCACCCCGCCAGAGGGCACAAGGCCCTCTGGAC
>CAYUOW010000155.1:0-3497 GCA_964446455.1 uncultured Desulfocurvus sp.
AGAGTGCTGCGCCGAAAAGCACGGCGTACTGAACGGGGACCAGCAGCATCGCAGCCAGCGTAATGAGCATGATCACCGCCGATTCCTTGCTCGCGTTCCACACGTCGCCCATGCCCTGTAAGTCGATCGCCGAGAAACCGACGACCATGAGAATCCCAGCTAGGACAGTCAGCGGCACGAGCTCCACCAGCGGACCGAGGAGTAGCAGGACGACCGCGACGACCACACCAATGGTGACATTGGCCCAGCGGCTGCGCGCGCCACCCGCGACGGTCATGGCTGTGCTGGAGACCGAAGCGCCGATCGGCATTCCGCCGAAAACACCGGCCGCCACATTACCCAGGCCCTGCCCGACCATGTCCCGCGATGCGTCCGGGTACGAGCCATCCACGTTGGGGAACGCCTTGCTGATGCCGCCACCCTGCACGAGACCAATGAGCGCCACGGATATCGCCGGTATCACCAATCCTGGGACGAGTGCCAGATCAGGGAGCTTGGGCACGGGGAGCCCCGACGGGATTGAGGACACGCTGCTCACGAGTGGCACGTCGACCTTGAGGTAGTAGACGCCTGCGCTTACCACTATCAGGGCGATGAGCATCGCAAAGTCTCGCAGACGCGTACGCATCAGCACCAGAATGATCGCGACGGTGACAAGCCCTACGGCAAGCGTAGTGAAGTCCCACTTGGGCAGGCTCAGGGCAGTGTCGATCGCCTTGCCGAACTTCGTCGACCTGGACGAGTCGAAACCGGTGATGTTGGAGAGCTGCCCGACGATCACAAGCAGAGCGACGCCGTTGAGAAACCCCTTCATCACAGCGTTGGAGACGAACCGCAAGAGCCGGCCGCCACGCAGAAGCCCGAAGAGCGCCATGAACAGGCCGACGAGCACGGCGACTATGGCCACAGCAGCGTCTCGCTGGGCGGCGGGAACTGTGGCAAGCCCGCCTCCGACAGTTACCGCCATTGCGGCAGTGACCGCAACGGTCATGAACTGGGAGCTCGTTGTGAGCGCCGCTACGGGAGTTCCGGCCAGGAGGGCGTAGAGACCCACGATGGGACTGGCTCCCGCAAGTAGGGCGCTCGCCATCGCGTCAGGGATGTTCGAGACCCCGTTCGTGAGGCCGACGATCAGATCCGCCCCGATACCGCTGCGGTCGGTCTTCTCCGTTGGCTTGGGCGCGCTCATCCGACAACTCCGTGGCAGCACGCCACTCGCCGGACGAAGCGGTGGTCGCACGCGAGATCGCACGCCGGCTCTGTGGGCTTGGCCAGCAGATCGAACGGCGTCGGAGCACCAGTTGTGGGTACGGGCATCATCATCTCCGGGATCGGGCGAACACCATCACACGCGTTGCGGCACTGGTTCCCTCGGGGGACGCGCGAGCGGGGCCTCGCATCCGAGGCCCCGCCCCAAGTCAGCTGCTATGCACCCGCCCCGGATCCCATTCCTGAGACCTGAGTAGCTTCGTGCAACTGCTTCTCGGCCTCGATCGGCGCGGGCTTCAGGTCGAAGGTGACCTTCTTGACAGTCCCGGTGAAAGCGTAAGGCGCCTTGTCGCGGTATTCGCGATCAACCACGCCGCCGTTGTCTCGGCCGATATCCATTCCGGCGTACGACGACCATGCGATGGGGACCGTACGATCGATTCTGCCTTCGCCAATCTTCGCGTCGTTGGCGAACAAGGAGACCGTGCCGGACGTTCCCGGCTTGACCTCGTCCGCCTCGAACTGCATCCGGACCTTCACGTTGCCGGTCGGAAGCTTCTCGGTCGCCGTCTGCCTGTAGTAGTCGACGCCGAGCATCGAGTACGAGTGTCGAAGCAGGCCCTGTTCGTCGACCCAGAGGGCGAATCCGCCCATTTCGTCAGCGTTGGCCACGATGACGCCTTGCGCGCCGGTCTCGGGCACTTCGAGATCGGCTTCGATGGCGTAGGAGCGTCCGACCACACGCGGGACCATGCCCCGCTGCACGTTCTGGACGTCACCATAGAAGTCGAATCTAGTGACGGTCGGCAGCGGCGGTAGGATGCCGAAGAAGACCGACATCCCGCCAAGGAGCGGCAGCACTCTGTGACGCTCTGCCTCCGCCCAGAACAGCTCTTTGAGCTCGGCGAGCTTCTCGGGGTTCTCGGCGGCGAGGTCGTGCGCCTGCGAGAAGTCATCCGGGAGGTAGTAGAGCTCCCAGGAGTCCTGCTCGGGGTCGTACACGCCGGGGGCGAACTTCTTGAGTGTCGCTGGCGAGAAGTCCCACGGGATGCGGTCGAGCCTCGCACACGCCCACCAGCCGTCCTTGTAGATGGCGCGGTTGCCCATCGACTCGAAGTACTGGACCGTGTGGCGCTCCTCGGCGTTGGCATCGTCAAAGGTGTGGACGAAGCTCGTACCGTCCATCGGCTCCTGCGCGATCCCGTCGATCGACTTGGCCTCAGGCAGTCCTACCGCCTCAAGAATCGTCGGACCCACGTCAATGCAGTGCGTGAACTGGTCGCGGACCTCGCCGCGGGCTTTGATGCGATCGGGCCAGGCAACGACCAGCGGATCGCGCGTGCCACCAAGGTGGCTGCCAGTCTGCTTGCCCCACTGGAACGGGGTGTTGCCGGCCCATGCCCACGCCGCTGCGTAGTGCGGCGCCGAGTCGACGCCGCCCAAGGCTTCGATTCCACCGTACTGGTCGATGAGCGCCAACTGCTGCTCGGGGGTGAGCGGGATGCCGTTGAGGAACGTCATCTCGTTGAAGGAGCCAGTGATGGTGCCTTCCATGCTGGCCCCGTTGTCGCCCCATATGTAGAAGATGAGCGTGTTGTCCAGGTCGCCCATCTCCTCGATAGAATCGAGAAGGCGGCCGACGTTCCAGTCGGCGTTCTCCGAGTACCCCGCGAATACCTCCATCTGGCGCGCATAGAGCTTCTTCGAGTCGGCGTTCAACGAATCCCAAGCCGGGAAGAGCTCCGGGCGGGCAGTCAGTTCGGCATCCTGAGGAACGATTCCGAGCTTCTTCTGGCGTTCCATAACATCTTCGCGGTACTTGTCCCAACCGCTGTCGAACTTGCCCTTGTACTTGTCGGCCCATTCCTTGCCGACGTGGTGTGGTGCATGCGAACAGCCGGTCGAGTAGTACATGAACCATGGCTTGGTCGGATCCTGCGCGCGGACCGCATGTAGCCACTCGACCGCCTTGTCGGTGATGTCATCCGGGAAGTAGTACTGCTCGCCGTCCTTGCCCTCGGGCACGCCGATGATCGAGTTCCCCTCGGTGATGATCGGGTCGTACTGCCCGGCCGCACCGCTCAGGAATCCCCACCAGCGATCGAAGCCCCAACCCATGGGCCAACGGTCAAACGGACCTGCTGCCCCCTGGACGTTGTCGGGAGTCAGATGCCACTTGCCGAATCCGCCGGTGACGTACCCGTTCTCCTTGAGAACGCGGGCAACAGGAGCACAGCTCTTCGGCACGGCCGCAGTGTAGCCCGGGAACGGCCCGGGATACTCCGCGA
>CAYUOW010000156.1:0-3180 GCA_964446455.1 uncultured Desulfocurvus sp.
GGCCGGAATACAGGGCCACGGCCGAGGGCACGCAGGCCACGATCATGGCCGCGCGGCCGGCCTCGATGCGGGCAAGGCCGGAGAAGAACAGCGCATTGTACAGGAACACCCCGGTGAGGGCCAGAAAGGCCACGCCGGGCAGCAGTTGCCGCGACAACCTGGGCCAGCGGCTTCCGGTCGGGCCGCAGGCCTGGTCACCGGCCCGTCCGCCTTCCTGGGCCGAGGCCCGGCACAGCAGGACGTAGAGGAAAATCGAGGCGAACAGGAAGCGCAGGAACGCCGCGGAAAAGGGCGACAGGGACTGGGCCACCACACGGCCCGAAACCCACGTTGCGCCCCACAGGGCCATGGAGGCCACGAGTTTTGCGTAGATGGCGAAACCGGCCCGACCGGATTGCTGCTGCATGATGCTCACAGCCCGGCCCCTGTGCCGTACAGGCGCGCGGCCGCGCGCACGGGCGAGCCGTCGCCGCCCAGCACCGGCAGGCAGAAGAAGGTGAAGTCCTGGCCCGCCCGCACCCCGGCCGGCAGCTGTTCCAGCCCGCGCAGGTTTTCCACGATGACCAGTCCGGCCCCCAGAAGCGCCTTGTGCGCAGGCAGTTCATGCGAATCCATCGGGTCCACGGAGCCCGCATCCAGCCCGATGCCGGACAGCCCCGGCACGGCGGCCAAAAGCGCCGCGGCCTCGGGCGTCAGATACGCGCCGCGCGTGTAATAGTCGTCCGCGCCCCAGCGCGCCGAATCGCCGGTCCACAGCAAAGCAAAGGCAGCGCCGGTAAGCGCCGCCACATGCGGGGCGAGGTCTGCGGCCTCCACGGCCAGGCCCGCGCGGCCGCGCACATCCAGCACCGCGCCTGGACCGGCGAAGCGCGACAGGGGCAGATCCGCCAGCATGGCCCCGCCTTCGATGACGTGGCCGGGCGCGTCCACGTGCGTGCCGCTGTGCGCGGGCAGGCTGACGAGGTGCGAGACGAAGCCGTGCGTGGCCAGCACGCCCATGGGACGGTGCTCCACCGGGGGATCGCCGGGGAACATGGGCATGCCCGGGCGCACGGGCCAGGAAAGGTCGAGAAGGGGGGGCGCGGCTTCCATGGGGCGGGAATACGCCCGTCCGCGCGCAGAGGCAATACGCAGAGCAGAGGGGAGAGGGCAGGGGCGTAGCGGATAGATTGAACGCAGGGGCTCCGCCCCTGCACCCCGCCAGAGGGCATGCGCCCTCTGGACTCCCTGTGCCCTGCGGGTCCAGGGGGGGCATACCCCCTGGGAAAGTATTCTCTTTTTCCCCTCTACTCCCCGTCTTTCCCGTTGGCGCCCATGCGGCGCAAGATCTTCTGCAGGCTCACGCGCTCAATGCCGCTGATGCGCGCGGCCTCGGAGATGTTGCCGCCGGACATTTCGAGCACCTGTTCCACGTAGCGCTTGGTGAAGCCGTCGAGCACATGGGCCTTGGCCTCCTTGTAAGGGGCCAGGGGTTCGGCCTGGGCTGAGCAGGGCGCATGCCCGGGCAGGCCGCCTTCGGCCTGGCGCAGGTGGCTCATGTCCACTTGCGGGTTGGGGCAGAACACGGCCAGGCGGCGGATGAAGTTCTGCAGTTCGCGCACGTTG
Organism: uncultured Desulfocurvus sp.; assembly: GCA_964446455.1. Lineage (GTDB taxonomy): Bacteria > Desulfobacterota > Desulfovibrionia > Desulfovibrionales > Desulfovibrionaceae > Humidesulfovibrio. The sequence continues at coordinate 1,606 of CAYUOW010000156.1, forward strand.
CCGGGCCAGGGGCGTTCGGTCAGGCAGGCCACGGTCTCCGGGCCAAGGACCTTGGGCGGCAGGCGCATCTCGGCGCAGGTTTGCGCCAGGAAGTGCGCGGCCAGAAGGGGGATGTCCTCCTTGCGGTCGCGCAGGGGCGGCGTGCTGATGGTGAGCACGTTCAGGCGGTAGAAGAGGTCCTGGCGGAACTGGCCGGAAGCGATGCGGCCTTCAAGATCCTGGTTGGTGGTGGCCAGGATGCGCACGTTGACCTTCACCGTGTCGCTGGAGCCCACGGGGCGCACCTCGTGCTCCTGTAGCACGCGCAAAAGTTTGGTCTGCACGGGCATGGGGATGTCGCCGATCTCGTCCAGCAGGATGCTGCCCTCGGAGGCGGCCACGAAAAGCCCGCGCCGCGACTTGTCCGCGCCGGTGAAGGCGCCCTTCACGTGGCCGAAGAGTTCGGATTCCAGCAAATGCTCGGGTATGGCCGGGCAGTTCACGGTGATGAAGGGCCTGCTGGCGCGGGAGCTCAGGCGGTGGATGCTTGCGGCCACCAGCTCCTTGCCCGTGCCGGATTCCCCGCGCACAAGCACGGTGTAGTCCGACGCGGCCACGGCGGCCATGGATTCCTTCAGGCGGCGCATGGCCGGGCCCTGGCCCACCAGGGTGCGCTCCAGCTCGGAGCGTCGGGCCAGCTCGCGCAAGGAGCGGTTTTCACCCAGCAACCGGTCGCGCTCCAGGCCCTTGGCCACGGCGCGGAACAGTTCGGCGCGCTCCACGGGCTTGGTCAGGAAGTCGTAGGCCCCGGCCTTGAGCGCGGCCACGGCCGTCTCCACGCTGCCGTGCCCGGTGAGCATGATGACCGTCAGGTTGGGGTCGGCCTCCAGGGCCTGGCGCAGCAGCTCCTGGCCGTCCAGGCCGGGCATGCGCAGGTCGGTGAGCATGAGACCCACGCCGCCCGCGGCGATGAGCGGCAGGGCCTCGGCCCCGCTGTGGGCGATTTCGGTTTCCACGTCCGGGAAGCCTGTGGCCACCAGGCGCGCCAGCCCCTGGGCGAAGTCGGGTTCGTCGTCGACGAGCAGGATGCGTTGGGCCATGTCTGTCTCCTAGTCCTTGGCCTGATCAGCTGAACCGGCGGCAGCAGCCGTGGGAAGATGCACGCGGAAGAGCGCGCCGCCGCCGGGGTTGTTCTCCACCTCGATGCCGCCGCCCAGGTCGCGCACCAGGCTGTAGACCACGGCCAGGCCCAGGCCGGTGCCCTTGCCCACCTCCTTGGTGGTGAAGAAGGGGTCGAACACGCGGTCCAGGTGCTCCGGGGCGATGCCTGGCCCGTTGTCGGCCACGGCGAGCTCCACCTGTCCGGGCTGGGCACGGTCCTGGCGCAGGCGCACCCGCACGGTGCCGCCCTCGGTCTTGGCGGCCACGGCGTCCAGGGCGTTCATCACCAGGTTGGTCAGGATGTGCTCCAAGGCCTCGCTTCCCGCGGCCACCTGGGGCAGGCCGGGCGCGGCCTCCAGGCTCAACTCGGTCATGTTGTTCTTGCCGCGCGGGCGCAGCACCTCCAGGGTGGCGGCGGCCACGGCGGCCAGGTCG
>CAYUOW010000157.1:0-2936 GCA_964446455.1 uncultured Desulfocurvus sp.
TCCAGGCGTACTTGGCCTTGTTCATGCGGATGATCATGGTGGTGCCGATGATCAGCGCGCAGGAGGCCAGCAGCTGGTTGCTCATGCCGAACAGGGGCCAGATGGTGCTGATGTCGCCCGTGTAGACGAGGTAGCCCCAGCTCGCGGTGAAGATGGCGCTGGTGATGATGACGCCGGGCCACCAGCGCTTGTCGTCGAACTTCGGGATCACCGCGCCGATCATCTCCTGCAGGAAGAAGCGGCCAACGCGGGTGCCGGTGTCGACGGCGGTGAGGATGAACACGGCCTCGAACATGATGGCGAAGTGGTACCAGTAGCTCATGAGGTGCTGCATGAAGGGCACCTTGGCGAAGATGTGGGCCATGCCCACGGCGAGGCTGACCGCGCCGCCGGGACGTCCCTGGATGTTCTCCTGCACGGCCGCGGCCAGGGCGGGCAGGTCCTGAACCTCCATGCCCAGCTTGGCGAACACGGCCGGGGCGGAGTTGATGGCGAAGTAGTCGGCCGGGACCAGGGTGCAGGCGGCGATGAGGGCCATGATGGCCACGAAGCCTTCAACCAGCATGGCGCCAAAGCCCACGAAGAGCACGTCGCGCTCGTTGCCGATCATCTTGGGCGTGGTGCCGGTGCCGATGATGGCATGGAAGCCGGAGAGCGCTCCGCAGGCGATGGTGATGAAGATGAACGGGAACACCGGACCGGGGATGACCGGGCCGCCGCCGGAGACGAACTTGGTGATGGGCTCCATGAGCAGGGTGGGCTGCACGAAGATGATGCCCGCCGCCAGCATGACGATGGTGCCGATCTTGAGGTAGGTGGACAGGTAGTCGCGCGGGCACAAGAGCAGCCACACCGGCAGCACCGAGGCCACGAAGCCGTACACCGGGATGGTGAGGGCGATGGTCTTCTTGCTCATGTTGAACAGGGGGCCCAGGGTCGGGTCGGCCACCACGTAGGGACCGGCGACCACCGCCAGGAACAGCAGCACCACGCCGATGATGCTGGCGCCCTTGACGTCGTTCTCGCGCCACACGTGCAGGTACACGCCCATCAGGATCGCGATGGGAATGGTGGCGAAGACGGTGAAGGTGCCCCAGGCGCTCTCGGCCATGGCGTTCACCACGGCGATGGACAGCCCGGCGAGCGTCAGGATGAGGATGAACAGCACCGCCCAGGAGGCCACATGGCCCACGGTCTTGCCGATCTCGCTCTCGGCGATCTTGCCCAGGCTGCGGCCCTTGTGCCGCACGGAGGCGAAGAGCACCACCATGTCGTGCACGGCGCCGGCGACGACGCAGCCCACGATGATCCACAGGGCGCCCGGCAGGTAGCCGAACTGCGCGGCGAGCACCGGTCCGAGCAGCGGGCCGGCCGCGGCGATGGCCGCGAAGTGGTGCCCGAAGAGCACGAACTTGTTGGTCTTCACGTAGTCGCGGCCGTCGGCCATTTTGATGGCCGGGGTCACGCGCTCGGCCTTCAGCTCAAGCACCTTGTTGGCGATGAACAGCCCGTAAAAACGGTAGCCTATGGCGAAGACGCATAGGGAGACAAAGACCAGGGTCAACGCGTTCATGCAGTCCTCCTTACAGTAAGGGTAGTAAGGCCCATCTGACAGCTGACGCGGGATTCTTGCAAGGGGCTTGGGGCGAAAAGGCGAATCGGGGGGCTGGGGTGGCGCAAACCGGGGCTGAACTGCACCCGGACGGGAGGCAGTGTTGGGGGCTGGTGCGGTCCGGGGGCTCAAGCGTGTGCTTCATGGCCGTTCCCGTCCCTGCCAGGGGGCTTGCCTGGCGGTTATTGGGGTATGCGCAGGGTGATGCTCGTGCCTTCGCCGGGTGAGCTCAAGACCATCATGCCGTAGGCCGGGCCATACAGCTGCACCAGGCGCTGGTTGGAGTTGCGCGCGCCGATGCCCTCGGAGAGCGATTCCAGCTCCACCGCGGCGGTGATGGCCCGCACCTGGTCCGGCGGCATGCCCACGCCGTCGTCGTGCACCTCCACCAGGAGGTGCCCGTCCTCGCGCCAGGCGGTCAGCTTCACCAGGCCGCCCTCGGGCTTGGGCAGAATGCCGTGGCGCACGGCGTTTTCCACCAGGGGCTGGATGATGAGCGGCGGGGTGACGCATTCGTCCGCCAGGGGGCCGAGGTCGATCTCGGTCTTGATGCGCGTGCCGAAGCGCGCCTGCTCGATGGCCAGGTAGGCGCTCGTCTGCTCGATCTCGTCGGAGAGCTTGATGAGCCCCCGGCTGGAGTCCAGGTTGCGGCGCATGTAGCGCGAGAGGTCGAGCAGCAGTTCCCGCGCCTGGCCCGGGGCCGTGCGGCAGAAGCTGGCGATGGTGTTCAGCGAATTGAACAGGAAGTGCGGGTTGATCTGGGCCTGCAGGCGGCGGATTTCCGCGTGGGCCAGCAGCTGGTTCTTGATGCCGATGTTCTCCAGCTCCAGCTGGGTGGAGAAGAGATCGGCCAGGCCCTTGGCCAGCTCGAAAAGCGTCTCGTCCAGGGGCTTGCGGCGTGTGCCGTAGAGCTTCAGGCAGCCCTGGATGCCCTCGCCCTTGCGCAGGGGCACGATGATGGCCTCGGTCAAGGGGCAGTCCGGCTCGGAGCAGCAGATCTCGGCCTTGTCGCGCAGGAAGAGCGATTCGCCGGTTTCGAAGACCTTGAGCGTGGCCCTGGTGCGCACCTCGCCACCGGCCAGGTGGTGCTCCTCGGCCGCGCCCAGGTGGGCCAGGATGGTTTGCCCGCTGGTGACGGCCACGGCGGGCACCTGGGCCTCGCGCATGATGATCTCCGCCGTGGCCCGGGCCGAGGTCTCGGTGAGTCCCGCGCGCAGGTGGGCCAGGGTCTGGTTGGCGATGGAGAGGATCTGCCGGGCCAGGTCGCGGTTCCTCGCCTGGCGGTAGCTCATCTGCAGATTGAGGGCCTGCACGAGCAGCGCCG
>CAYUOW010000158.1:0-2813 GCA_964446455.1 uncultured Desulfocurvus sp.
CATTTCGGAGGCTATTCATGAAGCATTTCACTACCGATCGACAGAGCGACGTGGAACTCGTGGCCACGATTCTCGGTCGTCAGATTCACGACGAGGCGTGCACCCGGCTGGCGACGGTGCTCGCAACGGACGGCTGGCTCGGCGGGGCGCCCCTGGCCGAGGTCGCACGTGAGTACGGCAACGTCGGTCCTAAGTCCGTCGCCAAGCTCGAAGCGGCAATCGAGCTGGGTCGCAGGGCCCTCGCTGCCCGAGCGTCGCGCAAAGCGGTGACCATCTCGACCCCGGAGGATGTCGTCCAGATTGTGAAGCCGTTGCTCATCGGTCGCGATCGGGAGCACTTCCTCGTCCTAGCGCTCAACACGAAGAACCGGCTACTGAAAGTGATCGAGGCGTCGGTTGGCTCCCTCTCGGCGTCGATTTGCCATCCTCGGGAGATCTTCAAGGAGGCCGTCATGGTCTCGGCGGCATCGGTCGTCGTGGTTCACGGACATCCTTCCGGCGATCCGACTCCGTCGGGCGCCGACATCCAGCTCACACGACGGCTGGTCAAAGCCGGTGACGTGCTCGGGATCGAGGTTCTCGATCACGTGGTGATCGGGGGTGACGAGCACGCGAGTCTTCGCGATCTCGGGCTGATGTAGTGCCTTTGAAGCTCACCAGATGGAGCGGCAGCCTGTCGTTTCGCGGGGGCCGGTGGCTCGGTTGTCGGAGCGCCGAGTTACGACGCGTCATGTGCACACTCACGAATGCTTGTGTGCTACGTTCTCGGTGCTCGCACATCGCGTCCGGGGAGGGCCGTCGTGAGCGCCAACAAGAGCGGAGTGGACGCCGTGTTCAGCCTCCTTGATCGGGACTCTGGTTTAGGGGGTCGATACCACCACTGCCGGTATCTCGAGGATCGGCGTTGCAGGCGCCCAGAGGCATCGCCCACCGAGGAAACCAAGCCGCCCCTCGTTCCGGAAGGGTCGGAGCACTACGACACTGGCAGGATCTCGCTCTGGTACTGGGATCGTGGCGAATGCCCCCACTACCGCCGTTGGGACACTCAGAAGCGCTGCCCGATGTCTATGCCGAGCAGGGACGCCTGATGTACGGTTCTGGGGATCCTGTGTGTGCGTTTCGAAGAGAGGGCTTCTGCTGGTATCCGAAGCGGTTGTACCTGAAGGATGCGGCGGCGCACCCTGGCTGGTGGGGTGAAGAGACGGACGCCTTCGATGTGCCAGGCACGTCGGCTGACTGGGAGATTGTGCGCTACATCCCCACGAAGCGGTCTGGCGGCTGCCCGTTCTCGGACGCGGTTGTCGCAGCGAGTTGTCCGTTCCACTCAAGCAGGGATCCTCACCTGACTTCAGGTGGCCAGAGCTGGGTGGTCTTCGATACTCCAGGGCCGTTCGAGATGGTCGCTGGGGACACCGTGCGTGTGTCGGGAAGAGTCACTCTCCAGAGCGCTCTGTCCTTGGCGGGTCAGGCCATAGCCGTCGGAGTCGGTGGCGAGTTCGAGGCGTACGCATCCCTGCCCTCGCTCGGGCGTTTCGAGGTGATCCTGGATGCCGACGTTCCGAATGTGGGCCGGGTGCAGTATCGACGGGTCGTCGAGCGCGTTGAGAGCCAATCAGAACGATTGATACGGCTCGAGTCCGAAGAACGCCTATTCAAGACCGAGTGCCGCACTATGGAATACGTAGTCGTGGAGAAGGACTTTCTCGACTTGCTCGGTGAGAAGCTGTGCTTCACGGGGCAGGTCACCGAAATCGCGAATCTTGAGGCCGGCGGGACTCGTATGACGTTGGCGGTCACCAAGCCAGTGGGCCGTGCGTCGAAATGGAGGGACTCAATCCGAATCGAGTATCCGGCGCATCTGGACGTGTATCGCGGCGACGTCGTCGATGTCTGGGGGACTCTCGGGTTCTACAAGACCAGCAACCGTCGAGACGCACGATCGCGACCGGGACTGAACGCCAGATACGTGGCATCTCACGACCAGGCGCCAACAACGGAAGCGGTTGGGACCGAGGTGCCGGACCGGGCGGTCGCCAAGGTCCATGTGCCAGCGTCGGACGCACGCATCGAGCGGGAGAGGTTCGATATGGACTTCTGGGACGGGTACGAAACGGTTGTCGAGCAGCAGCAGGCAACCTGGGGAGCCCTGGACCGAGAGCTCTACGATCTCTGCAGGCGGATGCCCGGTCACGAGCGTCTGGACGAAGTTGTCGCGAAGGTGGCGATCATCGGCAGGGGCTATGCAACGCGAATCGAGGCGATGGTGCCCGCCGAGGGTAGGCAAGGCGCTGGTTCCGCCGTCCTGCAGGTCGCAAGAGTCCTCAACGACCATCATTCGGACGTGGACGACTGGATTGGGCGACTGCCCGCTTCGGACGAGTTTGACGATCAGCAGATTGCGACGGTGATCGAGCTTCACGGGTGTCTCGCCACACTCTTGAGAGATGAGCTGTCCCGTGGCAAGAAGCAGGATGCGCCGAAGTCGTTCGTGTCCAAGTATCTGCACTTTCATCGCGCCGGGGTGCCCATCTACGATTCCTACTCGGAGGCGGCGCTCAAGCCGTTCAGGGCATCGGCGCTTGCCGCACCGGCGGTCGAGTACGACCAAGAGCTCGCGTACAGGTCGTATTGGGAACACTGTCTCGCGTTTCAGGCTGCTACAAACGCAGCCCGGATGAGCGGACTGAATCCCACCGTGAAGGAGCTTGACGCGTTTCTGCTCTCGAAGTAGGTACTCGCGACCCTGCTGGGGGCGGTCATCCCTGATCTAGGGGTGGCCGTTTCTTCGTCTTCGCGTCTCTTTGACGGGCCGT
>CAYUOW010000159.1:0-2761 GCA_964446455.1 uncultured Desulfocurvus sp.
GTGAACTTGCGGTAGCCGATCTCCCGGCGCAGGGTCTCGTAGCGGGCAAGTCCCGCCGCGACCGATCCGTACCAGGTCGGGTCGAGGCGCGGGTAGGCCGGGTGGGTGATGCAGCACAGCCGGGCAAAGCCCGCTTCCCGGGCGGCGTCGGCAACGGTCGCGGCGGCGGCGAGCGGATCGGCGGCGTCGCAAAAGCGCACCGCCGGGTCGCCGGCAAAGCGGGCGCGCGCTGCGGTTGCCGCATCGATGGCCGCTTCCCGGTCCAGGACAAAGACCGGGGCGAAACCGGCCTCCCGCACGGCCGCTATGCCCGCGCCAAGGCCCGCCCCGAGAAAGACCGGCAGGCAGTCTCCGCCGGCCGCGGCCACGACGGCGAGCGCCTTGTCGGCCTCGGCCGCGGCCCCGCCCCGGCCGGCCAGATGGCGGACCTTGCCGGCCACGGTCAGGCGCACGTCGGCCACGGACCCGTCCGGGGCGAGCAGGGCGGTTGCCTCGTAGTCGGGACTGGGGGGAACCTGCATGGCACTGGCCTCACATGGCGTCGCGGTCCTGGCCCTCAATCGACCGGATTGCCCGTCAACACCAAGAACCAATTAACAATATTCTCTCTTTCTTCTGGCCGAGGGCATCCCTTCGGCCCTCGAAGCAAGGCTGGTTCCCGTCCCGTCACGGCGTCTGCCGTACGCCATTTCGCAGCAAGGCCCCTTTATCCCCCTGTCAGGGAGGGTCCGGGAGGGTGTGCAAGCGGGTACATGGTTGACACTTTGGACCGGGTACATGGTTGACAGTTTATTCGATCAACCTTCCCGCTGGAACCACATGTTGCGGCTCCTGGGCAAGTATCCCTCCGATTAGCTTATCCCCGACATATACCAGCCAATTCCGGTCATAATTGCGGATCAAGCCGATGCGGCATTTAACGTAAGCTTGGCCCAAAAAGACCTTGCTGCCTGCCCATTTGAACATGCCATCCCTGCGAACTTGCCGGACTTCAAAGTAGCTTGGGTAGGCAAAATCAGCATCCACATGGGGAAGGCGCCGGTTTGAAAAACTATAGACTGAACTTGGAGTGACTTGTCCGAGAGCCTCGTGGGGCCGTATCTCGTTAAATTTGCACCGCCAAGTATCTAGGCGTTGTTGCTGTTGTACGAGAGTATGTTCCGGAGGTATGGTTGCTTCAAGCTTGAGGGTGCGATGCATCCGTTCGTGGCTGCCATTTTGTTGCGGCTTTCCGGGTTCAATGAAATCAACGGAAATCCCGATGCGAAGCCACCACACACTCAGGGCTGTAAAACCACCTAACCCCGTCGAGCCAAACGGGGTTCCATTGTCTACCCGAATCGCCCGCGGCAGGCCATATCTCGCAAATACGTCCTTCATGGCGTCCATGGCTGCGCCAAGATCTTGCCGAGCATGACAGCGACAATCCAGAAGAAAGCGACTCCACAGATCCGTTATGGTCAATGGATGACAAAGACTCCTGTCGCCCAGACGAAACCAACCTTTATAGTCAATACACCAGACATCATTCGGTTCATTCGGTTGCAACAGATCATGGCGTCGCAACCGGCCTCCGGCCTGGCGTTTGGTTGGTTTCTTGTCTGCGACAAGTCCGTGTTTCTTTAGAAGGCAGCCGGCTGTGCTGGGTGAAGGAGCTTTTATGCCATGCCGTGTACCGAGCTCCTTCACAAGTTTCTTTGGTCCCCAATAAGGGTACTCATCTCGAAGCTGCAATAAAAGAGTTACAGTTTCTTCTGGTGTCTTGTGTGGACAACTGTGGGGAGCGCGGCTGCGTTCTGTGATACAGCCGCACTCCCGAAATCGCCGCAGCCACAGATAGCCCGTTTGGCGACTGATTCCGTGCTTGCGGCAAAGTGCCGAAAATGTGCCCACCCCGGCCAGGGCCTCGGCGACAAAACACTTCCGCGCGTCCATGATATTGACCTCTTTCCAAGGCATCGGAGCTCCCTCCTCTGCCTCAAAGTGTCAACCATGTTCCCGGTCTGTTTTGTCAACCATGTACCCGGTTCATACCGGGGGTTACCCCCTCCCGGCCGCCGGAGGCACTCTTTCCTCATCCACCGCCGACCAAACTAGCGATGGCGGCGAGCAGCGGGCCGGGGAAGAGGCCCAGGGCCAGGAGGCCGGCGGCCATGGCGGCGAGGGTCAGCTTGCCGGCCGCGCCGGCCGGGGTCGGGACGATTGGATGGGCTTCGATGGATGGTTGCATGTACAGCGCCGCCACGATGCGAAGCGCGTAGAAGATGCCGATGATGGCCGTGACGATGCCGAAGGCGGCCAGTCCCACATAGCCGGCCCGAAGCGCCGCGCCGAACACCAGGAATTTCCCGATAAAGCCCGCCGTGGGCGGCAGTCCGGCCAGGGACATGAGGCTTACGGCCAGGGCCCCGGCCCGCCAGGGATGGACGTAGCCCAGCCCCTGGTAGGAGGCCACGTCGTCGCGGTCGCCGGCCTCGCCCGAGAGCAGCCCCACAGCGCCAAACGCCCCCAGATCCATCAGCGCGAACGCCGCCAGATAGAAAAGCGCCGCCTCGCCGCCGCCGTCGTTGACCGCCATGGCGGCCATGGCGATGTAGCCCATCTGGGCGATGGAGGAATAGGCCAGGATGCGTTTGAGGCTTTTCTGGCACAGCGCCCCGAGGTTGCCGACCGCCATGGTCAGCCCGGCCACCCCGGCCAGGGCCGGCCAGAGCAGTTCCCGGGCTTCGGGCGAGGCCTCGGCGCACAGATGGAGCAGGGC
>CAYUOW010000160.1:0-2731 GCA_964446455.1 uncultured Desulfocurvus sp.
TCCAAGCTGGATGTGCTGCTGGCCCAGCCCATGGACAAGCTGCTGCAGAACATTCCCCTGGACAAGGATGTGGAGGCCGCGCTTTTGTCCAAGCCCTCACCCTACTGGACCTGGCTGTCCCTGGTGGAGGACATTGAAATAGGCAACTGGGAGGACGTGTTCCAGTTCCTCGACGGCCGCGAACTCGACCAGCAGTCCTCGGCAAGCAATTACGCCGAGGCCATCACCTGGACCCAGACACTGCTCCGCATGAAGGGAGGATCGTGATGTCGGTGACCCCTCGCACCGCCTGTCTGCTGCTGACCCTGGCCCTTGCCCTGGGCGGCCTGCCCGCCCTGGCCCAGGACGCCCCGCCCCACGAGGGCGAAGGCGCCCGCCGTCCGGCCGCCTCTTCCAAGGCGGGAGCCAAGGCCGCGCCCAAGGCCCAGGCCCCTGCCGCGCACTCCGCGGTAAAGCCCGGCGCCAAGCCTGCCGCGGGCGCTCCGTCTCCGCAGCAGAAGAAGCTCGCCGCCCCGGCCAAGAAAAAGGGCCCGTCGGTGAAGGACGACGGCAAGCCCTACCTGCGCTCTGTGGACAAGAACCACGACGGCCGCATCACCAAGGACGAGTACGTGGCCGGAAGCAAGAAGCGCTTCGCCAAGGCCGACACCAACCACGACGGCGTGATCTCCCCGCAGGAGGCCAAGGCCGCCAAGGCCAAGCTGCAGGAGAAGGAAGCCAAGCGCGAGGCCAAGCGCCTGGCCGAAGGCAAGCCGGTGAAGCGTAAGAAGAAGAGCGACAGGCCTGCCAAGCCCTATCTTTCCACCTTTGACAAGAACCACGACGGCCGCGTGAGCCAGAAGGAATACCTGGCCCGGCGCGAGAAGAAGTTCGCCGAGATGGACCTGAACCACGACGGCGTGGTCTCGCGCGAGGAGGCCCGCATCGCCAAGCAGAAGCTGCTGGAGCGGCGCGAGGAGAAGAAGGCCCTGGCCAAGGAGCGCCGTCTGCGCAAGATCGAGGAGGCCAAGCTCAAGGCCCAGCAGGCCGGAGCGAGCTCGCCCGGACCGGAACTCACGGCACCGGCGTCGCCTCCCCCGGCCGCGCCTGCCGCAGCACCGGCCACGCGTCCGGCCGCTCCCGGCACGCCCGCCCCGCAGGACGCGCCGCTCACGCCCATCGCGCCGAGCCTGCCCGCCCAGCCCGCGCCGGAAACCTAGACCCCGGCGCAAGACAAGCCAAACGCGAAACGGCCCGCCAGCCTGCACAAGAGCAGGAGGCGGGCCGTGTTGCGTCGCGCGGGTGAACAGGCGCGTGGCCGGGTGCAGGGTCGCGCGTCAGATCTTCATGCGCACGGTGTACACATGCTGGCCGCGCTGTACGCTCAGGATCAGCTGGTTGTGCATCTGGTAGCGGTAGAAGGCCGTGAGCAGGTCGGCCTCGGTGGCCGTGCGCAGGCTGCCTATCTGCAGGATGACATCGCCGGGCTTGAGGCCCAGGCGCGCGGCCGGGCCTTCGGCGCGCACGGCGGCCACGTCCACGCCGGGCGTCTTGGCCGCCAGGGCGGGGCCGCCCGCCTGTGGAGCGGCGGGGACCGCGGTGGGCAGGCCTGCGGCAACGGGGGTGAAGCCCCAGCGCCAGGTGACAAGGCCGAGGCCCGCGTCGCGGTCCAGCACCTGCGGGCGCATCTGCACCTGGAACTGCTGGTCCGCGCGGCTCAAGAGCACGCCCACGCTTTCGCCCCGGGTGAAGCTCATAAGCAGGCCCAGAAACTGCGCCTTGTCCTGCACCTTCTGCCCGCCCATGGCCAGCAAGGCATCGCCGGGCTTGATGCCCGCCTTTTCCGCCGGGGTGCCCGGGAACACGTCCGTGACCACCATGCCTCCGGGTTTGGGCAGGCCGTAAAAGGCCGCCTGGTCCATGGTCATGTTCTCGCCGAGCAAGCCCAGCCAGATGTGCGCCACGCGGCCCGTGGTGATGAGCTCGTCGAGCACGCTCTTGGCCTTGTTGATGGGGATGGCGAAGCCCAGGCCGCCGCCGCGCGCGTACACCGCGGCGTTGATGCCGATGACCTGGCCCAGGATGTTCAGGAGCGGGCCGCCGGAATTGCCGGGGTTGATGGCCGCGTCGGTCTGGATGAGGCCCGCGATGGTCTGCTGGCCCGTGCTCATGGAGCGGTCCAGGGCCGAGACCACGCCGACGGTGACCGTGTGCGAGAGGCCGTAGGGGTTGCCGATGGCGATGACCGGCTCGCCGATCATGAGGTCGGAGGAATCGCCCATGCGGGCCTGGGGCAGGGGCGGCTCGTTTTGGGGCATCTCCAGGCGCAGCACGGCCAGATCCATGTCCTGGTCCGCGCCCTGGAGCACGGCCGTGAACTCGCGTCCGTCCTGCAGGCGCGCGGTTATCTGCGTGGCCCCGGTGATGACGTGGGCGTTGGTCAGCACGTAGCCCTTGCGGCCGTCGATGATGACGCCGGAGCCGAGGTTCTGGGCGGTCTTGGACTTGGGGGCCTTGGGCGCCTGGGCCTGGGTCTCGCCGAAGAAGCGCTGCAGGAGCGACTCCCCGGCAAAGGGAGCCTTGACCTCGCGCGCGCTGATGATGCTGACCACGGCCGGGCTGGCCTCCTGCACCACGCGCACCACAGGGGTGCGGCGCGGGTCGGCCTGGGGGACCGGGGCGGGGGACGGGGTGGCGACGGGCGCGGCGACGGGCGCGGGCGCGTAGGCGACCGGCGCGGACGCGAATCCGG
>CAYUOW010000161.1:0-2688 GCA_964446455.1 uncultured Desulfocurvus sp.
CTTCATCCGATCCGCTCAAGAGACACGACCCGAGATCCGCACGCGTCTCGCTAACGTGTTGGGCATGAGCGGCGGTCAATCGCCTCTCTTCCGCAGTCTACCTCGCGCCGTCCGCTCGATGCCCTTGTTAGACATGTGCCCGCATGCGGCGTCGGTTGGTGCGGAGGCTACCTCGAGACCAGCAGCCGAACATGACTCAGTGGCCAGACAATAGCGAAGACCCGCCCGGTCACAGACGACAGCGGTTGGGGCCCGAACTCCGAGCTGTCGTTCGTACTGGAGTCCGGATTCGAACTGAGCCACACCTGTCCCGCGGGCACCATGAGGGTCCTGGTGGACTCCGCTGACGGCACCGTCTCGCCCGCGACTGCGCCGACGGTTCTGATGATCGTTCCATCGGAGGAGCTCGGGTCATGCGAAACAACGATGACGCCTGGCTTCAGAGCCGCTGCGGTGCCAAAGGACTTGTACGAAAGCACAATGTCGCCCGGCGGGACAGCCGGGAGCACGGCGCCGTTCATGACCCTGAACTCACGGACGTCTGCCGCCGAAAAGGCGACCGCAAGAAGGAGCAACACGGCTGTCGGTGTCGCCAGAAGGGCAATCTGAGCGCGGGACAATGGGCGGCCGCCCTCTTGGCGGACCCGAACCCACATACCGACACTCACGCTGATCGCGGCGACCACGGAGAAGATCAGGTAACCCGGCCTGCCGCCGGCGTCTGCAGTGCCGCCAACAACAATCACCGCGTTCATGAGTGTGGGCGCAACCCATGCGGTCGATGTGTGATCGCGCCGTCGAACGAGCCACATTCCGAAATATCCGGCGACCGCGAACGCGACGGGTGCAAGCCCAGCCACGCCGACTCCATAGGCGAACCGCGGTACGAGTCCGGTCAGAGCTGGCAAGGAGATGAGGACCAACGCGAACACGGCGATGCTCCACACGAACTGCCACAGGAAGAAGACAAGGCAGCCGGTGCCGACCTGGTTGGCTCTTTCGGCTGGCTGTCTACTCGTGGTTTCGCTGTCCAACCGTCCTCCGGACTATGTCTAACGTGTTGCGTTTGAGCGGCGGCCTGTGCCGCTCCAGGTCAGTCTACCTTGCGCCGTCCGCTCGAAACGCTAGTTAGGCGGTAGCTCGCTGCAGCGACTGCGCGAAGGCGGTGGTCATCCTGTAGATGCGCGAGTCGCCGGACTGGACTTGAGTAACTAGGCCCATGTCCATCAGCCAGTCGATCTTGAGAATCAGATTCTCGTGTTCAGACTGGTAGTAGGTGAAACGTGGTTTGGAGGGATTCCATATGCAATTGCGGTTCGGAAGCGCAACGAACTCACGGACCAGGCCGGAAGCATCCTGCGCGAGGTCATCGCGCATTTCACCGAGAAGATCGGGCATGATCCGCCAAGCCTCAAGTGAGACGGCTTCGATCCCGCTGTTCGGAGCGCGACGGCTCTCAAGCTCATCTGCCGCTGTCGCCTCAGCGGTGCGCTTCCAGTCGCGCAACCTGTCGACGGAATAGGCGGTCTCGTCACTGTCGACGAGTTTCGCGCACGTCTGACACAGCCAGATCCCGTTCGCAATGGCGCCACGTTCGGCAGAATCGAGATTCGGGTTGTAGCGCGGCCCGCCCGCTGAGGCAGCGGTGATGTGTGCGGCCACGCCGACGTTGACTACCCCATGCGCGTCTTCTTGGGGTCCACTCGTTGCCTGACGGCAGCCAGGATTCGAGCAGCGGAAGCCAACCCGCTTGGCGAGCGTGTCCTTGATGGCTGCCGAGAATTCGTCCCTGGCCACAGGTCCCCCATCCGCCTAACGTGTTGCGTTTGAGCAGACGCGCAAACGCCTTCCAGAGCATACCAACTCATGGCGTTCTGCTCGAAACGCTAGTTAGACCGACCTAGTTGCCGTGTGCATGGGGTGCGCCGTACGCCAGGACTTCCTCAAGTGAATAGACTCGCTGGTAGCGGGGGTCGTCATCGTATGAACCCTGATGCTGTACGAAGACGGCTCTCTCGACGGCTGAAGCGCGACCGACGACCCACCAACCACGCGGCACACGAACAACCCGCAACTGCAGCGGCTGGGCCGCGAAGCTCTCTTGCAGCTTCGCGATCGCCTCCGGGTACCCCAGGCCGCCGAGCTCGTAGAACGAGAACCACGGACCGGGGTGGTAGATCTCATCCGGACCTGGCCGGTACCAGTCGCACGCCGCCACGAGTTCGCCGTCCCAGAAGCTGAGGAGCACGTACTCGTCGGCCGTCGGTCTCGTGATGTCGTAGATGCTGGCTGCGCCCGTTGTCGCGCCGCTGTACTCGAACACGGGCACGACAGCAAGAGTGGTCTCGCGAGCGAACGCCTGAGGGGACGCAGGTGCGAAGTCCGGCTTCGTGTCGTCGTACTCGTACCACAGCGAAGTCAGTTCGCCGAGGGACTTGCGGGCCTCACGAAGCGCTTCCGCGGCATTGTCCGCATCTCGCGGACCGTCAAACGTGAGGCGGTTGAAGCTCAGGCCGCCCGGCTGAGGAGACCGGTTGGGCGCGCTTTGGGCACCAGAGCAACCGGATGCGAACACCAGGACGGCCAATAGCAACGTGGCGACTGCCGCCCGCACTTCGCCTCCCCGAGTTCGGTCTAACGTGTTGCGTTTGAGCGGCGGTCACCCGCCTCTCTGCAGCCTAGCGCTTG
>CAYUOW010000162.1:0-2564 GCA_964446455.1 uncultured Desulfocurvus sp.
GCCCGCCGCCCCGACTGGCCCGAGCAGGAGGCCCTGATTCCCTGGCTGCAGGCCAACAACCGGGCCCTGGAAATCGCCGAGGCAGACCTGCAGCAAGGCCATCTGGCCGCAGCCCTGCAACGCCTCTGGGCCCTGCCCATCCCGCCTCGCCCGACGCCGGACGGGGCCCGCCAGATCGCCGCCGAACTGGCGGCGGTCCTGTCTCCCGGTTGACCTAGCCCAGGCTGCTGCGCCGGGTGGCGACGATGGCTTCCACCACGGTGGGGTCGGCCACGGTGGAGGTATCCCCGAAATTCTCGAAGTCGTTGGCCGCCACCTTGCTCAGGATGCGGCGCAGGATCTTGCCGGCCCGGTTCTTGGGCAGGGCCGGGGCCCACTGGATCACGTCCGGGGTGGCGATGGGGCCGATGCGCTGGCGCACCCAGCCGACGATCTCCCGGCGCAGTTCCTCGCTTTCCTCGATGTGGCCCTTCAGGGTGACGTAGGCGAAGACCCCCTGACCCTTCACCTCGTGGGGGTAGCCCACCACCGCCGATTCCGCCACCGCCGGGTGGGAGGAAATGGCGCTTTCCAGCTCCACCGTGCCCAGGCGATGGCCGGAGACGTTGATGACGTCGTCCACCCGGCCGCTGATGCGGTAGTAGCGGTCCTCGTCCCGGCTGGCCCCGTCGCCGGTGAAGAAGAGGCCGGGGAAGGGGGCGAAGTAGGTGCGGATGAAACGCTCGTGGTCGTGCAGGATGGTGCGGGCCTGGGCCGGCCAGGAATCGGCGAAGCACATGTTGCCCTCGGCGGCCCCCTCCAAAATGTCTCCCTGGGGGTCGGTGAGTACCGGGCGGATGCCGAAGTAGGGCTTGGCCGCCCGCCCTGGCTTGTTGGGCACGGCCCCGGGCAGGGGGGTGAGCAGCACGGCGCCGGTCTCGGTCTGCCAGTAGGTGTCCACGATGGGGCAACGCCCGCCGCCGATGACCCGGTGGTACCAGCGCCAGGCTTCCGGATTGATGGGTTCGCCGACGGAGCCGAGGATGCGCAGAGACGAAAGGTCGTGACGCCGCACCGGCTCCTCGCCTTCGCGCATGAGGGAGCGCAGGGCGGTGGGGGCGGTGTAGAAAATATTCACCCGGTGCTTTTCGATGAGGGACCACCAGCGGGAGCTGTCGGGCCAGCTGGGCACGCCCTCGAACATGAGGCTGGTGGCGCCGTTGAGCAGGGGGCCGTAGATCTTGTAGGTGTGGGCGGTGACCCAGCCCACGTCGGCAGTGCACCAGAATACCTCGCCCTCGTGCCAGTCGAAGATATTGCGCCAGCTGGTGCCGGTATGCACCAGGTAGCCGCCGGTGGTGTGCACCAGGCCCTTGGGCTTGCCGGTAGAGCCGGAGGTATAGAGGATGAAGAGGGGGTCTTCGGCACCCACTTCCACCGGCTCGCACCAGGGCTCGGCAGCGGCCGTGGCTTCGTCGTACCACAGGTCCCGGCCCGGGGTGAACGGTACGGCGGCGCCGGAACGGGGTACCACCACCACATGCTGCACCGAAGGCTGGCTGGCCAGAGCCGCATCAGCATTCTGTTTCAAGGGCACCACCCGGCCGCCGCGATGGCCTTCGTCGGCAGTGATGAGCACCTTGGCGCCCGCATCCTCAATGCGGTTGGCCAGGGCTTCGGCGGAAAAGCCCGAGAACACCACGGAGTGCACGGCGCCGAGGCGCACGCAGGCCAGCATGGCCACCATCACTTCCGGAATCACCGGCAGGTAGATGGTCACCACGTCCCCCTTCTGCACGCCCAGGCCCTTCAGCACGTTGGCCAGGCGGTTCACCTTGTCGGCCAGTTGGCCCCAGGTCACCGTGCGGGATTCGCCGGGGCGGTCGCCCTCCCAGAGGATGGCAGGCTGCTCCGCCTTGGCCGGCAGGTGCCGGTCCAGGCAATTGACCGAGGCATTGAGGGTGCCGTCGGCGAACCAGCGGATGCGCAGGTCTTGCGGATCGAAGCTGGTGTCCTTCACCTGGGTGAAGGGGCGCATCCATTGCAGGGAGGCGGCCTGTTCTCGCCAGAAGTCCTCCGGCTCTTCCAGTGAGCGCCGGTATTGGGTGGCGTAGGTCTCTGCAGTGATATGGGCCCGGGCGGCCACGGCAGGCGGTATGGGATAGAGCTCTGGCTGGGTGTCGGAATGGGGCTGGGTGGGGTGAGCGGTCTGGGTGGCGGTCATGGCGGCTTCGGCAGGTTCGGTCGTTTGGCGTTGGATGCGGGCCCCGGGATGAGGAGGGGGCGGGCGCGGGGATGCCGGGCCACTTTAAGCAGGCCCCTCTCCGACAGCGAAGGAATGAATCGGACTAACCGTATGCGGCAGGCGCATAAGCGGTGCCGGGGCGTCCCAAAGAAAAACCGGGTGCGGGACCCGGTGTGGCTGGAGGGGGTGGAGTAGTGTGGAACCGGGGGCGGCAGGGCGCCACCAGGTGCAATCAACTGGCCGACGATGCGCCGGGAGCCTGCCGGCCCCTTTACTGGAAGACCTTGCCGCCCTCGCCGATCATGGCGAAGTCCACCCGGGTGGAGCCGGGGCGGTTGCG